>PLNO01000152.1 GCA_003141795.1 Spirochaetaceae bacterium | reverse complement strand
AGGAGATCTCCTACATCCACGCGGAAGGGGTCCAGGCAGCCGAGATGAAGCACGGGCCGATCGCGCTCATCGACGCCGAGGTGCCGACGGTCGTCCTTGCCGCGCAGACGGAGATCCGCGACAAGATGGTGGGCAATGCGAACGAGATCCGTGCGCGCGGCGGCCGCATCATCGCGGTGATCCAGGAGGGGGACGCGGAGATGGAGGGACTGGCGCAGGAGGTGATCCGCATCCCGCGGACCCTCGATCCCCTTCTGCCCGTGCTCGCCGTCATCCCCCTGCAGCTCCTTGCCTACTATATCGCCGTCGAGCGCGGGTGCGACATCGACAAGCCACGTAACCTCGCAAAAAGCGTGACAGTGGAGTAGCGGTGATGGATGCACAGATCGTACTCTTCGAGGACCACCTGCTGGGCCGCATGAACCCCATCACCCTGACGCGTCCCGCATTCGGCGTCACCTGCGCGTGCTGCACGCTGTTCGAGCTTGCAAGCGCCGCCGGAGAGCCGAGCTGGATCGTCCGCGACTATCTGGAAAAGACGGCGCTCCAGCGCTACCCGCGCCCGGCGCTGGACCGCACGCGCGCGCACCTCTTCCTCAACGCGTCACTGGTTCCGGATTCCCGCTACGTGGAAAGGGTGAGGTCGCTGGGGGAGACGGGCAAGCCCTTCATCGCGACCGTCGGCGACAGGGTGTCGGCGGCATTCCTCCCCGCGGGAGTGGCGCTGCCCGCTGCCCTGTCGTCGGAAACGGTCACCCCGTGGCTTCTGGAGTCGAAGCTGCCTCTCCACGAAGAGGAGCTTTTCAAGACGCTCGACCACCAGTACGAGGTGATCAAGCACCTGGAGCCGCTGTTCGACGTGAACATCCGCTACCGCATCGCGCACGGGCGCTACCGTGAGGTGAAGCCCGGAGTGTTCGCCGCCGAGGGGGTCAGCATCGCCGACACGGCGATCTTCCGCACGGCGCATGGCCCGGTCGTCCTGGACGCGGACGTTGAAGCCCTCGATTTCACCTACTTCGTGGGCCCGGTGTATGTGGGGGCGAAATCGCGGATCATCGAGCGCGCCTCCCTCAAGGACCACGTCTGCATCGGTGAGACGTGCAAGATCGGCGGGGAGGTGGAGGCGAGCATCGTGGAGAGCTTCACCAACAAGCAGCACCACGGGTTCCTCGGACACTCATGGGTGGGCTCGTGGGTGAACCTCGGCGCGGGCACGAGCAACAGCGACCTGAAGAACACCTACGGGGAGGTGCGCCTGGAGTTCCCCCACAGGCGGGAGGACACCGGCATGCAGTTCCTCGGCTCCATCATCGGAGACTACGCCAAGAGCGCCATCAACACGAGCATCTTCACCGGCAAGATCATCGGCGTCTCGAGCATGCTCTACGGGTTCATCGGCACGAACGTGCCGAGCTTCTGCAACTACGCGCGGTCCTTCGGTCAGATCACGGAGTGTCCCGTTGACCAGGCCATCCTCATCCAGAAGCGGATGTTCGCGCGCAGGGGGATCCACCAGAGCGCGGAGGACGCCGCGCTCCTGCGGGAAGTATTCGAGATGACCCGGGCGGAGAGGCTCATCTCCGACGAGCCTCCGGCGCTGTAGCGGGGGGGCGTCCCTGACGGTGTCGCGTTTGTGGACGGGCCCGCTGGGCAGTCGCGTTTGCCGACGGGCCCGTGAACGGGCCGGGTCAGCCGGGATAGCTTCTCAGGGTACGGGAGACGAAATCGGAGACCTCCGGGGGCAGTCGGGCGGCGGCGCGTTGAAATTTTTCCATCACGGGGTCCCTGTTGAACACGCCGTCTGCAACGACCACCGGCGTCATCTTGGCGTGGCCGGGTGTTTCCCCCGCGTCGATCTTGTTGTGCTGGAAACCGTGAGCCTTCGTCCACGTAATGGCCCGCTCGCGTTCCTGCTTGTCGTAACAGAGCTGGAAGCCTGTCGGAGCCCCTTCATCGCCATACCAGACGATCAGGTCGAAGAACTCGTCCGTGAACCAGCGTCGAGGCCCTTCTCCGTTGATCTGCCGCGCATTGCGAATCTCTGTGAGCATTGAGGCCGCTCCTTTTCCTTATTATATTATATCCCGCCGGGAGGCCGCACGGATAGGATGAAGGAAGAGGAACGAATTGCGCTCATTCGGGAAGCCGTTACCGACCGGGAGCGGGTATGGGCCGATCTCGGCTCGGGATCGGGGGCCTTCACCTCTGCGCTGGCCTCCTGCAGCGCCGCGGGGAGCCGGATCTATTCCGTTGACGTCGACGCGGCAGGGCTGCGGGAGCAGGAGCGGGAGATCCGCGGCAGGTTCCCCGGTGTCGGCCTCACGGTGATACGGGGCGACTTCACCGCGGCGATCGACCTCCCCCCGCTGGACGGCATCCTCATGGCCAACGCGCTGCACTTCCAGAAGGACGCGTGCGGCGTTCTCTCCCATGTCGCGAAGTGGTTGAAGCCGGAGGGCCGGCTCCTCCTCGTGGAATACGACACCGATCGGCGCGGCCCCTGGGTCCCCTATCCCGTGCCCTCCTCCCGTCTCGGGGAAATCGCCGCATGCGCGGGACTTTCCGCTCCCCGCGTGCTGGGCTTTCAGCCCAGCAGCTATCACGGCCGCATGTACGCCGCTGTTCTCTACCCGCGGAGCGCGAGCGCCACGTAGGGACGCTCTGGCGGACCTTTGTAGAGGCTCTCCGGCCGGTAGATCCGATTGCCGTGCTCCCTCTGCTCGAGGATGTGGGCAAGCCAGCCCGAAACACGCGCCATGGCGAAGATCGGCGTGAAGATGATCTTGGGAATCCCCAGCAGCGTGTATACGGCGCCGGAGAAGTAGTCAACGTTCGGGTAAACGGGTTTTCCCTTCTCCTCCATGCGCTCCTTGAACTGGCGCTCGAGCTCCTTGAGGATGTCGTACTGGCGATGGTCCCCCTTCTTCCCCGAGAGCTCCGCGAGGAACTCCTCCATGACGTAGGAGCGCGGATCCTTCACCTTGTACTCCCTGTGTCCCATGCCCGACACCTTTCGCTTTTCCGCAATGGCCGTGTCCATCCATGCGCCGACTTTCTGCGGGGAGCCGATCTCTTCGATCATGTCCAGGGTCTTCTCATTGGCACCGCCGTGCAGCGATCCGAAGAGGGCCCCCATGGCGGCGGAGATGCTGCAATAGCAGGTGGACATCGTCGAGGCGACCACCCGGGCCGTGAAGGTCGACGCGTTGAACTCGTGCTCGGCGTGCAACACGAGGCAGGCGTCCATGATCCTCCCCTCGTAGTCTTCAGGCTCTTTTCCCCGCAGCATGTAGAGGAAGTTAGCCCCGTGGGAGAGTGAATCGAGGGGAGGTACGTACGATTTCCCCTCCCGGAAGCGCTCGTAGGCGGCCACGACGCTCGTGGTCTGCACGATCTGGTGGAGCGTGCTGCGGCAGTTGCATGTCGGGGAATGATGGATGGTGTGCTCGACGTAGCTCGACATGTAGGCCACCACGGATTGGAGGAGCTGCATCGGGTGCGCCCCTGCCGGGAACCCGCGGATCATGTCCTTCACCTGCTCGGGGATGTCCCTGCTCACCCGCATCCGTTTCCGCCATTCGGAGAGCTCGGCAGCCGTGGGAAGCTTTTCGTAGAGGAGAAGATAGGTGACCTCCTCGAAATCGGACTTCCGTGCCAGCTCCTCGATGGGGTAGCCCCTGTAGTAGAGCTTACCCTTCGGTCCATCGATGCGGGAGATCGTCGTCTCGTCGGCAATGATCCCCTCCAGCCCCTTTGAATAGGTCCCTGAATCAACGCTCACGCGCGCCTCCTATGCCTGGATGAAGAGCCTCCACGGGTCTTCAACGAGATCTTTGATCCTGCGGAGGAAGGTCACCGCCTCCCTCCCGTCGATGAGTCGGTGGTCGTAGCTG
>PLNO01000061.1 GCA_003141795.1 Spirochaetaceae bacterium | reverse complement strand
GGTGCCACGTGATGGAGCGCGAGTCCTTTTCCGATCCCGAAGTCGCCGAGCTCATGAACGGGGCGTTCGTCTCCATCAAGGTGGACCGTGAGGAGAGGCCGGATCTGGACGATCACTACATGCAGGTGAGCCTCCTGCTCACGGGTTCGGGCGGGTGGCCTCTGACCATTCTCATGACGCCGGACGGGCAACCCTTCTTCGCCGGCACCTACATCCCCCGTGATGCCGCCTACGGACGGCTGGGCATGCTCGAGCTGATACCACGGGTGCAGGAGCTCTGGGCGAACGAGCGTGACGAGCTCCTCAGCTCCGCCGATTCGATCCACGCGGAGCTCGGGCGGGCGGCGAGCTCCGTGCCGAATGGCTTCGCCGCACGGGAGGGGACGCTCGTCCGCGCGGCGCGATCGCTTTCCGCGGTGTTCGACGCCCAATACGGAGGGTTCGGAACGGCACCGAAATTCCCCATGCCTACGCACCTGTTGCTCCTGTTGCGCTCCTGGCGACGCACGGGAGATCCCGCCGCGCTTTCGATGGTGGAGCGCACCCTGACAGCGATACGCAACGGGGGCGTGTACGATCAGGTCGGCGGCGGATTCCACCGCTATTCGACGGATCGCCAGTGGCTCGTCCCCCACTTCGAGAAAATGCTTTACGATCAGGCCCTCCTCTCGATCGCCTGCGCCGAGACATGGCAGGCTACGGGCAAGGACTTCTATCGGCGCACCGCCACGGACACGTTGGGCTACGTTCTGCGCGATCTCTCCCTGCCCGACGGCGGCTTCGCCGCGGCAGAGGATGCGGACTCGGAGGGCGAGGAGGGGCGGTTCTACCTGTGGACCGCTGCGGAGCTCCGAGCGGCCCTGGGAGCAGGGGCGGAGAGCTTCATGGAGGGGCACGGCGTAAAGGGGACCGAACCGTGCATTCTCCACAGGGCCGGTCCCGACACGGCACCGTCTTCGGACACGGAAGTCCTGTTGCAGATCCGTGGACTCCGCCCGAGGCCGTTTCGCGACGACAAGCTCCTCACGGACTGGAACGGACTGACCGTGGCAGCGCTGGCCCGCGCGGGAGCGGCATTCCGAAGAGCCGACTTTCTCTCCGCGGCCCTGCGCGCCGTGCGGTTCATCCTCGATCGCATGCGCACGGAGGACTTCCGGCTGCTCCATCGCTACCGTGACGGGGAGGCCGGCATCCGCGCTTTCGCCGACGACTACGCGTTTCTCGCGTGGGGGCTCGTGGAGCTCTACGAGGCGACATTCGAAGCCCCGCTGTTGACGGAAGCGCTCAGCCTCGTCGATGTGATGAATGCCGATTTCTGGGATCCCGTGAACGGAGGATACTTCCAGGGCGCTGCCGACGGCGAGCAGAGGATCCAGCGGCGCGTATCGATAACCGATGGCGTGATCCCTTCGGCAAACTCCGTGATGCTCCTCGTTCTGTTGAAGCTCCACCGGTTGACGGGGGAGCCCGACCACGCCCGCAGGGCGGCGACTGTCAGCCGCCTGTATCCTGCGGATGCCGAGCAGAATGTCGGATCGTTTTCTTTCTTTTTTTCAGGCATCGATTTCCTGCTGGGACCCACGACTGAGCTCGTCATCGTAGGAGCGCTGGAGGCCGGGGACACGAGACTCATGAGAGAGGTGCTGCGCGGTCGATTCCTTCCCTGTCTCACCGTGTCTTATGTGTCCCCGGGAACCGACGCGGGCTACCGCGGCCTGAACGGGCGCGCCACGGCGTACGTGTGTCGCGACTTCACGTGTCTGCTGCCGACGAACGACCCGGAGGCGATGCTGGCGGAGATCGAAAAGGGGTGAGGCCCTACGGGGCCCGCGGTCCCGTCGCCATCTCCTTCTCCATCGCTTCATACATTTCCTCGAGGATCTCCTTGAGCGGGAAAGGGCGGCTGTACACGGGCGTGCAATGTTCGCGTCCCGAATCCAGGCTCACGTCGCCCAGGAAATCGCCCAGCCCCTCCATGGGAGCCTGTCCGTAAAGCACGGCATGCAGCCTCTGGAGCATCGGTACGCAATCGGTGAGGGCCGCTTCATACAGATCGAGGAAGCTCGCGCTGGAGACGTCGGTGTCGTCGCAGGGGTGGCACCAGGAGACGTGGGAGAGGTTGAGGAAGTCATGGCCTTCGGGGATGATCCTGGGGTGGATGAGACCCAGACGCCGCTCCTTGAATCCCTCCTTGCGGTCCTTCTTGTATGCGAGCTTGATCAGGTCGGGGTTGAGGTGGTTGGTCAGCTTGTAGAAGAAGATGGAATCGTGGTACGCGTTCTGGATGCGCTGCCTGTCCCTGCTCTTGTAGTTGTACAGGGGATAGGTGGAGTTCAACCCCTTCACCATCGCCTTGATCACCGGGTAGGGAAGGGTGCGTCCGCAGCGCACCATGGAGAGGAAGTCGAACTCGGCGGGGGTTTTCCCGAACCGCTCCCGCAGCACGAGGACGTCGAGGATTCGCTCCAGGAAGGGGTGGGCGTGGTAGATCCGCGTGGAAGCCTCCTTGCGGGGGTCCACCCATCCCGCGAAGTAGCCGATGAACGGATGCGCCTTGCGGTCGAGGGGCGCGTGGGTGGCAAACCCGAGGATGAACGCGGCGAGCTCGGATCCCGGTCCGGCGGAGAGGCGGTGCGCCTCACGGACCATCGCCGCCACGAACTGTCCGTAGCCGTGGCGATGCAGCGCAACCCCGTAGCGGAGGCCCGTCGGCATGGTGCGCTGGTTGTGGTAGAAAAAGTCGGGCCCTTGCGCGCCGAATCGGTACAAATTCCCGTGCGTCCCCAGGATATCCTGCGCTTTTTCGCCGAGGGCGGCCTTCAGAGCTTCCTCGGCAAAGAGGAGGTGGGTGAAATGGGACGGCATGGTACGAAAATAGCATAAAAACGCGAGTCTTTCAGCCGAATCACGCCACCCCGGCACTTCTCATTTTGCACCTTTGGAGCTCACGACATAACGGCAGTACTGGCAAATGGAGCCCCTATCGTGGGGCAAAATGAGAAGTGCTCATTTGTGAGACGCAAACAGAGGATTGTTGACGCCACCCCCCTTGACTTTTTTCCGACCCCCGTTAGTATGTGCCGATACCGGCGCTGTAGCTCAGACGGTAGAGCAACGGACTGAAAATCCGTGTGTCATCGGTTCGATTCCGATCGGCGCCAAAACCCTTGCCTCACTGGCCTTGCAGCTATAAAATACCCCCGATGAGAAGGATCAGGAACCGTGCCCTTCTGCTCGTATGTTCCACGCTTGTCGTATCCTTCCTGTCCGGCTGCAGCATTGCCGGTGCATCCGATTCAGTGGCAGGATCATGGGCATACAATGCCACCCAGGGCTCCATGACATACAGTTGGACGCTGGTATTCGCCTCCGATGGCGCATGGAACCTGGCAGGGGTCGTCAGCGGTGGCGCGGACGGGACAGAGGTCTTGTCGGGATCCGGAACTTCGAATCAGGACGTTATTGCAAAAACGATAGCACTCAGCGGGTCCACGGCACTCACCCACGGGAACAACCCGACGACCTACGGGTGGCTTCTGGGGCTCTATGCTTATTCGCGGAGCGGGAACACGCTCACCCTCGAGTCCAACAGCGGCACCCTGCCGATGACGAGGAACTGAACCCTTCTCACGCCCTTCTTCCGAACGACCTCGTGGAGCTCACCGCGGCGTTCCACCCCTCGATCAGTGCGGCGCGGGTCGTATCGGTCATCAACGGCGTGAATATCGCATCGGCCCTCCAGATTTCGGAAAGCTCCGAGCAGCTCTTCCACGTGCCGCACGACAGCCCGGCGGCGAAAGCCGCGCCGAGTGCCGTTGTCTCCGCGCTGCGCGGGCGCACCAGGGGCATGCCCAGGATGTCGGCCTGGAACTGGAGGAGGAACGTGTTCATCGACGCGCCGCCGTCCACCCTCACCGACTGGATCGCGCGCCCCGCGTCGGCCTCCATGGCCTTGACGAGGTCCCGCGTCTGGTAGGCGATGCTCTCCATGCCCGCCCGCACGATGTGCTCCTGCCTGCTCCCCCGGGTGAGCCCGAAGAGGGCGCCGCGGGCGTCGGGGTCCCAGTAGGGCGCGCCGAGCCCGACGAAGGCGGGGACGAAGTACACGCCGCCGGTATCGGGGACCGAGCGCGACATGATGTCGGACTCCGCGGCGGAGGAGAGGATGCGAAGCTCGTCGCGCAGCCACTGCACGACGGCACCTCCGATGAAGACCGACCCTTCCAGCGCGTATTCCAGCCCCGAGCCCAGGTCCCACGCCACGGTGGTGAGGAGCCGGTTGCGGGACTTCACCGGCTCACGCCCGGTGCATAGAAGGCAGAAGCACCCCGTTCCATAGGTCACCTTGACCGAGCCCGGTTCCACGCAGGCCTGGCCGAGCAGCGCGGCCTGCTGGTCTCCGAGGACGCCGCGCACGGGAATGGCGGCGCCGAAAAGCTCGTCGGGCGTGGCTCCGAAGTCCGAAGCGGACGGCACCACACGGGGCAGGATCGACGGAGGAATGCCCAGGGCTGAGAGGATCTCCTCGTCCCACATCCCCCTGTGGATGTCGAAGAGCAGGGTGCGGGAGGCATTGGAGGGATCGGTGAGGTGCTTGCCCGTGAGCTTGTGCACGAGCCACGAGTCCACGGTCCCGAAGCAGAGCTCGCCGGCCTGGGCTTTCTTCTTCAGCCCGGGCACGTTCTCGAGGGCCCACATGATCTTCGTGCCGGAGAAATACGGATCCAGCAACAGCCCGGTCTTCTCCACGATCATGCGCTCCAGGCCCTTGGCGGAAAGGCTCTGGCAGATGTCGGCCGTCCTCCTGTCCTGCCATACGATGGCGGGGCAGAGCGGCTCCCCGGTCCGCCTGTCCCAGAAGACGGAGGTTTCGCGCTGGTTGGCGATACCGATGGCGGCGATCTTCGACAGGGGGACCCTCGCCTGGGCAAGGGCCTCCCGCGCGGCGCCGAGCTGCGTGGACCATATCTCCAGGGGGTCGTGCTCGACCCAACCGGGGCGCGGATAGCTCTGGCGGAACTCCTTCTGGGAGAGGGAGAGGGGCCGGCCTGCGGCATCGAAGACGATGGCGCGCGAGCTGGTCGTCCCCTGGTCGAGGGCGAGAATACATTGGTCCATGGTGCGGATCATAGCCCGGGCCTACCGGCGGGGCAAGGCTCCCGCCGTGTAGGCGCCCGAAAGCACGCCGTAGCCGGCCCGTTCGTCCCAGGAGAAGATGCGAAACGAGAAACCCTCGACGAGCGACGGGGAGCTGTCGGTGACGACGTGCACGGCAAGCGTGCGCGAAGGTTTTGCCACCGGGAACGATGCGACGTACGAGCCGTCCTTGCGGTACACCCAGACGTCGAATCCCGTCGCGGCGCCGGAGACGGTGATGAGCCCGTCCTGGACGCTCGCCGAGGGGAGCTTCGCGTTGGCGGCGGGTGTGGCGCGCTCGGGGACCGTGATGGTGTTTTCCACGGTTTCCCCGCCGACGTCCTGGAGCACCACCCGGTAGGTGCCCGCGGGGATCGGGCCTCCGTCCGGCATGGAGAGGGATGTCGTGCCGATCCACGTCTCACCTTCCGCCGTGGACGAGATCCACGACGCGTTGTCCACTTTCCAGAACAGCTCGGCATCGTCGTTGATGACGTAGAAGGAGCTGAGGTTCTCCATCCCGTCGGCATCCGAGGCGACGAGGAACACACCGAGCTTCTCCACGTTGGCTTTCGTGGCAGGGTCGTTCGAGTAGATGACGCGGGCGAAGACGCGGGAGATCTCCGGCGGCTTTCCCGAACAGCCGGTCCACAGGACGAGGACAATGGCTCCGAGCGCTGCGAGGAGTCCGGCTGCCCGACGCCCGCGCGACGTCACACGGCCTCCAGCACCGCGCCCCGCCGGCAGTCCGAGAGTCGGCGCCGCAGATAGTCGACATCCAGATCGAGGTCCTTGACGATGCTGCGGAAGAGCTCGTTGGGCACGAGGTTCTGCTCCGTGAAGAGGAAGAGCAGCGCCTTTTCCGCGATGCAGGAGACGCGCAGCGAGTTCATCCTTATCTCGTCGTAGTGGCTCTCGAAGTGGCGGTAGAGCTGGGACTTCCCGATGCTGGAAGAGATGAGCCCGAGCTCGCGCGTGAGCGGGGCGGACTCTCCCCGCGAAGCCTGCTCGCCCAGCGGCTTGAGGTAGAGGAACGTATATTCCTTGCCGGGGAGGTAGTGATGGTCGTCGCAGCGCGTGCAGTAGTTCGGCTCCCGTGCGTCGTTCACCTCACGGTCTCCGCCGATCACCAGAAGGGGATCGAAGTACAGGGCGGGGCATTCCCTGCCGTCCACCGTGTAGTAGCGGTACGTGTAGAACGAATCCTGGAGGCATTCGGGGTGCTCGCAGTAGGCGGTGAGAGGGAAAACGTCGGTCGCGGTGTCCAGGAGGAGGCGGGCGGTGGTGTTGAAGATCTCCCGCCGGAAGTTCAGCACGAGCGACGGAAAGATGAACGTGAGGCCGCGCGTCTGGGATGCGCTTTGCACGACGTAGGCGAGCCTCTCCTCGTAGAACGACGCTTCGTCGATGACCCATGTCCCCGCCGTGGGGTTTTCCGCCATCACCCGTTCCAGGTCGAAGGAATCGTTGATCTCCGCGATGTTCTTCCCGCAGCGCACGAACCCCCCCCGATAGGGAAGGGCATCCGGCGGGTAGTCAGGGAACCTCTTGGCGTCCAGGGCGGAACGGATGAAGAAGACGATCCTGCGGTCCGCGCCGTCGGTGCGGGTCAGCTCCGCGGCCGCCCCCGTCTTTTTTTGCGCGACCTCGGAGTCCCGCCAGATCCGGGCGGAGAACTCGGTCTTGCCCGACCCCATGCTCCCGATGACGAGGATGCGCCGACCCTGCCGGGAAAAATCGAAATGGTTGAAGGAGTGATGAACCTTCACCTCGGGAAACCCGAGGCTCTTGAGGAATGTCCTCGTGTCCCTGCCGTCCATGCCAGCGTCCATGCAGTCCGAGCATAGTCGCGTGAGACCGGGCCGTCAACGGGCGGCGCCCGGAGCTTCAGAACAGGGTGAGCTGCCGGGGCCGCGCCGCACGACGGGCGGATTCTTCCTGCCTGCACCGCGCCGGGATCTCGGCCAGATACCGGCTGGGTGTCATGGCCGTTTCCCTTCCGAAGACCCTGCGGCTGCGGCAATGCGTGATGTGGAGGTGGTCCCGCGCCCTGGTCACGGCGACGTAGAAGAGGCGCCGCTCCTCCGAGAGATCCTCCCCCATCGGGGTGATCCCCTCCTCAGCGCCGGCGATGAACACCACGGGCCACTCAAGCCCCTTTGCAGCGTGGAACGTGAGGAGGGAGACCTTCTCGGCGGGTCGGGCAGGCTCGGTCTCTCGGGCGCAGAGGGAGACGCGTCCGAGGAATCCGTCGAGGTCCGTTCCGTGCTCCGCGGCACTTGCCCGTAGCGTCTCCTCCCCCAGTGCCGCCTCGGGCACGGTGCGATCGATGGGGACGAAGCCGTCGACGACCCTGTCGATGAGCGCGCAGACCCCGAGCTCGGCTGCGACACGGGAAAGCTCGGGCGCCCCGCGGAGAAGCGCGTCGGCACCTGCCGCGTGAGCGCTCATGACCGCGAGCGCCACGGTGTCCGAGGGATTAGCCACGAGGCGCAGAGCGGCGATGAGCGACCTGAACGGCTCTTCGTCAGACAGCGGGGCGCCGGTACCGAGTGCGAGGGGAAGCCCCGCGGCGCTGAGCGCGGGGAGGAGGGCGTCCCTGACCGCCCGCGTGCGGAAGAGCACGGCGATGTCGGAGAAGGCCATCGCACCCGGTCCCCGCACGCGCGCCGCGTCGACGGAGACCGCGTCGACGCCGCCGACGAGGTCCGTGATCGCGGAGGCGATGAGGCGGCCCTCCTCTTCGGGATTCGCCGCCGCGGCGATCCTGATGCGGGCGCCGTCCGCACGCACCGCGCTGAGCGCCGGGCTCCCGTCCGCCCTGTCCGAGGCGATGATGGCGTCAGCCGAGGCGACGATCGTCCCGGATGATCGGTAGTTGCGGGTGAGGTTGAAAGTGGCGGTCCCGGTCTCCTCCCGGAACCTGAAAAAGAGGCTGCGGTCGGACCCGCGGAAGCCGTAAATGGCCTGGTCAGGATCGCCGATACCGAGGACCTGGGAAGAGGCCAGCTTCGAAAGCAGCGCGAACTGGGGGGAGTTGATGTCCTGCAGCTCGTCGATCGCCACGAAGGGGTGACGGGCCTTGAGCAGGGAGAGGAAACCGGGCTCCGCGTCGAGAAGCGCGTTCAGAGCGGGCACCAGCGCCGAAACATCGACCCCTCCGATGCGGCGCGTTTCCTCCTCGTAGGCGGTGCGGATCCGATCGAGCTCGGGGTCCGCGGCTTCCATTCCCTCCCACCACCGCTCCATGCGCTGTCCCATCGTCCTCCTGACGGAGACGGTTGCATCGGGCAGGAGAGCCTGAAGGAGGGCGTCCCGGTCGGAGGCGGTGAGCACGACGTGAAGCTCGGGGAAGCGTTCGCGGAGGAGCGACCACGCAAGAGAGTGGAACGTGGCCGTCATGACGAGGGATGCCGCGTGCGGCAGGAGGGCGGAGACCCGTTGCGACAGCTCGTCCGCGGCCCGGTTGGTGAACGTGAGCGCGAGGACGCGGGACTCCGGCGAGTGAAGCCGCAAGGCAGCCCTGACGACCCACGCGGCCAGCAGGCGCGTCTTGCCCGACCCTGGACCGGCAAAAACGAGGCTGCGGGGGAGAGCGGTTGCGACGATTGCTTCCTGGTCAGGGTCGAGCCCGGCGCCTGCTTCGGGCGCCACCCCCGCGGCTGCGCGGACAGTGCCGGGCCGCAGTCCCGCACGCTCCTTGCGCGCGCGCGGCCGGGCTGACGGTGCAAAGAGCTGGTCCTGGCCGCGGAGGCGCTCGAGCTCGGGCTCGTCGAACACCCTGATCACGCCGAACTTCCCGTCATAGCCGGGCTTCGGATCCACGCGGCCTGCGCGCATCCTGCGGACCGCCTCTGCAAGAAGCACGCCCTGCGCCCGCTCGATGTCTTCGACGGGCGCGTCCAGCAGGAAGCTGAACTCGTTGCCGAAAGCGCCGATGAGCCGCGCGTAGAGACCCGTCACCGCCTGGGACCCCGGACCGACTCCGGCGCACTCCGCCAGGAGCTCGGGGAGCGGGATGATCGAACGGAACCCGGCGGCCTCGGCGGGGCGGACCGGCGATGGCCTGTCGGCCAGACCGAGCACCCTGTTGAGGACACCGACCGTCACCGGCTTCCCGCACACGGGGCAGAGCCCCCCGCTGCGAAGGGTCTCTTCGGGATCCATGCAGACCCGGCACGTGCGATGACCGTCGAAATGATACTTCCCCTCCTCGGGGTAGAACTCGATCGTGCCCACGAAGCCTTCCCCGGTTCGCAGCGCGCCCACCACTCCGTCCCAGGTCGGCTCCGTGTCCAGCGCGTTCGCCTCCCGGCCCAGGTTGGGGGGGGAATGCGCATCCGAATTGGAGACGAGCCGATACCTGTCCAGCGCGCTCCAACGCCAGTTCATGGACGGATCCGAGGAGAGGCCCGTCTCCAGCGCGAAGATGTGGGGGGTGAGCTCCTCGAAACAGTCCTCGATCCTGTCGAAGCCGGATTTGGAGCCGAACACGGAGAACCACGGCGTCCAGATATGGGCCGGTATGAGGAAACCGTCAGGGGCGATGTCGAGCACGAGGGAGAGCAGGTCCTTGGGGTCGAGGCCCAGGATGGGCCGCCCGTCCGAGTGGATATTTCCGATCGTGGCGAGCTTCGCGTTGAGCCGTGCCACAGCCTCGAGGCTCGGCATGACGACGAGGCTGTGCACCTTGCGCACCGCGCCGTGCTTTTTGTAGATGGAGCTGATCTCCGAGGTGAGCATGAAGCGCAGGGGAAGGGCGGCGGGGGAAACCCCGTCCAGGGCGCCCGCGGTCGGGGGATCCTTCAGGACGTACAACCCGTCCTTCTCCACCAGCCGTGAGGAGAGCTCGGCGAACCACTGAGGGTGGGTGAAATCGCCGGTGCCGATGATCGAGATGCCCTTGACCTGCGCCCAGCGATGGAATCCGTCGAGGTCCGCCTCCCTGCTCGTGGCTCGTGAGTACCGCGAGTGGACGTGCAGGTCGGCGACAAGCCTCATGAGCTTTTGGCGAAGGCGGTGCGGATCTCTTCCTTGGCCTTGTCCAGGACTTCCGAATACTTCTCATCCAGCTGGCCCAGGTACTGGCGTACGACGCTCTGGAACTCCGGGTCGGCCGCGGGGTTGACCTTGACGGGCCGCCCGGTCTGCCGGGAGAGCTCCTCTTCCTTCTTCTTCAGCCGCGGGGCGTACTGGCGCTCGAGAGCCTCCACCATGCGCTTGCGCTCGCCGATGTACTCCTTGAAGAACCCTTCCAGCTGGCTGAAGATCATGCTCACCTTGCGGGCGTCCGAGACGGCGGCGGCCACGGCGTCACCGAGCCGCTTGGTGTCGGAAGCGCTGAACTCGTCCGCGGGCAGCACGAGGTTGGCGAGGAGCGACTGAAGCAGGCCTTCGCGGACGAGCCTGCTCTTCTCCGCGCTGTACGCCTTGAGAGCCCCCTTCAGATCGTAGGCGGGGTCGTCGAGCACCTTCGAGACGAGCTTCTTTCCCTCGTCCCGGAGCCTGTTGCTCTCCACGAGCT
The DNA here is from genome assembly GCA_003141795.1 of Spirochaetaceae bacterium. The sequence continues at coordinate 4,588 of PLNO01000061.1, read as the reverse complement.
CCTTGTTCGCCTCGATGTCCTTCGAGTTCTCCATTGCGATTTCCCAAGCCGACTTGATGACTCCCATTGTCGTTTCTCCCCTCTACCGTACTGCAATGTACCCGGGCGCCGGTGGCGAATCAAGGGTACCTCCTCACAGCAGGACCGTTTCCGTGTCCGTGACGATGCCATTGAGCGGCTGGTCTTCCCCCGTATGCGGCACGGCTTCCACGAGCTGTTCGGACAGGCAGACGCCGATGAGGACGATTGCGGGTGCCAGCTTCCGCGCCGAGGCGAGGAACCTGTCGTAGTACCCCTTGCCCCGTCCCAGCCGGTTGCCCCGCCGGTCGAACGCGAGCCCGGGAGCAGCCATGAGCGGATGCACCCAGCGTGACAGGTCGAGCCCCTCCCACCGCGGATCTGGGACGGGGATCCCCCATGCGTCCCGTGGCAGCGCACGCGCGTCCGCCGGGAGGAGGACGAAACGGATATCGTCGCCCTCGATCCGTGGCACGGCCACGGCCTTTCCCTGCGCCCGGGCGGTCGCGATCATCTCCGCAGTATCCACCTCGTGGGGCATGGAGAGGAAGCTCAGCACGAGGTCCGCCCGTTCCCACGCGGGGGTTGCCGCAAGCCGGGCCGTCATCCTGGCGCTCCTCTCGGAGAGCTCTTTGACCCCGATTCCCTTCAGCACCGCCTTCATGGCGGTGCGCAATTCAGGCTTGTTCATGCTACAGTAATACGAATCGGAGGAGCGATATGCAAGCGTGGTCGGGCTCGGCAAGGGAGCCTGAGCTGTGGGCCAGGGTCCGCGCCGCCATCATCGGCCGTGACGCCCTCATCGAGACACCCTTCGGCGGGAGACGCCTCACCTATGCGGACCACACCGCATCGGGCCGCGGGGTGGACTTCATCGAGCGCCAGATCCAGGGAGCGCTCACCCTGTACGGCAACACGCACACGGAGGACGATGCCACGGGGATCATCACCTCCGAGCGCCTGCGTTCGGCGGAGGCGACGATCAGGAGGCTGGTCAATGCCGGTCCCGAGCACAAGCTCGTCCCCGTGGGGGCCGGGACCACGGCCGCCGTGCACCTCCTCCAGCAGATCCTCGGGGTGTACGCCCCTCCGTCGGGCCGGGACTTCTACGGGGCGATCCTGAAGGATGCCCTCCCCGCGGACCAGCACGCCCGTCTCATGGAGCGCCTGCGCGCCGAGCGGCCGGTCGTTTTCGTAGGGCCCTACGAGCACCACTCCAACGAGGTGTCGTGGCGGGAATGTCTCGCCGAGGTCGTGGAGATAGAGCTCACCCCCGACGGGCTGCTGGACCTGAACGACCTCCGCGACAAGGTGTCCCGGGACGCGTACAGAGGCCGGCGCAAGATCGGAGCTTTTTCCGCGGCCTCGAACGTCACGGGTGTGAAGACACCCGTCACCGAGGTCGCGCGGGTCCTCCACCGCGCCGACGCCCTCGCCTGTTTCGACTACGCCGCCATCGCCCCCTACGACGTGATCGACATGCGCCCGGACCCCGAGGCGATCTTCGATGCACTGTACTTTTCCCCGCACAAGTTCCTCGGCGGCCCCGGCAGCGCGGGCATCCTCGTGTTTCACGAACGCATCTACCGCGCCGACCTCCCTCCCACCGTCGGTGCCGGCGGCACCGTGGACTTCGTGAACTTCGACGGCCAGGCCTACTCGACGGACATCGAGGCGCGGGAGACGCCGGGGACGCCCGCGATCCTCCAGACCTTGCGGGCGGCGCTGGCCATGGAGCTGAAGGAGGCGCTGGGGACGGAGAGCATCGCCCTGCGCGAATCCCTCCTCGCGCGGCACGCCTACGATCGGCTTTCCTCCCACCCCGCCATTGCGCTCATGGGGGACGTCGGGGCCGAGCACAGGCTGCCGATCTTTTCGTTCAATGTGCGCGTGGGAGCCTCCTGGCTGCATCCCCGGTTTGTCACGACGCTCCTCAATGACCTGTTCGGGATCCAGAGCCGAGCGGGGTGCTCCTGCGCGGCGCCCTACGGGCATCGCATCCTCCATATCGNNCTACATATCGACAGGAAGCTCTCGAGCGATCTGCGCCGGTCCATCATGCGCGGCAACATCGGCCTGAAGCCGGGATGGGCGCGGGTGAACTTCCACTTCCTGCACACCGACGAGGAGGTCGATTTCCTCTGCGACGCGATCCTCTTCGTGGCCGACAAGGGCAAGAGGTTCCTGCCCCTGTACGATTTCGACATCCACACCGGCACGTGGCGGCATCGCGAGTGCCCGCAGGCGCACGCCTCCTTCCACCTGGACATGTGCCCCGAGGCACCGCGGGTGGCTTCCGCGGAGCCTGCTGATTTCTCCCGACGCTATCTCGAGGAGGCCGAGCGCCTTGCGCTTTCACTGGCTGAGCGCTGGTCCGACTCGGATCTCAAGAGCACGGAGAAGGACCTCATTCCGTTCGTCTACATGCAGGAGACACATCATGACCATTGACGGCCCGGCATCCAGCCTGTTCTCTCCGCTCGACCTCACGGGTCTGCCCGTGCCACGCACGCCCCTCTCCACCGCTTCCGCTTTGCTGAAGGCGGCCCTGTCCAACGCCCCCCGTGGGGACTGCGTCTTTCGCGGCATCCCTTTCCACGTCATCGAGCCCCTCATCGTGGGCGACGACGTCGTGCGCCTCGGCCTGCCCGCGCTGCGCACGCGCTGGCTCGTCTTCCTCCACTGCGCGGCAGAGCTCCCACTGGTAGCGAACGCTGACGGCCTGTTCTCTCCCATGCGCGGGGAAGGCAGGCTGGGAGAGCGTGCGTGCACGTACCGCGTCATGTACGAGGGCGGGTCCGAGGCGGTGCTTCCGATCACGCGGCGCTTCCAGATCGGGTGTTTCACGCGGCGCTGGGGGGAAAACTGTTTCGAGGCGGTCTCGCAGCTGAAGCCGCGCCCCGTGAGGCCCCCGCACGAGCAACTGCGCAAGGACTGGGGCTCGTCTCAGACCCGCGTGCGCGCCGGCGACGAAGAGGGGCTCCTCCTCTGGCTGTGGGCGTGGGAGAACCCGACGCCGGAAAAGCCCATCGTGTCCCTGCAGCTGGAACCCGGCACGGGCAGGGTCGCGCTGTTCGGGATCTCCGCGGGCTCGGTGGGCTCCCATCCTCTGCGCTGGGAGACGCGGCGCAAAGCGCTTCTCTCCCTGGAGGAAGGGCAGGGGTTCTCCTTCGATCTGGACGATGCAGGACTTCTGGAGGGGATCGCGCTGGACCTCGGTCAGGTCGTCTCCGCTCAGCCACGGCCGCTGTATCCGGATGCCACGTGGGAGACGAGCTACGACAACCAGGTCCCTGTACTGTCTTCCTCCGAGGTGCTCGTGGAGTACACCGCGCATCCCGAGGCGGTCTTTCACCTGTCGGGCGGCGGGTGCGTCACGATGGCGGAAGCGGCATCGGGAGCCGCGCGCTCCCCGGGCCCGCTCGCGTCCGTGGCCTCATCGACACGAAGGGTGCGCCTGCGGGTCGTGGAAAAATCCGGCGGTGCCCCTGTCGCCGTGAAGCTGCACGTGCACGGTGCTTCCGACGAATACCTCGCCCCCGTGGACAGGAACCGAATCCCCAACAATGCGTGGTACGAGGACTACAGCGTGGACTTCGTGCATGCGGGCGCTCACCGCTGCACGTACATCGCGGGGGAGACGACGATCGACGTTCCCCTGGGTCCCCTGTACGTTGAGGTGGCCAAAGGCTTCGAGGTGCGCCCCGTGCGCAAGCGCATCGTCGTGGACTCCGCCACCGACGAGATCGTGATAGAGCTGGATCGGGTGCTGCCGTGGCGCCAGCGGGGCTGGGTGACCGCCGACACCCACGTTCACTTCCTCTCCCCGGGCTCCGCTCTCCTCGAGGGCAACGCGGAGGGGGTGAACGTTGTGAACCTCCTGGCAAGTCAGTGGGGGGAGCTGATGACGAACATCGGCGACTTCGACGGCAGGACGACCTGGGGATCCCGCGAGGCGGGCGGTGACGGGGAGTACCTCGTGCGCGTGGGGACGGAGAACAGGCAGCACGTCCTCGGCCATATCTCCCTGCTCGGGTACCGGGGCAGCATTATCGCGCCTATGACGGTCGGCGGGCCCGATGAATCGGCGCTGGGCGACGCCGTGCAGACGCTGCTCAGCGAATGGGCCGACGCGTGCCGTGCCCAGGGCGGGATCGTCATCGTTCCGCATTTCCCCAATCCCCGCGCCGAGCACGCCGCGGCCATCGTTGCCGGAAAGATCGACGGCATCGAGATGACGAGCTGGGGTGACCTGTACGGGGGGATCAGCGCGTATTCCCTCTCCGATTGGTACCGTTACCTCAACTGCGGCTACATGGCCGCCGCGGTGGGCGGCACGGACAAGATGAGCGCGGATACCGCCGTGGGCACGGTCCGCACGTACGCTCGCATCCCCGACGGCCGGCCGTTCACCTACGACGAATGGATGCAGGCCGTTCGGCGGGCGGAAACCTTCGTGACGTACGGACCGCTCATGGAGCTCACCGTCGACGGGAAGCCCATGGGCAGCAGGATCCGGGTCTCGGGAGCCGGGGGGACCTTCGACGTGGCGTGGAAGGCGGCGAGCGTC
>PLNO01000149.1 GCA_003141795.1 Spirochaetaceae bacterium | reverse complement strand
TGGCCGCCGTTCTCGCGCACGCCGGGCACGTAGCCCTTGATGTAGCCGGGCTCGAGCTTGGTGTGGTCGAACGGTGGCGTGAGCAGGAGAATCATGCGGTCGTCCCGCCGCACCAAGTGCTCGTCCAACGACTCCATCGCGCGACGTGCGCGACCAGGATCGCCCGCGCCCGTCATGACGGCCCACGACTGCACGATCGAGTCGATTTCGCAGGCATCGCTTCCCGCGTGTCCGAGCGGGGTGCCGTCGTCGAAGTAGGCGCGAAGATACCAGTTCCCGTCCCACGCATCACGCTCGATCGCCGCCGAGAGCTTTGTGGCGTGTTCCGCCCAGACCTTGGCGCGCTTCGTCTCGCCGCGCGCGGCCGCCACCGGCGCCCACGCCGCGAGGACTCCCTGCAGGAACCAGGCGAGCCATACGCTCTCTCCCTTGCCCTGGTCTCCGACGCGATTCATCCCGTCGTTCCAGTCGCCGGTCCCCATCAAAGGAAGATTGTGGGGACCGGCGGTGAGGCCCTTGGCCACCGCGCGTCGGCAATGCTCGAACAGAGATGCACGTTCCGAATCCGATTCGGGCACGGAGAACACCTCCCGCTGATCGGCGGCCAGCGGAGGAGCGTTCAGGAAGGGCACGGCGGCTTCCAGAATCTGCGTGTCACCGGTGACGCGGAGGTAGTGGGCCACGACATGGGGCAGCCAGAGCAGGTCATCGGAAATCCGGGATCGAATCCCGGCCCCTCCCGGCGGATGCCACCAGTGCTGGACGTCACCTTCGGTGAACTGACGGCTGGCGGCCAGAAGGATGTGTTCCCGCGCGATCTCGGGGCGGGAATAGAGGAGCGCCATGATATCCTGCAGCTGATCCCTGAAACCGAAGGCCCCCCCCGACTGGTACGAGGCCGACCGTCCCCATATGCGGCAGCTCAGGCTCTGGTAGAGAAGCCAGCGGTTGATCAGGAAATCGGCGGCGAGCTCGGGAGTGTGCACCTCCACCGTTCCCAGAAGATCATCCCACCACGCGTTCGTCCGCTCCAGCGACCCTTCCACGGCCGCCGCGTTGCGATAGCCGAGAACCAGAGCGTGAGCTTCTTCGTCCGAGCCGGCCTCACCCATCATGCAGGTGATCTCCACACGTTTGCCGGGAGCGATCTCGACGATCGTTTGCAAAGCCGCGCACGGGTCGAGGCCCGCACCCGTTCTCAGGGAGAGACCTCTACGTCCCATTGCCGCCGGGTGCGCGAGAGACCTGTTTCTTCCGATGAACGATGCGCGGTCTCCCCCGAATGATTGCGGAGGCGGAGTGATCGAGGCGAAGGCCACCCGGCTGCCGTAGTCGGGATGATAGCGATTGCGGGCAGTCACCGCGTTGATTTCGTCATCCCAGGAGGTGATGACGTGCATCTGTGAGGTTTCTCGATTTTCACCCAGGGTCCACTCCACGAAGTACGTGACGGAGAGGATGCGGGTACGAGCGCTTTCGTTCTTCAAGCGCAGCCGCTGCAGCTTGATCGGTTGTCCCCCCCTTTCATCGACGGGGACGAACACGGTCAGCTCCTGCTCGATGCCATGGCTGTTGTGCTCGAAGACCGTGTACCCGGCGCCGTGTCGGGCGCGATAGGCGGACTGCTCCCGCACAGGCGACACGGTCGGCGACCAATAGACGCCTGTTTCTTCGTCACGGATGTACAAAGCCTCCGAAGGAGGATCCAAAACGGTGTCATTGGACCACTGGGTGAGCCTGTTGCGCTGGCTGTTGCCGTACCATGTGAAACCCGCTCCCGTTTCGCTCACCACGGTTCCGAACGAGGGATTGGCGATGACGTTCACCCATGGAGCGGGCGTGTGAGTATCGGGGCCGAGGTAGATCGCGTATTCGCGGCCGTCGGGCGTGAACCCTCCGAGACCGTTGAAGTAGGGCAGCTCCATGAAGGGAAGCGGTGCCGACGGGTCCCTGGGAGCGCGCTTTCGCGCGAGGAACTCTCTCGCTTCGGGGGCCTCGGCGGCGACTCCCATCTGCTGCGGCAGCGTGCCGCGGGCTGCCACGAATACAACGCGGGCCACGGCCATGAGGAGCGAACGGTCCTCCTCGGGGATCTGATCCGCGCTGCGTATGTAGATCCCCTCACTGCCCCGCGCCCTGACGAGGGAATCGATATGAGCGCGGAGGGGCTGCAGGTAGCCGCTTGCCTCCTCATTGAGGATCACAAGATCGACCTTCAGCCCGTGCATCCGCCAGTATGCGTGGGCCAGGAGCAATTGCCGCACTATGCCGATATCGCGCGACTCGGCAATGCTCACGAGCACGATCGGGGCATCGCCCGATATCCCGTACGCCCAGAGCCCCGCCTGGCCTTTGTGGTTCTCCTCCAGGCGCTCAGCGGCAGGACGCAGAAGGGGGTTCGGGTAGAGGAGGTGGCCGGCGATCTCCTGGAACCGCCGCGCGTCGTCGGGCTGGACCCGGAGGAGCCTCAGCTCCAGCTGGGCCGCTGCCCACGCGAAATCCATCGCACGGTCGATCGCATGCGGCTCGCCGTACTTGTCCATCATGGCCAGGACTTTCTCCCTGGAATCCCCCGCGGCAAGGACGAGAGAAACCCTTTCGCTCTCACCGGGGCCGAGAACCAGGCTCTGGCGGAGGCTGAGAATCGGGTCGAGGACGAATCCCTGGCTGTTGCCCGGATCGGAGGACCCGCCCACGGGGTTTTGAAGGGTGTGCCCGCGACCGATGAACTGGCGTCTGTCGGTCTCGAACCTCATGGCCCCGTCCACGGGCAGCTCCCTGGTGAAGCGATGAGCGACGAATATCGGCGCATCCGCCTCGCCCCGCGGTCGTCGGAAAGCCAGCAGCGCTGCATGCTCCGCTACCGCCTCGGTCCGGATGAACATCGTATTGAACGCGGGGTGCTGGAGGTCCGCCCTGTGCGGCGCCAGTGAGAGCTCGACATAGCTCGTGAGATCGAGGCGGCGGGTACGTATGGAGCGGTTGATGAGGGTGATGCGGCGGATCTCCACGTCGTCCTCCGATGAAACGACGATCTCGGTTTCCGTTTCTATGCCGCCGTCGATGCGACGGAACACCGCGCGATCCAGCGCGAAGCTGACTGAATACTGCTCGACCCTGTCGTCGGTGGGGTGGTAGGTGTTCGACCACAGCGTGCCGGCATCGGCATCGCGGACGTAGCAGGTCTGACCCCACGAGTCGCGGGTTCGGTCCGATCGCCATCGCGTCAACTCGATGTCGCCCCACTGGCTGTATCCCCCGCCGGCGTTCGTGACCATCAGGGCGTAACGGCCATTGCCGAGCAGCTGAGTCATGGGTCTGCTCGTATTGGCGGTGTCGAACCTGCTCGCCGACGGGGCGATCTCACCGAAGCCCTCCACCGAGGGAACACGCTGACGGGTGGAAATGTGGTACAGCGAGGGAAGAACAGGCACGCTCTCGTGGAGCAGCGCCTCGACGGATCGGACGCGTGCATCCGCGTGGAACCGCCGCTGGAGAGGGTTCCCGTGGAGCATGTTGTTCAGTGCAAGAAGGCCCATCCCCTGGTGGTGTGCCATGTATGCCCGGACGATCTCCCCGCGTCCCCCTTCGCGGCTTGCCTGGCGGCTGAAATCCATCGCCTCGAAAAAGCCGTATTCGCTCAGCAGACCGAGATGCTCGAGGCGTCTCAGGTTCTTCACCGTTGCGCGTGGCGCGATACTCACCGCGAGAAGGCTCGCGTACGGGGCCACGACGAGATCGTCGCCCTGCCCGCGCTTCAATCCCAGATCCGGCACCCCGAAGGCCTTGTATTGGTATGTCTTGTTCGTATCCAGGTCCGTGTACGCGGACTCCGAAATACCCCAGGGGACCCTGAGCTTGCGTCCATACGCTATCTGGACCGCCACCGCCTCGCGTACGGCCGCATCGAGGAGCGAGCTCCCGAACGATCGTTGCAGGAGGAGGGGCATGAGGTATTCGAACATGGTACCGGTCCAGCTGAGGAGCACACGGTGTCGGCCCACGGCACTGTAGGGGCGGCCCATGGTGAACCAGTGCTCCAGAGGCACTTCGCCTCGAGCGATGGCGACGAAGCTTCCGAAGCGCGCCTCGCTTGCCAGGAGATCGTAGAATGCCTTGTCCAGTTTGAGGTCGGTCACATTGAACCCGATGGCGAACAGTTTGCGCTGCGAATCGTAGAGAAAACCCATGTCGATGGATTCCGACAGCTCCCGAACGTTCCGGATGAGAGTCTCCGCCTTCCCCAGCATCTCACCCGCGAGCCATTTCGCCGTATCGAACGACTGTATGTAGCGGTCGATCCATCCGATGAAGGGCTTCACGGCTTCGGAGGGCAGGTCGCGAACCGCGCGAAGGAGCGGGATGCAGCGGAGCTCTCCCTTGGCAAGGGCATGCAATGAAGGGGCCTTCCGCAGATCCGTTCCGATGGCCTCGATCAGCGACTCACCGAGCGGGGCAAGCGCGTCGATCGTTTTTTCACCGAGGATCTCCATCCAGCCGAGGTACCGGTCCCGTATGACCCCCATCGCCCCCGCCTGGCGCAGCGTCTGGTCAGCCCAATACCCCGACTCGGTTTCGACTTCTGGGTTGGTATCCGTGGGTGCCGGGAGGCTTTCCAGAATGCTGCGCAGAAGAGCGAGCTGGGCATCCGCTGCGTCGGACGGTTTGCGGCAATTCCTGAAAGGGGCGGTCAGTGCCGAAGCCTCGGTGCGAGTGTGTCCTTCCTGACGGGCCGCTTCTGCGGCGAGCTCCGCGGTTTCGCACAGAGCTCGAAGCCCCTTCCTGTCGAGGACAGGCTCGTGGACCAGCTCTTCGAGCCCGTGCTCCAGTGCCCACAGGGCTCCAACGAGGTTGCCGCTGTCGACGGTGGACAGATAGCGTGGCTCGAGCGGTTTGAGGGACTGGATGTCGTACCAGTTCAGCAGATGGCCCTCATAGCGCTCCAGCCTGCCGATGCTCGCCATGGAAAGCGTCAGCACATCGATGAGCTGGTCCTCTGTCAGATAGCCGAAATCCCTGGCCGACAGGGCGCTCAACATCCACAAGCCGATGTTCGTCGGGCTGGTGCGCATTGCCAATTGGTTCTGGTGGAAGACCTGATAATTGTCCGGCGGGAGCCAAGAGGTCTCGTCGGAAACGAAATCGGAGAAATAGCGCCACGTCTTTCTTGCCACTGATCCGAGGTACGAGAGATCGCCGGAGGACAGACGATTCCCCCGCGGTCGTGAGCGCGGCGGAAGGTTCAAGATCCATGCGACGAGGGGGGAGAGGAACCACAGCGCGAGCCAGGGAACTGCCAGCGGAAAGTTCGCCGGTGTCCAGAGGAATATCGCCCAGCCGACGAGGACACTCGAGAGGCTGATGCCGGTCATGGCCAGCAGGAACGCGGGCAGCCGGGCCGCCCGGTAGGTCCACTGCAGCAGGCGCCTATGCGATACGAGCCTCCGCCACACAACGCGGAGGATCGCGTTGGCGGCCGTCCAGGTTTGGTGCGGAATCAATGAGGCTTCGACGACCGTTCGAAGCAGATCATGTCCCAGCTTGGACAGGGAGAACCTCTTCAACCCCTGGCGAGTGGTAGCCGAGGTGAGGGGCTGCGCGAGGGTCTGGAAGAGCAGCTGGGAGACGACGACGAACGTCGAGACCCATTCCAGCCGTGCGGAGACAAGCCAGGAGAGGGCGAGCAGCGCAAGGCTCGCGCCGGGNNGTTGTCGAGGATCTTGAAGCGGCTGAAAGAGGAGAGCGGATTCGGTCCGTGTCCCCCTGCGGCGCGGGGAACGCGTGGCAGGAGCCAGTCGGCAATCTGCCAGTCCCCCCTGATCCACCGATGCTGGCGTCTGACGAACGTCCTGTAGTCCCGGGGGAACTCGTCGAACAGCTCGATGTCGCTTGCAAGACCAACGCGGACGTGGGCCCCTTCGATCAGGTCGTGGCTCAGCAGGCGTTCTTCGGGAAATCGCCCGGAAAGGACCTTGCTGAAAGCGCGCACGTCATAGATGCCCTTGCCGTGGTAGGAGCCTTCCCCCGTGAGATCCTGATTGACGTCGGACACCGCCCTCGTATACGGGTCGACGCCCGTCACTGAGGCGAAAAGACGGCTGAACGGCGTGGCGCTTGTGCTCGGCAATGACGGGGTCACGCGGGGCTGGATGATCGTGTACGTTCCGCGAAGGACATTGCCATGAGCGTCGAACCGGGGCTGGTTGAGGGGGTGCGCCAGGGTTTCGATCAGCCTGCGTGCGGTGCCGGAGGGCAGCTGCGTGTCGCTGTCCAGCGTGATGACGAAACGGACGTCGGTAAGACGTTCCTGGAGGCCGACGTACACCAGCCTCTCAGCGCCTTCGGGCCGCGATCCGTCGATCAGCCGATTGAGCTCTTCGAGCTTCCCGCGTTTGCGTTCCCAGCCGATATGCTTCTGCTCGGATTCGCTCCACATCCGAGAGCGGTGAAAGAGGAAGAAACGGCCCTCCCCATACCGGCTGTTGAGGATCGAAAGCCTGTCGATTGCGGTCTGCAGAAGCGGCGCGTCCTGTTCACAGGAGGCCTGGTCGGAATCCGTGTAATCGGTGAAAAGGCTGAAGAGGAGGTTGTCCTCCCTGTTGGCCAGGTACCGTATCTCGAGCCTGTCGACCTCTGCCTCGATGGTCGTGGCGTCAACGAGGAGCATGGGAACGACGATGAGCGTTCTGAACGCGTCGGGGATCCCGGTCTCCTCGAAATCGAGCTTTGCCAGCGTGCGGGGAGGGAAGACGCGCATGATGAGATAGTTGACGAACTCGAGGGCCAACTGGCTCACGGGAACGAGGGAAAGCAGGGCGATGAGGATCGTCACCTCGAGCTCCTGCGAGCGCAGTCCCAGAAGGACGACGGCCGCGACGAGCAGCGCGGAGGTCGCGGCGAGAGCGAGGAAGTACACCGCGGAATGATGGCGGTAGGCCGCCTGGCGAAGGCGGAAGGCGGGAGATTCCCGACAGCGGACGGTTCGGATGAGATCCTCTCTCCCGTCGCCGACGAGGTAGGTTCCCACGTGGATGCGCCGCTCGTCGTCCGTCGCCGAGGCCGCAAAGCGCGCCGCGAGGTCGACGGCATTCTGGGCGACCCTCTCTTCGGGCAGTCGGGATCGATGCGCAATCTCTTCCACCGCGCGCCGATAGCGGTCCCGTGTGGCAAAGTCCATTTTCAGGTAGATGCCGGAAGGGTCCTGGCGGAGGAGCTGCTCGACATCGCTCAGCCGCTCGAAGATCTGTCGCCAGTCGATCAGGGCGAGCTGCCGCAGGCTGGTGAAGGCGTTGGCTATCGAAATCTGGGCCTTTGTCTGGCGGTTCTGCTCCCTCATGCTCAATTCAGCCACAGGGCGGTGGTAGACGCGTTCCAGCCATCTCTGCACGGGAGCGAGCGCGGCCTCCTCGTCGTAGAGATGGTCGATGAGCTGCAGAGCGAAATAGACGCTCGGATTCGGTTGCCTTTCGGTCAGCTCCGCCATGATCGAGAAGAGGTGTGCGGGATTCCTCCGGTTGGCTATGATGAGCCGGTTGGCCCAGAAGTCGGCGATCTCCCGATCCCTCAACTCGGCAAGCCCTCGAACGGCCAGGCTCTGGATGCCCTCGATCAACGCTATGCGCAGCATCTGCGGGAGGGCCCACAGCTCGGCGATGGTCAGCGCGTGCACGGACTGATAGGCCTCGACGTAGCCCTCGATGTTCTCCAGGTCGAGCCGCAGGCCCGTGCGGGAAACGAGCTCCTGGGACAGCGCGTAAATCCGGGGCAGATCCCGGTAGGGCGTGCTCGCCAGCGCTGGCAGCGCACGGCAGAATTGCCGGGAAAGGTTCTGCTGAACGTCACGCACATTTCCTTCGATGATGTACTCATTGTCGAGGATCCAATCGGCGACGGGGGTCGTGCGCTGTCCCAGAAAGGTCGCTTCGGAGAGATCCGAGCATACGAGGTGGATGTCATGCCGCGCCTGTTTCAACCCGGCCAGAAGCCTGATGTTTCGCTGCGGCTCGGGGTTGATCTGGTTCTCGGCGGCCGAACGCCGGGCCGACTCTTTCATCTCCGCCGTGGAAAGCGGCGCCTCGAAGGTGTCGAGCTCGTCGATACGGTCGGTGCGGCGGGGGTTCAGCACGGAAACCACCGGCGCAATCTCCCCGATCGTACGGAGAAGCGACACGGGAATCCTCATGACGCTGATGGGGGCCTGGAGGATCAGGACCGTTTCATCGGTTGCCAGCCAGCGCGCGTGATCGCTCATGAGTTTTTTCTCGACTCCGAAACGGGACCTGCGTGTCCATACCCAGCCGAGGAGCCCTCCGAAAACGGCGGACGCCACGAGAAGGGGGACCTGCACGGGCATACGTGCGAGGGCGAACGCGGCAGCGGTGCAGCTTCCCAGCAGGATCGCTCCGAACGCCAGGGCCAGTGCCCGCCGCTGGAGGAACGGGTCCAGCGTTCGTACCCGGCCGTCCGTGGTCTTGTCGATGAGAGCGATGCGTCGGAAACCCTTCCGTCCGAGCTGACGGAGGGCTTCCTCGGCTTCTTCCCGTCTCACGAAATAGGCCGTGAGAATGCCTGCCTTCAACTTCTCATCCTTTCATGCCGCTTCGACGGCTGCCTCGCGTCGGTGGGGCTCCACGATGGACGGTTTCACGGGGAGTGGTGTGCCTCTCCCGTGCCCGGTCCGAAACTGAGGCTACCTCAACGCTTTTCGAAGTCTGGCCGAGGAAGAGAACCTGCGCAGCGCACTCGGGTCTCTGCTGATGGCCGCATGACACTTGTCCCGGTAGGTGACGTTGAAGCCATCCAGGCGCTCACCCGTCATGTGCTCCCGCCCGAGATCGATGAACTTTTCGTACTCCGTGAAGGATGACCACGGATACTCCTTGCCGACGGGGCGAAAGAGCACGTCGACAAGCTCCTGGTCCGCCGCTTGAGTGCTCCGTGTGGCGAGGTCGAGGAGCCTCAGGGCAAGCTCGACGCTCGACATCTCCTCCGCCGCCTGGGTTACCGGTGAGGAGACGTCGAATCCGACAAGCACAGCGTGCTGCCCCGCGAGGAGAAGCCTGGCCTGTCGCGCCGGGAGGTTCGCCATGACGCCGCCGTCCACGAAAGCGTGGTCGTCGATCTGCACGGCGGGGAAGATCAGTGGTATCGATGCCGAGGCCATGGCGGCTTTCAGGAGCCCCTCTGAATCCTCGATCGTCCGCACCGACGCGTGTTCAACGGCGCTGCCCGCCGTGGTGAAGATGACGGGCGCTCCGACCGAAAGGTCGACTGCCACCGCAGCGAAAGGGATCTTCAGGCTGTCGAGGGTGATCCCCTTGAAGAGGCGTCCGAAGATGGTTGCCGCGTCCTTTTCTGCAACCATGGAGGAGGTGATCAGCGATCTGCCCATCTGCACCTTGATTTTCATCGAATCGGAAACGCTCGAAAAGAATTGTTTTATACCGCTGCGGACGTGATCGTCTCGAGGGGCTCTTTCGCCGAAGTATTTTTTCTGGAACGTAGTGAACTCATCGGAAGCCAGGAGCTCCGCCACCGAGCCACACACACCCTCCACGCTGCCGAAATGGCTGTAGAGCGCTCCCACCAGGGCGCCCATGGAGGTTCCGACGATGAGGTCGGGCATGACGCCCCTCTTCTCCAGTGCCTCGATCATTCCGAGGTGGCAG
>PLNO01000167.1 GCA_003141795.1 Spirochaetaceae bacterium | reverse complement strand
ACCCCGCGCCTGCTCGATGATGGCGATGCCCTCGCGGAGAGCCGTCTTCGACTCCTGATATTCCCCGAGTGCAAGGTGCAGGTAGCCGAGGTTGGTCGCGGCCAGTATGGACATCTCCCGGTCACCGAGCTTTCGTGCTAGAGCAAGCCCCTTCTGGAAAGCGTCGATGGCCGCTTCCAGCTGGCCCCTGGCGAGGAGGGCCCCGCCCAGGTTGTTGTACGCGAGTGCCACCTGGGGATGCTCGGGGCCCAGTATCTTCGTCCATATCGCCAAGGCCTTCTGGTTGCAGTCGACGGCCTGATCGTAGTCCTTCCTGTCCAGGGAAATGCCGGCCAGGTTGAGATAGCTCTGAGCGACATCCGGATGCATCGGGTCGAGCACCTTCAGACGGATCGCGAGGGCCTTCTGGAAACAGCTGAGGGCTTGATCGTAGTCGCCCGCGGACTCGTAGACGCCGCCCAGGTTGTTGTAGCACAGCGCAACCTCGGGGTGATCCGGACCGAGGATCTTCAGCCGGATCGCGAGCGATTTCGAAAGGTAGTCGATGGCCCGGCCTGAGTCGCCGATCTCCTGATAGGCGTTGCCGAGATTGCCATAGGTGCCCGCCAGGACGGGGTGCTCGGGACCGACGATCTTGAGCAGAATTGCGACAGCTCTCTCGTAGTACCCCACGGCCTGGTCGTACTCTCCCTTGTGCTCGTAGGAGAACCCCAGGTTGATGCAGCACTGGACGACCTGCGGTTGGTCGGGCGCGGATGCGGCGGATTCGATAGCCAGGGCCTTCGACAGGTACTGGATTGCGCCGTTATAGTCACCCTTGTCATTGGAGACGGAGCCCAGGTTGGCGTAGCCACGTACCACCTGCTGGCTCCCCGGGCTGAGGAGCTTTGTCCAGATTGCGAGCGACCTCTGGTAGTAGTCGATGGCGCGATCGTAGGCCGCGTTCGACTGATAGTTGTTGCCCAGAGTGTTGCAGGTTTCCGCGACTTCCCGGCTCTCCTCACCCAGCGTCTTTACCTGAATCGCAAGCGCCTTTTCGTTGTAGCCGATCGCTTTTTCGTAGTGGCCCGCGGACGCGCAGGAGACCCCCAGCTCGACACAGCTCTGCGCCACTTCGATATTTTCCGGCCCCAGCGCTGCCAGACGGATCGCCAGCGCCTCCTCGTGGAACTTGACAGCATCGTCATAGGCGCCGAGGAAATAGCTCGCAACGCCCAGGTTGTTGTACACGTCCGCGACGTCGGTGCTTTTCTCGCCCTTCGCGGCGATCCAGATCCTCAGCGCCTTTTCATAGCAATCGATCGCCAGATCGTACTCGGCCTTGGCGTTGTGCGCGAGGCCGAGCTGGTTGAGGCTCTGCGCGACGTTGGGGTGAGCCGCCCCCAGCAGCTTCGTGCGGATCGCCAGCGCTTTCTCGTGGAAGGTGATGGCCGCATCCGGCTGACCCGCGGATGCGCTCAGCGTGCCGAGGGCATTCAGGACGACGGTCGAGGTCACGCTGTCCGGGCCGAGCGCCTCCTCGTAACGATCCAGGGCATCCATGTAGAGCTGAAGGGCTTCGTCATCGGCCCCGGATTCACGCTTCTTCGCTGCCTCATCGAGGAGTTTCCCGCCGGCAGTGATCGAATCGAGGTGCGACAGGAGCTTCTTGAACGGCTCGCTGGTCCGAACCGATGCGAGCTCTGCCCGCGCCGATAAGCCGTCGAAGTCCGTGTATCCGAAGTAAATTGCCTTGTCGAGGTAGTGGAAAGCCTGTGCCGCATGGTCCGCCACCGCATGATAGCAGGCCATGCTGTAGTACAGATCCGGATTGACGGAATCCAGCGCTTCCGCTCTTTCGGCAAGCGGCATCGCCCTGGCGTAGTCGTCCCGTGCGGCAAAGTAGACCGTGCTCAGGCTCTCCAGCACCCAGAGATAGCGCGGCTGCTTCTCCAGGGCGCGCTGGAACCACGTGATGGTCTGATCACGATCTCCCAGCTGGTAGGCGCAGAGTCCCAGGTACGCGCAGGCTGTGGCGGCGGTGCTCGCGTCCGGCGCGGAAGCCGCCTTGTAAAGAGCGGCCATCGCCTTGTCGTACTTCCTCGCCTCGTAGAGCCGATTGCCCTCCTGGATCGCGTCCTGGTACGAATCGGCGCGCACGGGAGCGGGCAGCAGGAGTCCGATCATGCCCGATAGAAGCACGACTACGATCCACCGAGGGTTCCGCGTCAGCACGTATTGCATTTGAAAAAAGGATGAACCCGTGCGATGGGGCTGTCAATAAGCGGCCCGCCGCCGATTTTCTCGGCCTCCTCGCGAATCCCGTGGCGCAGGTCCTTGTTCCGGGCGCGGGGCCGGGGCACTCCCTCTATCGCAAAACGCGGGAGACGAGCGAGAGCACGGGCTTCAGAGGAAACGGTTCGAGGCGGCGCGTGACGTCCTCGAGAGAGTCGCGGATGGCGATGTGCTGCGGGCACTTAGACTCGCACTTGCCGCATTTCACGCAGCTCGAAGCAAAGTGCGGCGTCTTCGATATCCCGCCCGTCGTCGTCACGTACGCCGTGATGCCGTAGATGCGCCCCATGGAGAAAGAGGCGTTGTACGCCGTGAAGCAGGCAGGGATATTGATGTTCTGCGGGCAGGGCATGCAGTAGTTGCACGCGGTACACGGGACCTTGTCGGTCTCCTTGATTGCCGCGACCGCCCGTGCGAGCGTGTCGATCTCCCGCTGCGTCAGCATCCCCGGCTTTGCCGCCTCAGCGAGCACGAGGTTCTCCTCGAGCTGCTCCATCGAGTTCATCCCGGAGAGGACGAGCGTCGGCTCCTCCTGGTTCCAGATCCAGCGCAACGCCCACGCCGCGTTGGAAAAGCTCTCGTCGTTTTCCCGGAGAAGCGCCGCGGCCTTCCGCGGCATGCCGGTGGCGAGCTTGCCTCCGAGAAGTGGCTCCATGACGATGACCGGCAGTCCGCGCCCCGCGGCGTTCCTGAGACCGTTTGTCCCTGCCTGGTAGCTCGTGTTCATGTAGTTGTACTGGATCTGGGAGAAATCCCAGTCATAGGCGTCGAGGAGCGGACCGAACTCGTCCCGCGCGCCGTGAAAGGAGAACCCGACCCGCCGGATCTCCCCCGATGCCTTCTTGCTGTCTATCCACGTCTCGATCCCGATCGCGCACAGCCGCCGCCATTGCTGGCGCTCCGACACGCTGTGGATGAGGTAGTAGTCGATCCTGTCCGTCCGAAGGCGCTTCTTCTGGATGTCGAAGTACCTGTCGAAATCGGCCGCCTCATGGCAGAGCGTGTGGGGGAGCTTGGTCGCGATGTAGATCTTGTCGCGGAGGTGGTGCCTGTCGAGGACCTGGCCGACCGCCTCTTCGCTGCCGGGGTAGAGGTATGCCGTGTCGAAGTAGTTGACCCCTCCCTCGATCGCGCGGATGAAGAGCTGCTCCGTCCTGCCAATGTCCGGCCTCCCGACGGTGCCGGGAAGCCGCATGCATCCGAAGCCGAGAACGGAAAGCTGGTTTCCTGACCGCTTGTCGAGTCGATACTGCACCTGAGACCTCCGAGATTCTTCGTGGAGACATGACGGGCCGCATGCGCTACAACGCGCACGAGCACTCTGAAGAGACTCCATGGCTGTCGTGTGGCTTCCAGAGCCTGCGTGTCGGCGCTCCCGGTCCTCGATATTATAGCAGGTTATGCGCCCCGGAGGAATAGCAGGCGCGACCCGAATCTTCAGCGCCCGGCCTACCTGGCCGTGTGGAGTGAAGCTTCGCAAGGAGTATGGTCGGGCCATTGTTAAGCCATGCTGAAGAATCGGTTCATTTTCTGCAAGCGCCCGTACGTGCAACGGAGGAGTCTCAGATTCGGCGCGGCCCTGTCTATTGAGTGGGGAATGTGAAGAAGTTGCAACGTCTTGAAAGGGACGCCAATTTCAGTGCATCAAACCTTTTCTTGCCAAAATAGCCAATGACAAAAAAGGGAACAGAACTCAAAATCACAACGCTTCTTCGCGGCCGAATAAACAGTTCGGTTTGCTTGTCATGAATTAGCTTCTGGCTGATACGCAGGAAATCTTGATAATCTGTTGATCCATAGGTTCCGAAAACAAGCCTAATGGCTTTGAGAATTGTCACAGCAAACAGAAATAGCCAATCTTGATATGAATATTCGACAATTGAGCGAAAATCTGAACGGGAATGGACCATCGCTTTATAATCAACAGTATCAGAAATGTCGACTTCACACTCGAAGTGACTGTCCAGGTCCCGTTTGCAGTCTTTGATTGCCTCTATCATTGGGTAACTAATATATAGCTTCCCATTTTCCGTCTCATTATCGAAAATGCCTAACATTTCTGTGATGTTCGCTTCATAGTCCGGGTTCTTTGGACGGGACTGAGGGTCGTGATCAAAGAAGAGATAAATAGCAGAGACGTCGTCTCGGGCTATTCCGGTCAAACCTTGAGGCTTGAGCCGTCGAAGTACCTCCACCATATCCAGATATTCATCGTCATGCACAGCATCCCAAAGCTGAAGGATTTCAGCACCGAATATGATCTGAAGAGTAGGTGGGTGGGCAGCTGTGAAGAAGTATTTTCTGATGCTATCGAAGATTTGAGACTCCGCAGTTTCGCCTTCGAATACTAAAAGAATGACATTATTCACCGAAGACCCCAGCGCGATACATCTTCTCAATATTGTGGGCGAATCTGAGCTCCTTGTCGGTTAGCCTGGAAAGGGGATTGATTTTATCCTTATACATCAGGAAATAGCAATCTGGCCTAAGAAGGTCATTCGTCATGAGGCTCGTATTATGTGTGGTCACGACTACTTGGCTCTTGGCGGCAATCAATTCTTGCATGACTATCCTGGATAGCCAGAGATGATAGAAGGCGTCAAACTCATCTATGAAAATGAACGAAGGTCTTTCGTTTTCATATTTCACTCTTTGGAGCCAATAGTAAAACAAGGTCAGCGAATGCATGCCGGTTGAGCAATTAAGCCAGAAATCTACTGTTCGATCGCCAAAATAGAAGACGGGCTTTCTTTTCCCGTTCTCCTCAATGAGCCTGATATTTGAATCCAATCCCGCAGACTTTATGAACTCTATGAATTCATCAAAGTGCCCTCTCTGAAATATGTCTTCAAACATGTCCCGGCTGCCGACCTCATATCCTTGATATTCCCTTTTTTCGAGCGACCAGAACAAGAGCATGGTCTCGACAAAGGCAAAGAATTTCTCGAAGACCAGGTTTTCGCGGCTCTTTGGGAGCACCGAATTTGACCGTATGTATTTTACGATTGAGATTCTGATTTGACTTATGTCCTTGTTCAGTGTTTCAGTTCCCGGTAGGTCTATCATGGCCTCCGTATTGTTCCTGCGATCATAGTCTATGACTCTTAGGTCGTTTATAAAGACTCTTTCATAGACGATATCGTCCGGATTCCTCTTACCATATTCATACTTGAGAAATTCACCATCGAACTTGAACAGGTAGGCAAATTCTGCCATATCGCTCGAGTTTTCGGCGTTGAGATAATTGGCATAGTTACTGAGGTTCTTGTTCTTGTCTGTCGTATGAAGGACTATGTCGAAGATTGCTAGCCCTAAATTGGATTTTCCAACTCCGTTGTGCCCATAAACGAGCGCCTTGTTTACCAGGCCGTCGTGGATGCACTCTGGGTTGAATTCATAGCTGTTGACATCTGAAAGGTCGAAAACAAACCAGTCGTTAAAGCTCTTGAAATTGCGGACAGAGAATCTACTCAGCATTGGCTTACCTTTCAGGCGTTAGGATGACAGCAAGTGTACCACATTGAAAGGGGTCTCCGTAATAATTTTACGGCAAATACAAGCTAATACTTTATACGAAAGAGGACAAGTCTGACGCGCCAATATGCAAATGGCCGAGTTAGGTTTTTTAAGGATTGGCCCGCACTGTGTGAATTTCATTTCCGTTATGCCGTTCGTGAAAGTTATTTCCATCGGCATAACATAGAAAGGTGCCCTACATGGGACTATAGCTACAGCCGCTACACCCTGCTGTGGCACTATGAAATCAGCAATCACCCCCAACAGTCCCTCGACGATCTCCCGCGCCAAAAAGGGGAAACGGCGAGTGCCCCCGGGTCCCTGGCCTCGCGTAGGACGATGCGGAACGTATAGAGGATGTGTTCTTCGTCTGGTTAGCCAGCGGCAGGCCGATCACCCACGACCCCATGCCGGCCTTCGTCAGCTCTGACAGCCGGCCCTGGCCCCAGCAATCGCGGACATAGCAATTAAGGATGCTCCGCCGGTTTTTCGCCGTGGCCGCGCCAAACGGCCGTCCTTTCGCATGCTGTCGGGTGATCCAGCGGGAGCTGGGAGCGAAGAATCCCGATGCGTAATCATGGAGGATGGGGTCGGAAGTTGCCCGCTTTCCGAGGCCTTTGGCCGCTATGTCCTCCGCAGCTCGTCGACTCGTCTTGCCCGACGAATGAAACCATTGCCCGGTCGAGAGCTTGTAGTACCAGACCCTCCCGTGTTTTTTCAGGCGGTAGGGCTTTCCATTGGGGTCAAAATAGGGTCAGTTGCTATATGGTGTCAAGCCCAGAAGAGTGCGGCATTAAAAAAGCCCGTAAAAACGGGCTTTTTTGAAGCGAGCGAGGAGAATCGAACTCCCGACTCCAGCTTGGGAAGCTGGGGTAATGCCATTTTACGACGCTCGCGTGAACGATACCAATGTAGCAGCGCAGGAAAGATCTGTCAAGAATCCCCCTGTCGCCCGGGCATCAGAACTGGATCTGCGTGGCTTTGTCGCGCGCGACCTCCTGGTCCAGCACGTACAACACGAGCTCGCTTCCCGCCGGAACGATGTAGGGCACCGAGATCGGGCCGCCCGGATGCTTCATGGAGAGGATCTCCTTCGGCTCCGAATCGGAGACGAGCACCAGACGGATATCCACGGCAATCGGCTGGTCGGGAAGAGAGAACTTGAACAGCCCGAACACATTAT
>PLNO01000176.1 GCA_003141795.1 Spirochaetaceae bacterium | reverse complement strand
CCCGGGCGGAAAGACGCGGGCGGGCAGCAACCCGGTCCAGCGTGCGGCGGGCAACGCGGCTGATAGGGCTGGCAGTGCCCGCACCGTCGGTACCCCAGGCGCGCCAACGACCCCGACGGACGCCGGACGTTCCGCGGTGCCGCACGGACCTGCCACCGGTGTTGTACCGTACGTAGGGCAGGGGCAGACGAGCGATTCGACGCTGCCGTCGACCCGGGACGTGCTCTCCGATCTTGCCGCCACGACGCAAGGGCCGTCGCCGAGCGTCGAAACAGGTGGCGGTGGGCCTTTCCGGTGGGAAGGAGCACCACGCACGCTCATCCGCAGACGGGATCCGCAGTTCCCCGTCATCCTCAGCGCCGCCGGCCAGGAGGTCGAGGTGGAGGCGCGCATAACAGTGGCCCCCTCCGGGGTGGTGAAGCGCGTGGAAATCACCCGCAGTTCAGGCTATATTGAGATCGATGCCAGTGTTGAGGCGGCGCTTCGCGACTACCTCTTCTCTCGGGTGAACGGCAGAACGGATACGGTCGGTACGCGGAGGTTTCGCTTCCTCGTGGAGAAACTGGATTGAAGAGAGCCCTTGTCGCTGTCGCTTTGGCGGTCAGCTTTGCGATCCTTGTGGCAGCGACAGCATTCGTGGCTCGAGAGGTCGACCGCACGCTCACCGCCCGCATGGCGGCGCTCAAAGACACCACAATGAAGACCCTGGAGGCGATGGCGGGGCGCCGGATCACCTACGGGTCCCTCTCCCCGTCCTTCCTTCGCTACGTCGAGGTGCGGGATCTCACGATCCATGACTCGAGCCCCTCGGAGGCACCGCTCCTCACCATCAGGCAGGTCCGCGTCTATTACAGCCTTCTGAAGCTCCTTGCCGGGCGGGACCCCGCCAGCTGCATTCGTGAAATCCGTCTGCTGAACACGCGCATCTCCATCGACCTCGAAAAGGATGCGGACGTCGTCGACCTGATACGAAGGCTCACCTCGGCGCCCGGCACCGGACAGCAGGGGCAGCTTCTTGCGCGCGTGACCGGCGCGAACATCGGGATCACTGTGCTCACGCACGGGACCACGTTTTCCATGGACGACCTCTTCTTCCAGGTCGACGCTCAGGGGGACAAGCTCGCCATTTCCCTGCGGGGAAAGGGCAACGGGTCCTTGTCCGACGGGTTCACCTTCGCCTCCTCTCTCAAGGCGCAGGGATCGTTCAACCGCAGCTTCACCTCGTCCGATCTCACGCTGCATTTCTTCTCCTTCGACAGCTCCCTGATCAGCACGGGCGCGGAGACGCTCCAGGTGGTCTGGAACGGGAACACCGTGGACGTGCGCAAGATCCAGGACAGGTCACCGGTGGAAATGGAGGTGGTCGGGGACATCCAGAAGCAGGAGCTCACCGTCGATTTCGCCACGGAAAACGTGCGGCTGAGCAGGCTGTTCACTTTTTCCGGGCGCATGGCGAAATACGTCAATTGGCTGAAGATGCCGCTCACCACTTCCGGCCATGTGACCTACCGGATGACGGACAAGAGCCTCGACTACGCGGTGGACCTCTCGGCATTCCTCGAGGACCAGCTGCCGATCCGTGCGGTGAAGCTCGATTCGAGCTTCCACGGCACGGAGAAGGAGATATTCTTCCAGCCCCTGCGTCTCTCATCGGACAACGGCAGCGCGCAATTCGAGGGGAGCATCCTCTTTCAAAACTTCTTCCCCTCCGGGCAGCTTGCCCTGGTCGACGTCAGCGCGGGCTCGGGTGAGAAGATGAACGCGCAGATCAATATCGACAGGGCGCAGGGCAAGCTCGAGGTCGAAGGGACGCACCTGTCCATCGGCCAGCTCGCCTTCGATACGTTCCATCTCACGCTTTTGCCTCTTGCCGGCGGGGCATCGTTCGACCTCAGCACCTCTTTTGCCGACTCCCCCCAGCCGAACAGCGTGCACGCCACGGGCGAGGTGCGATTCGGGCAGGCGCTCGGCCAGATCGTGTCAGAAGGCAGGCCGGATCCGCTGGCTGCGCCCGTGGTCACGATGACGGCGACCCTGTCCAAAGTACCGCCGAACAAGCTGTACCACCTGGCGATGGGGGGAGGGGCGCTCACGGCGCAGCAGAAGGACATCCTCGCGGCGCTTGCGTCCCTGTCCGTGACCTCGGAGCTCTCCCTGACGACCGACTTCTCTCTTTTCTCCGTGGAGAGCGATTCCGTGCTCATCACGAGGAACGACGACCCGGGCACCGAGTTGCGCTTCGGCCTCAACGCGGACACTTCCCACATCTCCGTCAGGGATTTCAGCGGCGCCTGGAAGGGGTTCACCCTCAAAGGAGGTTTCGAGGGGACATTCGGCTCGGGCGGGAGGATGAGCTTCACCTCGAACGTGGCGCTCCTGGGCTCGACCTACTCACTGGCGGGCCGCTACTCGCCGAACGGCGGGCTTTCCGCCACGGGCTCCTACGGGCTTGCCATCGCGGTTGCACCGAGGGTCGGGGGAGGTATCCAGGCTCATCTCCAGGCCGAACGGATCCCGCTCCCGCTGAACGGGGCGACCCTGCCGGTGAGCTTCGACATCGCGGGGCAGATGGCCCCCGATGGATCGTGGTACCTGGACGTCCCCTCCCTGACGCTCTTCGACCTGCCCTTCCTTCGCTCGACGAAGAATACCATCCAGGCGAGCGGACGGCTCACGGCGAAGCGGCTCGACATCAGGCGTCTCAGCTTCAGCGATGCTTTTTCCACCGTTACCGGAAGCGGCGGAGTCGACGTCGCGCTGCCGGCGGACCTCCTGAGCCCCCGGCTGCTGAGCCTGCTCAGCGTCATGGGGAGCGTCGATCTCAAAGCCGCCACGGGGACCGAGGTGTACAGCCTCAAGGGCGGTCTGCAGCACGGTGCGCTATCGCTGAACGCGCAGTTCTCAGGCTCCCCGCTCTCCCGCATAGGAGAGTCATCCATCGTCGGCACACTTGCCGGATCGGCCTCCATCACGGGCCCTCTGGAAAGTCCGTCGGTCGACGTGAGCATTGCACTGAAGGACGGCAGGCTGGGGACCGACCCGCTGTCGCTGAGCGGCCAGATGAGCCTCACGCCCGGCGAGCTGCATCTGCGCTCCGTATCGGCCGGCTTTCTCGGGCACTCGATCTCCGACGGTACCGGTGTCCTCAATCTGAAGACGAGCGTCTACTCGTTCAACGGCCGCTATCAGGCCGTCTATTTCGCGGATCAGATCCGCCTGGCATTTTCGCTGGAAGGAAAATACTCGCTGCCGCCCGTCGGAACGGGGGATGCGGCAAGCCTCTTCGACTACGGGCTCTCGGGGAAGATGTCACTGAGCGGGATCACCGTCGCCGGGTCGCCCGTCTCGTCATGGAGCGTTTCCTACCGGACGACGGAGGGCAGGCTTTCCCTTGACGGCGGCCCGGGCAATTCCGTGCACGGTTGGATCAATACCCTGTTCGAGTTCGCCGTCAGCATCAACGACCCCATGCCGCTCATCGGAAGCGTGCAGGGAAAGATCACGGGTGACCGCATCGCGGCGAAGGTGAACGTCGATTCCTTCGACCTGCCCGTGCTCAACGCAATACTGAAAAGCCCGTTCATCCCGACGGCGGCGGGTCCCGTGCGGATCATCGCATTCACTTCCGGCGTCGCGACGGGAAGCATCAGCATCGATGGCGCCGTCAACGACCCCGACTTCTCGGGTCGG
>PLNO01000313.1 GCA_003141795.1 Spirochaetaceae bacterium | reverse complement strand
AGCGGTTATCCCTTCCGAACTTGGCTACCCAGCGCATACCTTATTTTTCAGCCGGCTGAGGTCGCCGTTTCGTGGGAGTTATTCGCGGACATCCTTGGGAGAATACGCCGGCCCAGGCTTCTTGTTGAGGCGACTGTATAACCGACTCTGACTGCCTTGACGAATGACTCTCCCCCAGTAAGATGGTGACCGAAGGTACGGGGAGCCCTACGACAAGCACGAAGGGCAACTCATCCGGGAAATCCCGGTCTAAGCTATTCGTGTGTTTTCCAGAAAGCGTTCAATCACGGCTAACGTCGTTGTCTTCCACCTGGTTATACCGGTGTCTTAGAGCATGAAAGAAAAGAGGTGTTGAAATTAAAGCTCAGATATTTTACTTCACGGGTACGGGAAATTCGCTTGTGGTAGCAAGGGGCATCGCCGAACAGATTGAAGGCCGCCTGACCGCGATACCTTCCGTTGTCAATAAAGAAAGCATTCAGGCCGAAGCCAAAATCATTGGAGTTGTATTTCCGGTTTATATGCGGGGAGTGCCCCTTATTGTGAAACGTTTTGTCAGAAAACTTAGTGATCTTGAAGGTCGCTATGTTTTTGCGATTGCCACTCACGGAGGAAAACCAGGAGCAACCATCAACATCTTCAAAAAAAAGATCGAAAAGAGCAAAGGGAAGCTAACCGCGGGTTTCGCCGTACAAATGCCGGGCAATTACATACCTATGTATGGCGCCATCGAGGAAGAAAGACAGCGAAAGATGTTTGAAGATGTCAAGGAAAGAACTCGGTACATCGTCAAGTACGTTGTCGAAGGTCAAAGAGGCGTCATGGAATTCGAAAGAGGATTTGCCAATTTTTTTCTATCAGGTATCATTTACCATCTTGCCTCACTGAATATACCTAAGATGGATAAGCGATTTTACGTCGATGACACTTGCAGTCATTGCGGAATCTGCAAGAAGGTCTGTCCTGTAAACAATATCGACCTGATTCACGGACAACCTTCCTGGAAAGGACATTGCGAACAATGCCTGGCATGCTTGCAGTGGTGTCCGGAAGCGGCGATTCAGTTTGGGAAAACCACTGTCGGTAGGACGCGTTACCACAATCCGAACGTGAAACTCGCCGACATGATCGGACTTTTCGAGTAGCACGGACAGCAGTGGATGCAAGTAAAAGTCGATCTCCTGCTGGCCAGAGCTATCAAGAAACTCCGCTAAGACGTACGAAGTGCCAGGCTTGGGATCCGATGGTAGGTGCCAGATAAGGGTGGCAGTGTTCTGTGTCGCAGGGCGCACCATTCACTCTGGATGACTTCTTGTGTCTTTTGACGAAGTCTCAGTCCGACAGGGGGGGTGGCTCACCTCTTTGTGCGACTCAACTACTTATTCCACCCTCTCTTCAAAAGGTGGAACACCACATCGAAGGCTTCCCGGGGGGATTCGGCGTCCATTGCCCAGTTCGCCCCCAACTGGATGAGGTGGGCGATTGCAGCGGCCTCCTCAACGCTGGTCTCCGTCTCTTTCTGAATGACTTGGCCCAGCGTTTCGGCCCTTCCCTTCCAGACCCGTCTGCTGTATTCGGCGAGCTCGGGTGTCGCCTTCGTCAACTGGTGAAAGGCAGAGGACATCTCAGAGGACACCTCGTTCTCCGAGAGTTTGAACCCATAGACAGACAGATAGAATTGGTGGAGGGCATCCATAACCGAGATCCCGACCGGCCTCGACATGACGGCCCTGATCAGGCCTTCGTCATACTCCTCGATCTCGTCGAAAACCAGTGATTCTTTGCATGGAAAGTACTTAAATAACGTTGTTACCGACACTTCTGACAACTGAGCAATCTCGGCTACGGTGACGTTGTCATAACCCTTCTCGAGAAACAGTCTGAGGGCCGTATCGCCGATCACTTTTCGGGTCTTGGCCTTCTTCAGCTCGCGTAATCCCATCTGAATGCGTCCTTTTCGTCCTGGTCTTCCTAAAAAAGAGAGTATAAGGCCAGGTTCAGAAAAGTCAACAGAAAATGAATCGACATCGTAAATTGTATTGATTTATATATGTAGTTACTTTACTATTCCTTGTGTTGGACATATAAGGGAAACGAAATCAATCACCCGAGTAGGTGCGCCCTTCAAAGGAGTTTTCATGAAAGCAGTTCAATTCAATGAATATGGCGGTCCCGAGGTTCTCCAGGTGGTCGACGCCGACGAGCCACATGTCGGTCCCGGCCAGGTACGGATTGCTGTCCGGGCTGCCGGGGTTAACCTTTCGGACCTGATGAAGATCCGGGCCGGTACCTGGAAGGGCCAGCCGATTCCCCTCCCTTCAGGCGTCGGCGTGGAGGGGGCGGGCATCGTGGATGAAGTCGGCGAAGGTGTCACCGACGTTTCCATCGGAGACGCTGTCTTCGGCTACGGTTTCAATATGATCGCTCAGTACGCGGTCCTGAGACCCTGGGGCTGGGCCCGCAAGCCTGACGATCTGCCGTTCGAAGAGGCGGGTGGGTTTCCCGTGGTCGTCGAAACGGCAACGCGCATCCTTGCCCAAGTCGGAGTGAAGGCCGGCGAGACGCTTCTGGTGAGCGGAGCGTCCGGTGGCATCGGATCCGCAGCGGTCCAGTTCGCGCGTTACCGCGGCATCACCGTGATAGGTACTTCGAGCGCCCGTAACCATGACTACCTGCGCGGGCTCGGCGCCATCCCGACGACCTATGGACCGGGCCTTGTTGAACGGGTCAGGAAACTCGCGCCAAACGGCGTGAATGCAGCCCTCGATATCGCTGGCTCGGGCGTCATTCCTGAACTCATCGAGCTGGTCGGCGATCCTTCCCGCGTCCTCTCCGTTGCCGATTTCACGGCTCCGCAGTACGGCGCGCAGGTGTCTCTCGTGGCTCAGAAGAATCCTGAATTGGTCTTGGTCGAGGCGTCGCGGCTGTATTCGGAAGGTGCTTTCCGCGCGCCCTTGGGAAAGACGTTCCCCCTCGCCCAAGCCTTGGCGGCGTACAAACTCTGCGCCGAAGGACATGTCACGGGCAAGCTCGTGATCACCATCTCTTGATGGAAATCACGACGGCTGACGCGACCATCCGCGACCCCCGCCAGCGTCGCACTATCCTGATTGGGGTGTGCATTGCCCTCATGGCAGTCATCGCGTCGGTGTCCGGGCTGAATGTCGCTCAGCCGCACGTCGCCGTCGCGTTTGGCGCATCGCAAAGCGACGTCTTGTGGATGATCAACATCTACACCATCACGCTGGCTGCGTTGCTGTTGCCTCTCGGTGCCGCTGGTGACCGCTGGGGCCGCAAACCAGTCCTAATCACGGGCCTGGTCGTCTTTGGCCTGGCAAGCGCGGCGGCGGGTCTGGCCCCGACCACAGCGATCATGCTCGCTGCACGATTCCTCTGCGGCGTCGGCGCAGCGATGATCATGCCCGTTACCCTCGCAGTCATTACCTCGACCTTCCCAGCCGAAGAGCGTTCCAAGGCGATCGGTGTGTGGACCGCCGTCAGCGGTGGCGGTGGCATCCTCGGGATGTTCGTGTCTGCTGTCCTGGTAGACGTGGCAAGTTGGCGATGGCTCTTCGTCCTGCCGGTCGTTCTCGTCCTCGCGGCTATCCCCATGGCGCTGCGGGCCATCCCGAACTCGCGCGAAGTATCCGAGCACAGATTCGACATCGT
The DNA here is from genome assembly GCA_003141795.1 of Spirochaetaceae bacterium. The sequence continues at coordinate 80 of PLNO01000313.1, read as the reverse complement.
CGGTGCGCTGACATCCGTGATCGCCGCGGTTGGGTTCATCTTTGTTCTCAACGAGGGACCCGAACAAGGATGGACCGCTC
>PLNO01000229.1 GCA_003141795.1 Spirochaetaceae bacterium | reverse complement strand
GCGGCCCGCCGAACCCGCGGAAGGCGGTGTGCGACGTGGTGTTCGTGCGCGCCACCCTGCCGGTGAAGTGCACCGCGGGGATGTAGTACGTGTTGTCGAGGTGGAACAACGCGCGGTCCATGATGGGCTGCGACAGGTCCAGGGACCAGCCGCCGTCCGACACGAGCTCCGCGCGCACGGCCAGAAGCCGTCCCTCATCGTCGTAGCCGGCGGTGAACTTCGTGCGGAACGGATGGCGCTTGCCGGTCATCATCATGTCGACGTCGCGGTCCAGCTGCATGCGCACCGGCCGCCCCGTCCTGAGGGCAGCCAGCGCGACGAGGGCGGCAAACGCGTTGCCCTGTACCTCCTTGCCGCCGAACCCGCCGCCCATGCGCGGGACCTGGACGACCACGGCGTTGCGCGCGACATCGAGCACCTCCGCAACGATGGCCTGGATCTCCGAGGGGTGTTGCGTGGAGGAGCAGACGAAGAGTGCGCCGTTCTCACCGGTCTCCGCCCACGCGGCGTGCGTTTCCAGGTAGAAATGCTCCTGCCCGCCGCTCTCGAGCTCGCCTTCCAGGCGATGCGGGCTCGCGGCGAGCGCAGCGTCGCAGTCCCCGCGCCGCAGCGTATGCGGCTCCGTGAGGTAGCTCCCCTGCGCCACCGCCTCGGCGATCCCCAGGATCGGGGGGAGCGGCTCGTACTCCACCTCCACCAGGGCCGCCGCGGCGCGGCACTCCTTCACGGTGTTTCCCACCACCAGCGCGACGAGCTGCCCGTGGTAGTGCACCTCGTCGGCGGCGAACAACGGTTCGTCATGCCGGGCAGTGCCGACATTGTTGACCCCCGGGATGTCCTCCGCCATGAGCACTGCCACGACGCCGGAAGCTCTGCGCGCCGCGTCGGCATTGCGCCGCGTGATCCGCGCACGGGCGTACGTCGCGCACACGGGCCACGCTTCCAGCATCGGCCGCCTCTGCGCGATGTCATCGACGTAGAGGGCTCCGCCGCTCACGTGGCCTCGTGCGCTCTCGTGCTCGAGCGCGCGCGAAGCGTCCCCGGCAGGGAAGACCTCGCCGCGGGAGAAGCTGAGATCTCCGTCCTGCGCGATGCTCGTGTCTCCGCTCACGAACTTTTCCCACAGGCTCACGATCAGTCCCCTGCGATACGAGGCGCTGCCCCGCGCGTCGTCGATGGGCTGGTATTCGGCGGCAAGCGCTTGTATCACCGCGGCATATGCGTCGTCGACACGCCTGCCCTCCAGGGCCGACTCGGCGGCGCGGGCGCGGCGCGGGGTCAGCGCCACTCCCCCGTAGGCGATGCACGCCCGGGCCACCGTGCCGTTGGCGTTCACGTCGACGAGGAACGCTCCGGCAACGATGCTGATATCGAGCTCCCGCCGCTTGGACACCTTGAGGAAATCGACTTTCCGCGTCAGCCCTGCCGCGGGGCCGACGCGCGGCACGCGGATCTCGCGGATGATTTCCCCCGGGGCGAGCGCGGTCTTCCGATATCCGAGGAAGAAATCGGCGACGTCCACTCTCCGCTCCGCCGTGGCGGAGGCAAGGACGAGGCTCGCATCGAGGGTGAGGAGCACCGGTGCGCTGTCACCGATGGGCGATGCCGTGGCGAGGTTTCCGCCCATCGTTGCCCGGTTGCGGATCCCGCGCGATGCGAACACGCGGAGCATCCTGGCAAGCGACGGGAAATCCGGTGCCACCGCTTCTTCGATATCGGTCAGCGTTGCGGCGCCGCCGATGCGCCAGGCGGCGTCCGTCCGCGTAATCCCCGTGAGCTCAGGTACTCCTTCCGTCGAGATGAGAAGCGGAAATGCCGTGCCTTTCTTGTTGATGTCGACGCCGATCTCCGTGGCCCCGCCGACCAGGCGTGCGGCAGGATGCGCTTCCAGCAGGGAGAACAGCTCGGGAAGCGTCGTTGGCCGGAAGAACCGTTCAGCGCGGGCGCTGTAGGAAAACGCCGGAAGCGGCCCGAGCGGCAGAGCGAGCCGGGCGCGGAACGCGTCGTTCTCCGCCGTGGATGCGTCGCGCTCGGCCAGCGCTCCGAGGGCGGCGTCCCGGATGGGACGATAGCCGGTGCAGCGGCAGAGGTTGCCGCTGAGCTGGTCGCTGAGCGCGCGGGCATCGCGGCAATCGTCCCGGTAGAAGGCCTCGAAGAGGGACACGACGAACCCGGGCGTGCAGTACCCGCATTGCGAGCCGTAGTTCTTCACCATGTGCCGCTGCACGGGGTGCAGCGCTCTCCCCGCGGAAAGCCCCTCCACCGTCACGATCTCCCGGCCGGCGAACATGGGGAGGAGCGCGATGCAGCTGTTGAAGGCGCGCCACGCCGGCTTTCCCGCCGCGTCGCGACTGAGAAGCGCAACGGTGCACGCACCGCAGTCCCCCTCCGCGCAGCCGCATTTCGTTCCCGTGTAGCCGTGCGTTCGGAGGTACTCGAGCAAGGTCGTCGTGGTGGAGGCGTCCTCCACGGTCACGGGCCCCCCGTTGATGGTGACGGTGAAGCTGCCGACGGGTTCGTTCCGCATCTTTCTCCCGTCAGCCCCGTGAAGGCCGCAGGAGCCTCCCCTCCGGCGCTCCCACGATGGTCGTTCCCTGAAAAACAGTCCTCCCCCTCACGAGCGTCTGCCGCACCCTGCCGCGAAGTCCGCGCCCCACGTAGGGGCTCAGCCGATGACGATCCAGCAGTTCGCCCTCGGTCAGCGGCTCCGTGACGGTGAGATCCACGAGTGCGATGTCGGCGTCACCGCCGATGCGGATCCCGCCCTTCCCGGGGAGGCGGAACCGTCGTGCGACGTTGTCGGAGAGGAGGCCCGCGATCAGCGGGAACGGGAGGTCAAGGGTGAGGAGCGCGCGCAGCGTGGTCTGCACCCCGCTGATCCCTCCCCATGCGGAAAAGAAGTCCGCCGCCGCTTTCATTGCCGGAGGGGAGGGGGAATGGTCGGAGCCGATGGTATCCACCCTGCCTGCCCGAACCTCCGCCACGAGCTTCGCTCGCTCCTCCTCGGGCCGCAGCGGGGGGGAGCATTTCGCCCGCGCCCCCGTCTCCACCACATCCTTCTCTGAGAGGAGGAGGTAGTGAGGGCACGTCTCGCACGAGGCGTCGCAGAGCCCTGCGGCCACCGCCCGACGGATCAGGCCCACGCCCCGGGCGGAGCTCGTGTGTACGACGTGCAGAGAGCACCCGGTCTGCTCGGCGAAGAGGAGGGCCCGGGAGATCGCTTCCGCCTCGGCCGCGATGGGCCGGGAATCCAGGTAATCCCTCACCGACGTGCGGCCCGCGGCACGAGCGGCTGCCCCCAGCGCCGCGGTCATCCCGTCGTTCTCCGCGTGCACGGCAACGGGCAGCCCGAGGCGGGCGGCAATCTGCATGCCGCGGTAGAGGGACTCGTCGTCGCAGCGGCGGAAATCGTCGATGCCGCTTCCCGACATGAAGGCCTTGAACCCGACCACACCGCGCTCGGCAAGGGCCTCCAGATGGTCGAGGTTGTCCGGCGTGAGCCCTCCCCACAGTGCGAAGTCCGTGTACGCGCCCGCGCGGCAGGCGGCGAGCTTCACGTCGAACGCCTCGGCCGTGAGCGTGGGCGGGGAGGAGTTCAGCGGCATGTCGATGAAGAGCGCACCGCCGCCCGCGGCAAGCGCGGCGGATCCGGTGGCCACCCCTTCCCAGGCGGATCTGCCCGGGTCGTTGAAGTGCACGTGCGCATCCAGCACACCGGGAAAGGCGTGAAGGCCTTTCGCGTCGATGATCTGCCGTGCGGCAGCTTCGATCTCAGGGGAGAGTGCAACGACCTTCCCCTCCGCGATGCCGATGGAAAGCTTCTCCACCCCCCCGGCACGAACGACCATGGCGCCACGGATCACGCTGTCCAGGTCCACTTCAGCTCCCCCTGTAGGTCGAGTACGACCACGGCGACACGAGGAGCGGCACGTGGTAACGGCCGTCCTGCTCGTCGATCGTGAATACGACGGGCACCTCGTCGAGGAACCTGCCCGCGTCGGGGTGACCATGCCCGCGGTAGTAGCCGCCCACGTGGAAGACGATCGTGTAGTCGCCGACCGCCATCTCCCGCTCATCGAGCAGCGGCTGGTCGGTCCTGCCGTCGGCGTTCGTGGCGAGCGTCTTGAGCAGCGCCGCCCCGGTCCCTTTCCCGCGGAAGAGATCGAGCCGCATCCCCGCGGCGGGCGCGCCGCGCGAAGTATCCAGAACGTGCGTGGTGAGCCGACCCATCTCCCTCATCCCCTCGTCACGGTGCCCTTGATGAGGCCGAAGGGCTCGCTTGTGGCAATGAAAATCTCGTTCGCATTGGAAAGACCGAAGGGCTGAAGGTTCGCCAGGATGCGATGCTTGTTCGGCATCGAGAGGCTGATCGAGGAGATCCCGGGCATGCCTTCAAGCACCGCTCCGCCCATCGCATAGATGGTCTGCTGAACGCTCTTGCTGTCGTGCGTGGCGAAGGTCTCCAGCATGATCCGCCGTGCCGTGTCGTATGCGTCGACGAACACCGCGTGCGGGGAATCGTACTCCCAGGTCGCATCGACCCTCGTGGCGAAGATACGGTCCTCGGTTTCCGCGAGCGTGGTATAGCGGTCCCGCAGGAAGCCCGAGAATCCCGACCGGGTCGTCTTGATCACGTCCAGTCCTGTGAGCCCGCCGGAC
>PLNO01000270.1 GCA_003141795.1 Spirochaetaceae bacterium | reverse complement strand
CGCCCCTTCGGGTCGCTGGGCCCGAATGTCGCCAGGAGCGACCGCGCTGCCGCCTGAGAGGTCCGCTTCATAAGTCTTCTTGATCAAGCGAGCCAAGCATCTCGCCGTTTCTTGCGAAACGGCTGCCGGCCAAGGGGCGGCGCGGCTCTGTATGGCGGATAGGGACAGCTCGGGCTTCGGCTCCTCGGGCGGGCCGATGCGGGGGGATGGTTGGGGTGGATGATCGCGCTTCTCCCTCCAGGAACAGGCTGTGCCAATGGGGATTCCATGGAGAAAAAGCTCCTGCGGTCTGATGAGAGGAGACCATGGCGGTGTGGATGCTCTTGCCCGCGGCTTGGCTGAAGTAGCGCGTGAGGATGTCATAGGGATCCTCAGAACGCCTCGAGGTTTTCTCTTTCGTCTGTCTTGAGCGCCTGTTCCAGGACGAGTTTGACAGATCCGGGCGTGGATCCGCGTAACGCGGTCACGCCCGGTGAACAGACCTCACTTGTTGAACAGCTTCAGGAACTGGCCGTAGCCGGCTTTCTGCATGTCCGCCACGGCGATGAACCGCAGGGACGCAGAGTCCATGCAGTAGCGCATGCCGGTAGGCGCGGGCCCGTCATCGAACAGGTGCCCGAGGTGGGAATCCGCGTACCTGCTGCGCACCTCGACCCGCACCATGCCGAGGCTCCGGTCCTCAATCAGGAGGACGTTAGCGGGCGCAAGTGCCATGGTGAAGCTGGGCCAGCCTGTGCCGGAATCGAACTTGTCCGTGGAGCTGAACAGCGGCTCACCCGAGACGATGTCCACGTAGATGCCCGCCTTCTCGTTGTTCCAGTACTCGTTGTTGAACGCCGGCTCCGTGCCGTCGTTCTGCGTGACGTCGTACTGCATGGCGTTGAGGGTGCTCTTCAGCTGCCCGGGTGACGGCTTGGTCCAGGCGCCGTTCTTCGCCGTGGGCGGCGCCGCGGAGTCCATTGTTTCCGACGGTCCCCAGACCTTCGCGAAAAACGCCGCGCGGCCCGACCCGTTGTAGTAAGCCTGGTAGTTGTCGGGGTTCTTTCGCGTGTAGTCCTGGTGGTACGCTTCTGCCGGGTAGAACGCACCGGCCTTCGCGATCTCCGTGGCCACGGGTCCGGGCAGTTTTCCGCCTTTCCCCAATGCTGCCCTGGATGCCTCGGCCTGGGTGCGCTGCGCCTCGTCCATCCAATAGACCACGGGGCGATAGTTCGGCCCCCGGTCCACGAACTGCCCGCCGCCGTCGGTGGGATCCGTGTGGTGCCAGTACGCGGTGAGCAGGTCGTCGTAACTCACGCGGGCAGGGTCCCAGGTGACCAGCACAGCCTCCACGTGCCCACCGATTCCGTAGTTCCCATAGGTGGGGTTTTTCGTCTTCCCGCCGGTATAGCCCGACACTGCGCTGATCACGCCATAGACCTTCTCGAATGCCGACTCCATGCTCCAGAAGCAGCCGCCGGCAAAGAGAGCCGTCTGCGGCTTTCCCGGGGCAGCCATTGCGGCGGCACTCACGGAAACGGCCGCGAGGCACAACGCAAAGAAAACGATTATCTTTCTCATCGCATGATCCTCCTTCTTCGATCTCTCATCCAAATGTGAAGGCGAAAAGCCGGAGCTTCCCCTTCACCTCGAGGCGCAGGACATGCGGGCCGGGCGTCGAGAGCCCCACCACCTGGTACATCCTGCTTTCCATGGGTCTGAAGGCGCCCTTCTTCACGTCCACCGTGTCCCCGACTGGTTTGTCGTCCAGGAACACGGAGATGGTGCCCGCCCGCTCCTCCGGCTCGATCACCAGGAATACGTTCTTCGCATCGAAGCCCAGCGCGAGGCTCCCCGACGCCGTGGGGATGGCGTACTGAGATGCGATGGTCCACTGTCCCGAGAGGTTCCACTCCCCGTTGCCCGGCACCCGGGCCGGCTTGTAGTCCACCACCGCGTCCGCGACGGGAGCCACGGCGCTGGCAAATCCCTTGCCCCGCGCATACCCGAGGTACGTCTCGGGCGTGCCGGCCTCGAGGAGCGGCGCCGGCGCCGAGACGGCTTCCCCGAGGCTCGCCCCAGCCTCGGCAAGGAGCGCGCGGATGACCTTTTCACTTTCCTCGTAGCCGCCCTCCCCATAGTGGAAGTAGCGCACCCGGCCCTTTGCGTCTATGAAGTAGTGCGCGGGCCAGTAGCGATTGCTGTACGAATTCCACTGCGCGTAGTCGTTGTCCTGCACGACCGGCCAGGTGACGCCCAGGTCGCGCATGGCACGGGTGACGTTTGTGGAGGTCTTTTCGAACTCGAACTCCGGGGTGTGCACGCCGATGATCACGAGGCCCTTGTCCCTGTACGCGTCATGCCAGGCCCGCAGGTACGGGAGTGTGCGCACGCAATTCACACAGCTGTATGTCCAGAAGTCCACGATCACGACCTTGCCGAGAAGCCCCGCGAGGCTGAGCGGCATGGACCCGCCCTGCGCGGTTTGCCCCGCCGCGGCGGCGATGCCTTCCGTGTTGAACCAGGGCCCCCCCGCGATGAGGGCCGGGGCCGCCCCGTAGTCGCCCAGTCCACCGTTCTCCGGTGGCTGTGCAGGCACGCGGAAGACCCCGCTGCCCGCCGCACCCTGCATGGTCGTGCCCGGAGCCGGCGTGCGCACATCAAGTGCGGTCTTCACAGGCGCGGTATTCTCAAGCGCCGTGAGCCCGGTTCCGTAGTTCGGGAAAGCCCGGAGAATCGTGGCCTGGAATTGACGGTCCCACCCGAGACCGATGCCAATCCCGACAATGATCATGAGCACGCCGAAGCCCTGCTGGATCCTCGCCGCGTTGCGGGTGAGGGCCGGCACGCGCTGCAGAAGCGCGCGCCCTCCGAGCATGACCCCAAGCATGGGAAGAGACGTGCCCAGGGAATAGGCAAGAGTGATGAAGACGGACCCCCCGTCGATATTCTGCGTCAGTGCAAGACTGATGACCGAGGCCATGATCGGCCCAACGCAGGGGGTCCAGATGAGCCCGAGACTGAGTCCGACCAGCAGCCCCCCGCCGAACCCCGAGCCGCCCCGTGTCCCGGCGCGGCCGGTGAGCCGCGCGGCGGCCGAATTGAAGCGTTCGCGCAGCCACGGCACCACCATGACAAGGCCGAAGAGGATCACGAGGACCACGGCCACGTATCGCAGGAAATCGGAGGGGATACCCAGGGCCTGCACGATTGCCGACAGGGCAAGGGTGAAGGCCGTGAAGCTCATCACGAACCCGGTGAGCACCCCGAACGGCCGTGCCTTCCCGCCCCCGACCCCGCCGGAGAGGACGATAGGAAGTATGGGAAGGATGCACGGGGAAAGGATGGTGACCACCCCCGAGAGAAAAGCGAAGCCGAGGAGGACAATCATCCCCGCGCCCCCGCTACTTTCGCACCACGCGCTTGAGGATCACATCCACGCTGCCGCCGTTCCAGGCGGCGAGCTTCACGCCCTTCCCGTCGATCTGCACGAAGGTGTGCTGCACCGTGACGCCGTAGCGCTTCTTCAGGTCCTTGGAATTGTCGTAGTCCACCACCACCACCGTGACACCTTTCAGCATGGCGCCATTGGCATTGAGGTCTTTCATGGCCTCGATGCAGGTCGGGCACCAGTCCGCTGCAAAGAAAAGGACCACGGGCCCCTTCTCCACGAGCGCCTGCGCCTCTGCGAGGCTCATGAAAAGCACCTTTCCGCCCGCGCCTTTCGCGGCACGCAGCTCGGCGGCGGTCATGTTCACCGACATCATGGAACTGGTGTCCGTGGACGTCGAAGCCGTGCTCATCATGCTCTGAGCGAACACCGCGGCGCCTGCCGCAGCCATCACGATCACTGTCACCAGGACTCTCATCTCTCCTCTCCTCCTGTCTGTCTCTGAATATAGAAAGACATGATCACGGATGTATCACGGAACTTGTGAGTTTTCGTCACTCTGCCAGGAAGAAGCTGAACCGGGCGCCTTTCCCGGGGCTGCTCTCCACCTCGATGCTGCTCCCGTGCAGCTGCACGAGCTGCCGGGCAATGGCCAGGCCGAGGCCTGCCCCGCCTGTTGCCCTGTCCCGGCTCTTGTCGGCACGGTAAAACCGGTCGAACACGTGGGGAAGATCCTCTGCTGTGATTCCGGTCCCCGTGTCCGCCACCGTCACGCGCACACCGCCGCTCTCCCGGCCGAGCATCATTCGTACGGCGCCCCCGGGGGGAGTGAAGCGTACTGCGTTCTCCACAAGGTTTGTGAACACCCGCTCGATCATGCCGACATCGCAGGACACCAGAGGGAGCTCGGCCTCCGGCTCAACGACAATCGAGACCCCGGCAGCCTGGGCCTGGGGCGCGAGCTTCAGGGCGACATCCTGGGCGAGCTCCGCGACCTGCAGCGCTTCGGGATGGGAGGTGACCTGCCGCGCGTCCAAGCGGGCCAGCTCGAAGAGCTGCTCCACGAGGCGCTGCAGGCTCGTCATGTTGCGGAGGCTGATGGAGAGAAAGCGCTGCCGCTCTTCCGCCGACAGCGTCCCCTCCTTCATCGCCATTGTCTCCAGGTATCCCTGCACCGAGGCAAGTGGGCTGCGCAGGTCGTGGGAGATGTTGCCGATGAGGTCCCGGCGCATCCGCTCGGCAAGCCGCAGCTTCTCCACGTCCGCGGCAATGGTGGAGGCCATCTCGTTGAAGGTCCGGCCCAGGACGCCCAGCTCGTCGCTCCCCCGCGCCTCCACCCTGCGCTCGAGGTCCCCCTGTTCGAAGCCGCGCACGGCGCTGGTGAGCGTGGAAAGCCGACGGGTGAGGAAGAAGAACAGGGAGAGCCCGGCGATCAGCGTTGCGGCGATCGCGAGGAAGAACGCTACAAGGCCAGTGCGCAGGTAGTAGCTGTCGCGGATCATGCGGAGGGATGCGTCGTAACGTTCCCCGCCGAGGATGATGTACACGTAGCCGTTCTCCCCCCCCATGGGCAGCGGAGCGGCGGAGAAGGGCTTCACGCGGGAGAGGTTGCGGGGGTCCTCGCCGAGGATGCTCGTGCGCCCGGCATTGCCAACGAAGGCCCGGACCGGTGCGAGGTCCACGGAGCTCCGTACGATGCGCTCCGCGGGGTTGAGGAAGTAGGCAAGGATCTTCCCCCGCGCATCCAGCAGGTAGATCTCCACCATGGGGTTGAGCACCATCATGTAGTGGATGGCGCCTTTGACGCGCTCTTCGGAGAATCCGTCCGCAACGAGGGGCCGCAGCTCCTCCACGATGCTCCGCGCGTACTCGCGGTTGAGGAGCTGTTCCACGTCGTCGAACAGATGGGAGGCAGAGCTGAAGGCGATCATGATGCATCCCGCGCCCAGGGCGAGGATGAGGAGGAGAAAGATCGTGGACAGGCGCGCGTAGAAAGAGGAGAACAGGCGCCTCATGACAGCTCGGCGGGCTCCGCGAACCGGTAGCCCACGCCCCAGACGGTTTTCAGGAACCGGGGGTGGCCGGGGTCCGCTTCGATCTTCGCACGCAGCCGATTGATGTGGGAGTTCACCGTGTGCTCGTAGCCCTCGAAGGTGTAGCCCCACACGAGGTTCAACAGGTCGGTGCGGCTGTAGGTCCTGCCGGGGGTCCGGGCAAAGAGGGCCAGGAGCTCGAACTCCTTCACCGTGAGATCCACGGTTTCCCCCCGGCAGGTGACCTTGCGCTTCTCGAAATCCAGGCTGATCTCCCCGATCTCCACCTTCTCTCCGAACGGACGTGCCGTCGGCGCTTCCCGGTCGGTCCTCACCCTGCGGAGGAGCGCCTTCACCCGGGCCACGAGCTCGCGGACGCTGAAGGGTTTCGTGATGTACTCGTCAGCGCCGATCTCCAGGCCCAGCACCCTGTCGAGCTCTTCCGATTTCGCCGTGAGGATGATGATGGGGATGAAGGGGTTCTTCTCCCGCAGACGGGAGCAGACGGAAAGCCCGTCCATGCGGGGCAGCATGAGATCGAGGATGACCAGCGCGTAGTCGTTCTCCAGCGCCTTCTGCAATCCTGTACGGCCGTCAGCGGCCCTGTCGGCCTGGAGCCCCAGGTCGCCGAGGTGCATGGCCACCACTCCCGCGATGTCCGGGTCGTCCTCGATGATGAGCACCCGTTCGGCCTGCTTCAGGGGCACGCTGCCTCCAGCTCGGCCACCTCCTGGGCGCTGAGGCGCCACCCGAGGCTTCCGGCGTTTTCCTGCGCCTGCTGCGGGTTCTTCGCCCCCGGAATGGGGAGGGCGCCCTTGCAGATCGCCCAGTTCACCGCGACCTGGGACGTCGTCTTCTTGTGCTTCTCCGCGATCCCCTTCAGCACCACGAGAAGCGGCTGGATCTCGGCGAGCTTTCTCCGGCTGAAGAGCATCGACCTGATCCCTGACGGGGGATTCTCGGGCGAATACTTCCCACTCAGCATGCCCTGGGCAAGGGGCCGATAGGCGATCATCGTCACACCGAGCTCCTGGCACGTTTCCAGAAGGCCGTTCGTCTCGGGAGCCCGGTGCAGGAGGCTGTACTCCACCTCATTGCAGGCGAGCGGCACCCCACGGGCGGCAAGCGCGGCGTGGACCTGGCGTGTCTGCGCGGCGTTGCAGTTGGAAATGCCCACGCTCCTGGTCAACCCGGCCTGGACCGCATCGGCAAGCGCGTTCGCCCAGGTCAGGAGCGGAACCGGGGGTATGGGGAAATGCAGCAGGTACACGTCCACGCGCGGGAGGCCCAGCCTCTGGAGGCTGCGGCGCAGCGCGGGCACGAGCGCCCCGCCGCCCAGGCGCCACGGGAGGGGGAAAAACTTCGTGAGGACGACAGGTGTCCTTCCGGTGGCGGTGATGCATCCGCCGATGGTCCGCTCCGACGATCCTCCCGTGTAGATTTCCGCCGTGTCGAAAAGCGTGATCCCGGCGTCCAGAAGGGCTTCGAACGTCGCCTTCTTCCCTGGATCAGCCTCCCCCTTTGCACCCCACGAGTTGGTCCCCACCCCGATGGGGCTGACGCGAACGTCCGTCTTTCCCAGGGCCACCTCATCTCCGACGATTTTTGCCATGACGCGCCTCCTTCACCTTTTCATTGAATATACGGTCGCCGCGCGTCGTCGAACAATGAAAGCGGCCGGGCACCGACATTGTCACTGCCCGGCCGGTTCGCTATATTCTACCCCACATCGACAGGCCCCCGAAAACATGGCACCCAAAAAACCCACGCGCCCTGCCTCCCGCGCAGAGGAGTTCATCCTCATCGAAGGAGCCCGGCAGAACAATCTCAAAAACCTCAGCTTGAAGCTTCCCCTGCGGAAGCTCATCGTCGTCACCGGGGTGAGTGGGTCGGGAAAGTCCTCTCTGGCCTTCGACACCCTGTACGCCGAGGGCCAGCGCCGCTACGTGGAGACCTTTTCCTCCTACACCCGGCAGTTCCTCGACCGCATGGACAAGCCCCGGGTGGACAGGATCGAGGGCATACCGCCGGCGATCGCCATCGACCAGACCAACCCGGTGCGCACCTCGCGCTCCACTGTGGGCACCATGACGGAGCTCAACGACCACCTCAAGCTCCTCTTCGCGCGCGCCTCACGGCTGTTCTGCGATAAGTGCGGCAGGGAGGTGCGGCGCGACACCCCGGAGAGCATCGCCGACCAGCTCCCCGACGGAGAGAAGCTCATCCTCACCTTCCCCGTGCCCGTGCCGGCCAACTTCTCCCGGGAGGAGGTCGTGGACCTTCTTGCGAAACAGGGCTACACGCGCATCCACAAGGAGGAGCCGGACAGGCTCGAGGTGGTGCAGGACAGGATCGTCGCGTCGGCGGGCAACAGGGCGCGCATCGTGGAAGACCTCGAGGCGGCGCTGAAGTACGGCCAGGGACGGGTCACCGCGCACGCGCTTTCGGATGGAGAGGAGATGCGCTTCTCATCGGACCTGCACTGCGCCTTCTGCGACATCCACTACGACGACCCGTCGCCCAACCTCTTCTCCTTCAACTCGCCGCTGGGCGCGTGCCCGAGCTGCCGCGGATTCGGCAGGACCATCGGCATCGACTGGAGCCTCGTCGTGCCCGACGACACGAAGACCCTCAAGGGTGGCGCCGTGCGGCCGTGGCAGACGGAGAGCTTCAAGGAGATCCAGGACGAGCTCATGAAGCACGCCCGGCGCAAGGGAATACCCGTCGACGTCCCCTGGCGCGACATGAGCGCAGCGCAACAGGCGTGGGTGATCGACGGTGAGGGCGAATGGGACGACGGCGTCTGGTTCGGGGCCAAGCGCTTCTTCACGTGGCTGGAGTCCAAGAGCTACCGGATGCACATCCGGGTCCTCCTCTCCAAGTACAGGGCGTACACGCTCTGCCCCGCCTGCGGGGGCGCCCGTCTCACCCCTGCCGCGCTGCGATGGAAGATCGGCACGGAGAAGCTCTCCCTGCACGACGTGATGATGCTCCCCATCGACGCCTGCCTCTCCTTCTTCGGGGACCTGGCGCTGCCCGCACCCATGGACGAGGCGACCGTGCTCCTGCTCTCCGAGATCAGGACCCGTTTGCGCTATCTTGTCGACGTGGGCCTTGGCTACCTCACGCTCGACCGGCAGTCGCGCACGTTGAGCGGCGGGGAGGTGCAGCGGATCAACCTCACCACGGCCCTCGGCACCTCACTGGTCAACGCGCTTTTCGTGCTGGACGAGCCGAGCGTCGGCCTGCATCCCCGCGACATCGGACGGCTCATCGGCGTGCTCTGCCGGCTGCGGGACGCGGGCAACACGATCGTCGTCGTGGAGCACGACCCCGACGTGATCAGGGCAGCCGACCTCGTCCTGGACATGGGGCCCGGTGCGGGAGAGCGCGGGGGCCACGTCGTATTCTTCGGGGAGCTTCCCGCGCTCCTCCAGAGCACACGGTCGCTCACCGCGCAGTATTTGACGGGGAAGAAGAGGGTCGATGCGAGGAGCCGTGGGACCGCGGCCTCCGCTGTCCCCGCAGCGCAGCGGGGCAAGGAGCCCGTGCTGCGCATTCTCGGTGCGGCCGAGCACAACCTCAAGAACCTCGACGTGGACATCCCGCTCCAGAAGCTGGTCTGTGTAACGGGGGTGAGCGGGTCCGGCAAATCCACCCTCATGCAGGACGTGCTGTACAATGCGCTTTCGGCGATCAAACATTCCCCCAAGGACCAGCCGGGGAAGCACAGGGCGATCGTCGGCCACGAACGGATCGAGCAGGTCGTGCTCGTGGACCAGTCCCCCATCGGGAGAACGGCGCGTTCCAACCCGGTGAGCTACATCGGCGCCTTCGACGCGATCCGCAAGCTCTTCGCCGCCGAGCCGCTCTCCGCTGAACGGGGGTACACGGCAGGCACGTTCAGCTTCAACTCCGGCACGGGCCGCTGTCCCACGTGCAACGGCAGCGGCTTCGAGCACATCGAGATGCAGTTCCTGAGCGACGTGTACCTCCGCTGTCCCGATTGCGACGGCAGGAGGTATCGCCAGGAGGTCCTGGAGGTACGGCTCTTCCCGCCCGGAAGCGGGGCAGGCGCGCACGGGACGGCTGCCAAGTCCGTGGCTGACGTGCTGGACATGACGGTGTCCGAGGCCTGCGACTTCTTCGCGGAGGAGCCCGCGGTGCTCGCCGGGCTTGCACCGCTGTCCGCCGTGGGGCTCGGGTACGTGAGCCTCGGCCAGCCCGTGCCCACGTTGAGCGGCGGTGAGGCGCAGAGGTTGAAGCTCGCGGGCTACCTCATCGATACGAAACCGGGCAAAACGGAGAAGGGGAATCTGTTCCTCTTCGACGAGCCGACGACCGGCCTTCACTTCGACGACATCGCGACGCTCCTTGCCGCCTTCCGGAAGCTCGTCGATGCCGGGCATTCGGTCGTCGTGATCGAGCACAACCTCGACGTGATCAGGGCGTCGGACTGGATCATCGACCTGGGTCCCGAAGGCGGGGACCAGGGCGGACGGATCGTGTGCGAGGGAACGCCGCAGCAGGTTGCCGCCAATCACGAGAGCCACACCGGCGCCGCGCTGCGCACCTCGGGGCTCGCCGCGTTCAAGGCAATGGCCAAATCGACAGAAGCGGGCGAAGCCCCGGCCAGCACGCGCCGTCGGGCCGCGGCCTCCCGCGCGGCCGCGCTCCTCCCGGGCGTCGCGGACAACTCCATCGTGATCCGCCACGCGCGGGAGCACAACTTGAAGAACATCGACCTCAGCCTGCCCCGTGACGCTTTCACCGTCATCACCGGCGTGAGCGGCAGCGGCAAGAGCACGATCGCCTTCGACATCCTCTTCGCCGAAGGCCAGAGGCGCTACCTCGAGTCGCTGAACGCATACGCGCGTCAGTTCGTGCAGCCCGCCCGCCGGCCCGACGTGGACGGCGTGTACGGCGTGCCGCCCACGGTGGCGATCGAGCAGCGCACGAGCCGCGGCGGGCGGAAGAGCACGGTGGCCACACTCACGGAGATCGCCCCGTACCTGCGCCTCCTCTTCGTGAAGCTCGGCGTGCAGCACTGCCCCGACTGCGGCGTTGCCATCCAGCCGCAGTCACCTGAGGCGATCGTCGCGCGCATCATGCGCGACGTGAAGGGACGCCGTGTGACGGTACTCGCCCCGCTGGTGACGGCGCGCAAGGGCTACTATACGGACCTCGCCGCGTGGGCGGCAGGCAAGGGCTTCAAGCACCTCCGCGTGGACGGCGCCATGCTCCCCACCGACGCCTGGCCGCGCCTGGACCGGTTCAAGGAGCACTCGATCGAGCTGCCGGTGGGGACGGAGATCGTCTCTCCCGAGAGGGAGGCCGCGCTCCGCGAGCTCCTGGAGCGCGGGCTCACCTACGGCAAGGGCGTGATCCGGGTGGTCACCGAAGCGCGGGGAAAAGCCGCGGCCCGGGAGACCGTCTTCTCCACACGCCGCGCCTGCCCGAGCTGCGGGAGAAGCTTCGAGGAGCTCGATCCGCGGATGTTCTCCTACAACTCCAAGCACGGGTGGTGCCCCTCCTGCTTCGGCACGGGTCTTTCGCTCTCGGGGTTCGACGCCGAGCAGACCGGAGAAGAGATCTGGTGGAACGACTGGTGGGAGGGGACGGAGAAGATCTGCCCCGCCTGCAACGGCCACCGGTTGAAGCCCGAAGCCCTTGCCGTCACATTCCGCGACAAGAGCATCGCCGACCTCGCGGGCCTGCCGGTGGTCACACTGCGGAAGGAGATGGGGGCGTTGAAGCTGGCGCCCCGGGAGGCGGAGATCGCCACGGGCATCGTTGCGGAGATCCTCTCACGGCTCGCCTTCCTCGACCGTGTGGGCTTGTCGTATCTCGCCCTGGACAGGTCGGCACCGACGCTGAGCGGAGGCGAGGCGCAGCGGATACGTCTTGCCTCCCAGCTCGGGTCGAACCTCCGCGGTGTCTGCTACATCCTCGACGAGCCGACCATCGGCCTGCACGCCAGGGACAACCTCATCCTCCTGGACACGCTGCACGCTCTGCGCGCGAAGGGCAACACAGTGATCGTCGTGGAGCACGACGAGGAGACGATCCGCAGGGCGGAGCACCTCGTGGACCTCGGCCCCGGCGGCGGCGTGAACGGCGGCCACGTCGTGGCACAGGGCACGGTTGGAGCGATCATGAAGAGCCGCACCTCCCTCACGGGGAAGTTCCTTCGAGACCCGCTGCGGCACCTGCGGGCCCCGGAGGGAGCGACGGGGAACGGGGAACGCCACGGAAGCGCCGCTGCCGACGCCCCCGGTTCCCTCCTCATCAAGGGTGCACGCCTGCACAACCTCAAGGGCTTCGACGTCGCCATTCCGCTGGGAAAGCTCACCTGCGTCACGGGGGTCAGCGGCAGCGGCAAGAGCACTCTCGTACGGGACATCCTCCACGGCAACCTCAGCCACCTCATCGCGGGCACACGGACGCATGCCGCGCGTGCGCGCACCGCTGCGGCCGGAAAGGCCGCGCTGCACGGCTGTACCGGCATCGAAGGGTGGCGCGGCATCGGCCGGGTGCTGGAGGTGGACCAGACCCCCATCGGCAAGACCCCGCGCTCCTGCCCCGCGACGTACGTGGGGATCTGGGACGACATCCGCAGGCTGTTCGCCGAAGCCAATGAGGCGAAGATGCGCGGCTACACGGCGAGCAGGTTCTCCTTCAACGTGAGCGGCGGCCGGTGCCCCGAATGCGAAGGCCAGGGGATGAAGAAGATCGAGATGAGCTTCCTCCCCGACGTCACCGTTCCCTGCGACGCCTGCGGTGGGCAGCGCTTCACCGCGGAAACCCTCGCCGTGCGCTTCCGGGAGAAGAGCATCGCAGACGTCCTTGCCATGAGCGTCGACGAGGCGGCGGGGTATTTCGATTTCCACCCCGGCATCCGCCACACGCTGCACCTGCTGCAGGAGGTAGGGCTTGGCTACCTGTCCCTCGGTCAGCAAAGCCCCAGCCTGAGCGGCGGAGAAGCGCAGAGGATCAAGCTCGTCGCGGAGCTGTCCAAGGCGAGGATCCAGCCGCAGGGGGAGGACGCCCCGGCACGCGCGCCCCGCACATCGGCTGCGCCCCGTACGCTCTACGTTCTGGACGAGCCGACCATCGGTCTGCACATGGCCGACGTGGAGAAGCTCGTCGGGGTCCTCCATCGTCTGGTGACCGCAGGGAACACCGTTGTGGTCATCGAGCACAACCTGGACTTCATGGCGGATGCGGACTGGATCATCGATCTGGGGCCCGAGGGCGGGGACGCCGGCGGCAGCGTGGTCGCGCAGGGCAGCCCCGACGCGATTTGCCGTGTGCGATCCGGATCGTACACGGCGCAGTTCCTCTCCCGATTCCTCGCCGAGCGGCGGGCAGTATGAACCGTCGCGGCGGCCAGCCGCGGATTTTCCCGTCAGTACACCCTCACGAGAGATGAGCCGCCGGAGAGCTCCTGGATGTACAGCTGCGGTGAGCCGGTATAGTACAGGACAGAGGCGCCGCTCGCGGAAAGTGACAGGCTCCCCGCTCCAACGTTCATTTTCGCCTTGCTCGCGCCGCTCAGCGCCGCCCCTCCGCTGGTTGCCGTGCATCCCGTGAGATCAGCCGTGCTCGCACCGGATACGACGAGGGTCTCCGCGGCCGTGGATCCGATCACCGAGACCGAGCTCGCACCCGAGACATCGGCGCTGATCCCCGCGCAGGAGATCCCCTGCAGGGCGGCGTAGCTCGCGCCGGAAAGGGTGAGAGCCACGGGCAGCGATGAGAAAAATCCGGAATCCACGCTGGCCTGGGAAGCCCCCGAGAGCTCGATGCCGGTGAGCGTGGGGACGTGCACTTCGGCACGGAACGTCGTGGCCATGTAGCTGTGGCTCTGATCCAGGCCCACGTGGAGGGTAGTGGAACCGTCTTTTCGCACATCCAGGTAGGAGAGAAGATTGTCGTCACAGGTGACCTTCACGGAGTAGCTGGTGTCGGGGACTATCCGGACCGTGCAGGCCTGAGAGGCTGCCACTTTCGTGAAATCCGTGAGGGTGTAGCTCATCACGGCCATACGGCCCGATCCCATGACGGGCGGAAAGAAGCTGCACGCGGCCAGGAAGGGAATAACGGCAGCGTAGACAAGAACAACCAAGCGTCTCATTTTCATGTCCTCTGCAGGATTGAACACGCAGGGGACGAAATTCTGTTCCCTATCCCGTATGGCCCGCCAGTACCCCGAGCTTCACCAGGCCGTCGAAAACGAACTGCACGGAAAGCCCCGTGAGCACGATACCCATGATCCGCTCGATCACCGACACCCCCGTTTTTCCCAGCACC
This sequence comes from Spirochaetaceae bacterium, assembly GCA_003141795.1. Next base: position 6,944 of record PLNO01000270.1, on the reverse strand, counting down.
CTGAGGAAGAACGAGCTGAGGAACATGGTGAGGGCGGCCGATGCGAGGGCGAGGACCACGGCCCCGACGAGCACGGGATAGATCAAGCCCGGTGCGAGCCTGTCCTCTCCGACGTAGAGGAGCACGGTCGTGATCGCGCCCGGACCGGCGAGCATGGGGATGGCAAGGGGAAAGATCGATACGTCGTCCCGGTCCTCCCCGCTCTCCTCACCGGAGGTCTTCGTGCGGCCCGGCTTTCCCAGCAGAAGGTCGATGGACACGATGAACATGAGGATGCCGCCCGCGATGAAGAACGAGCCGGGCTGGATGCCGAGGAATCGCAGGATCGGGTTGCCGGTGAATATGAAGATGCAGAGCACGATGAAGGCGACGATGGAGGCCTTGAGGATCGTGGATCGCCTGCGGCGCGCGGAAAACCCGCCGGTGAGCGATATGAAGACCGGGACGATTCCGAACGGATCGACGACGATGAAGACGGTGAGGAAGATCGTGACGATGCTGCTGGTCAGCGACACGCCTGCACTCTACCACGGGCGGCTCGGGCGGAGAAGACTGCATGCGCGCACATGGTCGATCCCCGACGGGCCGATTCCGCGGAGCGGCATCCTACAGCGCAGTGTAGACGAACCGCCCGCCCACCATGGTCGCTGCCACCCGGACCTGGCGGATCTCGTGCGGATCGATCGTGAAGATATCCTTCTCGAGAATCGTGAGGTCGGCGCACTTCCCCGGCGTAATGGAGCCGAGGTCGGCTTCCCTTCCCGCCGCGAAGGCCGGCCCCGTGGTATAGGCAGCCACGGCCTGCTCCACGCTCAGGCGCAGCTCGGGCCTCCACCCCTCGGGCCCCGGCGTGCCGTCCGAGCGACGGCGGGTGACCGCGGCGTGGATCCCCGCAAGAGGATCGCAGATCTCCACGGGACAGTCGGACCCGAAGGCGAGCGCGGCGCCCCTTTCCAGGAGCGTCTTCCACGCGTAGGCCGTGGCGCACCTCCTCCCCCAGTGCCTTTCAGCGATGAGCATGTCCGAGGTGGCATGGAGGGGCTGCATGGAGGCGATCACTCCCAGGCGGGCGAAACGATCGAGGTCATCGGGATGCAGGAGCTGAGCGTGCTCGATGCGGTTGCGGAGCGTGGGACCGACGGCCCCGGGACTGCCGCGCGCCGTGCCGGGCACCCCGGCCCCGGCGCGCTCGTAGGCGTCCAGCACCGCGTGGCAGGCGGCATCCCCTATGGCGTGCACGGCGCAGGAGATGCCCGCCGCATTGGCGCGGGAGATGTCGGTGAACAGCTCCTCTTCCGTCATGGTGGGGATGCCGGTGGACCATGTGCCCTCGTAGGGCGCGATCATCCACGCCGTCTGCGGCCCGAGCGCGCCGTCGGCGAACAGCTTGAGGCTCCCCAGGCGGAGCATGTCCCCGCCGAAGCCGGTTCGGATGCCCAGGCTGATGGCACCGTCCAGACGCTCCCGCGGGATCCCCTTGACGATCCTCAGCGCGAGTGCGCCGCGCCTCTCCATCTCCTGGAGGGCTTTGAACGCCAGGGTGTTGTCGAAATCGTGAAAGCCCGTGAGCCCGCGCCTGTGCGCCTCCGTCTGGGCGTCCACCATCATGTCCGCGAGCCCCCGTGCCGATTGCGGGGGGATCACGGCGTGCACGAGCTCCATGGCCTTTTCAAGGAGCACTCCGGAGGGCATGCCGTCCTTNNCCTTCCCGTGGGCGATCTTTCCGCCCTCGGGGTCAGAGGTATCGAGGCGTATGCCGGCCGCCTTCAATGCGAGCGAGCTTACCCACAGCGCGTGGCCGCTCTTTGCCATGAGAGCCACGGGATTGGCAGGTGCCGCGGCATCCAGGGGCCGCGCATCGGGCAACGACCCGTTCCCCCATACGTTGTGGTTCCAGCCGTAGCCCGTGATCCATTCGCCCGGGGCGCTTCTTTCGGCGGCGGCGCGAACGCGGGCGACTGCCTCCTCCATGGTCGGCGTTTCCGCCGGGACCGAACGGAGGGACTCCGCGTACCACTTGAAGTGGAGGTGGGCGTCGGTGAGGCCGGGCAGGACGCAGCGTCCGCCGAGGTCGAACGTCGTCGGCGATCCGCCCAGCGCAGCGCGCGCGCCCTGCTCGTCACCGACGATGAGGAACCGGCCATGACGGATGGCAACCGCTTTTGCGCTCCGCAGCGAGGGGTCCATCGTGTGGATCGTCGCGTTGGTGAGGAGGATATCTTCGGGAGTGCCGGCCATCCCGGGGGTCCTACAGGCCGTGCTCGTACACGCGGTACTTGCGGTACGCCTCGCCGCCCAGCTTCAGCGCCGTATTGGTCATGGCGGCGTTGTCCTCCTCCACCCACGACATTTCCACGGCGTTGTAGCCCTTGGGCACACCGTTCTTGTAGCTGTGGTAGTAGAAGGCGAGGTCGATGCCGCGGTTCCTGTAGTCCTTCAGCACGCCCATGCTGATGGTGCGCACCATGTGCGTGTGCTTCTTCGCGGTGAGGAGATGGAAGATTCCGAAGGGGAAGAGGTGGCCGTGCGCGGCCTTGTACCCGACGTTGAAGTCAGGCATCGTGAGCGCCACCCCGACGAGCTTGCCATCCGCTTCGGCAAAGAAGATGAGATCCGGGTCGACACCCATCTTCAGATCCTTCGCCATGGCCTCGATCTCTGCCAGCGTCATGGGGGTGAACACGGCGTTCACCTGCTCGAACTGGTTGTACAGCTCGTTGAACCGGTCGATCTCCTTGCGGAAATCCTTCATCTTCAGGGTGCGGATCGTGAACCCGCCCTTGGATTCGACCCGGGGCATGATCTTTGCCAGGCGCTCGGGGATTTCAGGGTTGCCCATGAGCCAGGCAACGAGGTCCTTCCACTTCGTGTTCCCATTGGCCTGGATGAGCGCGTCGTAGTAGGGCGGGTTGTACGGCATCATCATGACCGGTGAGCCCTCGAACCCCACGATCTGCGTGCCGATCAGGTCGTTCGCATTGGGGCTCATGGGCCCGATGATCCTGGTGCACCCCCGCTCCCGCGCCCAGGCGAACACGGCGTCGAACAGGGCTTTTGCGACGTCCCTGTCGTCGACGCATTCGAACCAGCCCCAGTAGGCGGCCTTTTCGTTGTGGGTCTGCTCCCAGATGGAGTCGTGGATCGCGGCGATCCTGCCCACGATCTCCCCGTCACGCAGGGCGAGGAAGAACTCGCCCTCGGCGTGCTGCCAGAAGGGGTACTGGGAACGGTCGAGCTTCTTGAGGTCGTCGACGAGGAGCGGGGGGACCCAGTTTTTGTCATTGGCGTAGAGCTTGTAGGTAAACTTCACGAACTGCCGAAGTTGTTTCTTCGACGTGACCCGTTCAATGGTGAGCGGCATGCTGTCCCCTTTCACCCTGATGTGTAGGGGGAAGGGTACGAACAGTCCCCTGGGCTGTCAAGCAGACCCCCCGAAAACCCAGGGAAACGTCACTCCAGACGGGTGAGAAAGCCGTTCTGTTCGAGATACTCGAAGACGAGGCTGACGATCGTCTCCCTGCGCGCCTGGGGAATCAGGATGTCGTGCTCCTGGAGGGACTCCAGCGCCGCCACGCACTCGTAGAAGTCGACGTCGTTTTCGGAGGAGTTCCAGATCTCTTCGAACACATCGTCGATTTCCCCGGCGATGAAGTCAGGCAGCGGAAAATCGAGCCGGGGGATGACGTACTCCCACACCTTCGCGCTGTCCACGTCGCCCTGGCTGTCCGGCGGATCGCGCCGGAACTTGAGGATGCGTGCCATCCCCTCCACCTTCCTCACACGGTGGGAGCCGCGCCGACCAGCAGCGCCTCCTCCCCCTCCAGCGTGCAGCGCGAGCCGGCAGGCACGAGAACCGTGGCCCCGCAGGGAAGCGCCAGGCTCGTCCCGCCGCCTGCGAGCGTGCACGAGCCGCGCACCACGGTGAGGGAAAGGAAGCTGTCGGCGGCCGGCAGCGCGAGGCTTCCGCGCACGTGCGCCTCGATGACCTTGAAGTGACGGCCCGCTNNAGGAGCTCTGCCGGGTTCGCCGACCCGTCGGCCCGGGAGATGCGGGGCACCGCGGCAAAATCGATGACCTCCAGTGCCTTCTCCACGTGGAGCTGCCTCTTTCGGCCCTGGGCATCCACCCTGTCCCAGTCATACACGCGGTAGGTGATGTCGCACGACTGCTGGACCTCGAGGAGCAGGACACCATTACCGCAGGCGTGGACGGTGCCCGGGTCCAGCGCGATACAGTCGCCAGGCCTGACGGAAAGCGGGGCGAGGAGAGAGCGGGCATTGCCTTTGGCAAGCTCTTCTGTGAACCGCTCCCGCGTGGTGCCCGGCCTGAACCCCACGTAGACTTCCGCCTTCGGCGGGGCGTCGATGATGTACCAGGCCTCGCTCTTGCCGAAGGGGAACCCCTCCAGCCTCCGGGCCTGTGCGTCGTCGGGGTGTACCTGGAGGGATGCCATGGAGTTCACCTCGATGAGCTTCACCAGGAGGGGAAACAGGTCTCCATAGCGGCGGGCAACGGCGGCACCGACCAGTCGGGGGCCCCAGGCCTTCACCACGTCGGGCAAGGGCATTCCCGAGCATGGTCCGTTTCCGACGGTTGCCACCCCATTGGCGTGAGCCGACACCTCCCAGGATTCTCCGATGGGCGCCGAGGCGAGCTCCGCGGGGATGAGCTTTCCCAGGACGTCATGGATGCGGGACCCTCCCCACGGCATGGAGTGGATCGCGGGCACCATGAGAAGCGGATACGGCTCCGCGATCATGCCGGCCTCACTCCCGCGCGGCCGAAGGTCCTCTGGACCTCGGGGAGGAGCTTTTCAACGTCGCGAACGACGTCGGGGGTGGCGCCCGAGCCGCAGAGACGAAGGGCTGCTGCCACGCCGCCCGAGGCCATTGCCTCCTGCAGCGCCTTGGAGGCCGCGTCCCCCGGGATGTGCACGCTGAGCGCCGCCGCCACGCCGTAGAGCAGGTACTCGGGGGTCCGCCCGTGGCGGAGCATCAGACCGATGGGGCCGAAGAACCGCTCCTCCGCGCCCAGCTTGCGCACGGGGTCGCGGACCACCCGGGTGAGCTCGTCCGGGAGCTGGGGAAGGATGCACTTGTCCGTGAGCGCCTTGCGGTAGGAGGCGATGACCTCCGGGGAAAAACCGTGCTCCTTCTCCACCGCCCACCCTGATTCCTCGATCGCCTTTTCGCAGACCGCCATGATAGCGGGGTCCTGCGCCGCCTCGTGGACGTACGTGTGGCCCTTGAGGAAACCCAGGTACCCGAACGTGGCGTGCCCCGCGTTGTGGATGTACAGCTTGCGCTGAAGGTAACGGTCCTGGCCTTCGACGAGCTCGAGGGTCTTCACGACGGGGAGCCTGTCCCCGCGGATGGCGGTGCGATCCGCCGTCCATTCGCTGTACTCCTCCCCCAGGAGGGAAAGGGGGTCGCGGGGCCGGGCCACCACGCGCGCGATCATCGTGTCGGCAAATCCGACGCATCGATCGAGCGCCGCAAGCAAGCCGGGCGGAAATCCTTCCTGCAGGAAGCCGCGGAAGACGCTCGTACTGTGGTTCATGTTCTCGCAGCACAGCACGTTCTTCGCCGGTGTGCCGCCCGTCTCCGACAGCCATCGCACGAAGAGCGGTCGCAGCTCGTCGGCAGCCCCTTTGAGGTTCTCCGGGCATACGGTCGTGAAGAGGAGCTCCGCGTCGGCGAACGCGCGATAGACGGCATCCGAGGTACCGGGGACGTGGATTGCGAAATCCTTGACGGTGACGGTGCGGGGGTGCTGGCTCACCAGGCGCACCTCGTAGGAGCCACGTTCCGCCAGGAGCTTGACAAGGTGCGTGTCGGTGTCCAGAAAGGTGATGCGGTATCCGGATTCGGCGACAAGCTGTGCCATGTGCCCCCTGCCCGATGCGCCTGCCCCCACGATCATAACGCTGCCACGAACGCCGCTTCCCATTCCGTCCCCCCTGCTGTCGAGTGTTGTACCCGCAAGGGTAGGAAGCTCGGGCGGGCGATGTCAAGCGCGCGGAAGCAGGACGACGACCGCCGTTCCCCGGCCGGGCAGCGAATCCACGAGAACCACACCGCCATGCTGGTGCACGATACCCCACACGGTGGCCAGGCCCAGGCCCGATCCAGCGGCGCTTTTCGTCGAATAGTAGGGCTCGAAGAGGTGCTCGCACACCTCCCCGCTCATGCCCGTGCCGGTGTCGCACACGCGAAGAACGGCGGCATCACTCAAGATGAAACCCGCGTGCTCCGCCGCGTCCAGGTCCTCCTGCCGGGCGGCGCGCGCCTCCAGGGAGAGCGAGCCGCCGCACGGCATCGCCTCGAGGGCATTGCCGGCGATGTTCACGATGACCTGGTCGATGCGGGAGCGGTCGACGTTCACCGTGGCCGGCTCGGCGCCGCACTCCACGCTGAGGGACACGTTCGCGGGGAGGGAGCGCCGCACTGCCCCCTCCATCCCGCTCGCGATATCCCTGAGGTCGGCCGGACGGAGGACGAGCACCTGCTGCCTCCCGAAGGCGGCCAGCTGCCGGACGAGGTCCCGTGAGCGCTCGGCGGCCCTGCGGATTTCCCGCACCTGGTCGCACCCCTTTGTTCCGGGCCCCAGCGCGGCGAGGAGCAGGTCCGAATACCCCAGGATCGGCGTGAGCAGATCGTCCAGAGAGCGGGCGACCCCCGCGGCGAGCCGGCTGACGGGCTCCAGCTGCAAGGGGGCGCCCCTGTGGTCGGTGCGGGTTGCACCCATCACGACGTCAGTTCACGGACAGCACCCGCGCGGGTGAAGCCTCGGCCGCCACGATCCGCATCGTCCCCGCGGTCGCGGCGTTCGATTCCTCTTTTTCCGTGCAGGCTTTGGTCTTGAAGCCCGCCACGAGCTTGCGCAGCTGTAGTGCCATGCCGGAGAGCTGTTCGGTGGATGCGGACATCTCCTCCGCCGCGGAG
>PLNO01000283.1 GCA_003141795.1 Spirochaetaceae bacterium | reverse complement strand
AATGCCAGGGCATGATCGAACCGCAGGCGCAGCAGCGCGGCATTCGCATGACCTTTCCCAAATACGACATTCCATGTTTTGTCCATGCCGATCGAACCCGGTTGAAGCAAGTGCTCCTCAACCTGTTGTCCAACGCGATCAAATACAACAAGGTAGGGGGAACGGTGACCGTTGAGAGCGTCATCACCCCGTCGGGGTCAATCCGCATCAGTATCCGCGACACGGGAAACGGGCTTTCTCAGCGTCAGATTTTGCAACTTTTCCAGCCCTTCAACCGCCTGGGTCAAGAGTTGGAGACAGAGGGCACGGGCATCGGCCTGGTCGTCTGCAAGCGGCTCCTCGAGCTGATGGAAGGCTCGATAGGGGTGGAGAGCATAGTCGGGGAGGGAAGCGTCTTCTGGTTCGAGCTGAAGCTGACAACCGAAGCGATATCTGCCGGGGTTGGTGGAAGCCGGGAACCCGTCCAAAGCAAGGTTGAAAGTGGAGCGCCAAAGCGCACCTTGCTCTACGTCGAGGACAATCCCGCCAACCTGATGCTGGTGGAGGACCTCATTGCGCGACGGAGTGACATCCGCCTCATCAGCGCATCGGATGGCAACCAGGGCGTCGAGATGGCGCTTGCCTCCCTGCCTGACGTGATTCTGATGGACATCAATCTGCCCGGCATGAGCGGCATCGACGCGTTGAGGATCCTCTCGAAAGACCTCTCCACAATGCATATCCCGATCATCGCTTTGAGCGCCAACGCGATACCTCGAGATATCGAGAAAGGACTGGAGGCCGGGTTTTTCCGCTACCTGACCAAACCCATCAGGATCGACGAGTTCATGGGTTCCCTTGACCTGGCCCTCGACAAAACAAAAGTGATAGCATGAAAGTCAATACGTCGGACATTCTCGATGCCGGCATCCTCATCGTCGATGACCAGGAACCCAATGTCAGGCTTCTCGAACAATTGCTCTCGGATACGGGCTACACCCGTGTTTCCTCGACGATGGATCCCCGAGAGGTCTGCGCCCTGCACCGAATGAACCACTACGACTTGATCCTTCTGGATCTGCAGATGCCCGTCATGGACGGCTTCCAGGTGATGGAAGGCCTGAAGACCAACGATGGGGATGGATACATGCCTGTCCTGGTGATCACCGCACAGCCGGGCCACAAGCTCCGGGCCCTGCAGGCCGGAGCGAGGGACTTCATCAGCAAACCCTTCGACCTTGTCGAGGTGAAGACGCGCATCCACAACATGCTGGAAGTGCGCCTCTTGTATAAAAGGCTTGAAAACTACAGCAAGGAGCTGGAGGCGGCGGTGCTGGAACGGACGGCGGAGCTGCGCGAAAGCGAAGCACGCTATCGGAGTCTGACGGAGCTCGCCTCCGACTGGTACTGGGAGCAGGACGAGAACATGAACTTCACCAAGGTTTCGGGCCCGGTTCTCGAGATGCTCGGGATCCGTGTCCCGACTCTGAAGGGGGAGCTGGGCGGCAGCGATGACGACGGCTGGAACAAGGACGAAAGGTCCGCGCTCCAGGCGAGCATCGCCGCCCGAGAGCCCTTCCTCGATTTCGTGTTCAGCCGCGTCAACGCCGACGGCTCAGAGCAAAGGTTCCAGGTGAGTGGTGAGCCCATGTTCAATCGGTCCAGCCGCTATGTCGGCTATCGCGGAATCGGCGTCGAACTGACCGGAGAGACAGAACACACTTTGCGGGTAGACAGACAAGCATGAGCCCGGCGGATAACCCCGGTCAGAACCATCTCCTTGCCGCCTTGCCGAAGGCGGAGCTCGCGCACTTCTCGGCGTACCTGGAGCTGGTCCCGATGCGTCTCGGCCAGATGCTGTACGTTCCCGACGAGCAATTGGAGCATGCCTATTTCCCCACCACATCGATCGTCTCGCTGCACTACATCACCGAGTCTGGCGCGACTGCGGAAACGGCGGGCGTCGGCAACGAGGGCATTGTGGGTGTTTCCCTGTACATGGGGGGCAACAGCACGTCGAGCTCCGCCGTGGTGCAGACCGCCGGCTCCGCGTTCAGGTTGGAGCGCGGCAGGCTCCTCCAGGAGTTCAACCGTGCCGGTGCAATGCAGAAACTGCTGCTTCGCTACACGCAGGCGCTCATGACCCACATGGCGCAAACGGCGGTATGCAATCGACACCATACCGTGGAGCAGCAGCTGTGCCGCTGGCTGCTTCTGACGCTGGACAGGCTGCCGACGAACGAGCTCGTCATGACCCAGGAATTGGTCGCGTACATGCTCGGCGTGCGCCGGGAAGGCATTACGGAGGCTGCCGGGAATCTGCAGCGTTTCGGCTACATCAGCTACCGTCGCGGGCACATTGCGGTATTGGACCGTCACGGCCTCGAATCGCACTCCTGCGAATGCTACGAAGTGGTCAAGACGGAGATGAAAAGACTCCTTTCCGATATAAATCTTGGCCAGGAAAAAGTCGCTCCCGTCCAAAAGGGAAACCACTCGTAGGTATACATAGAGACACCCGGCCGCAATAAGGCTGTCCCGTCGCGTATGCGCTACCGTTCGAGCATTCGTGTCGACGACCTCTTGTTGACACGCCCCAGTGCGAAGTATATCGTGAAAATCACACCGCACTACCGGAGTATCAGAAAATCCGAAGCAAGACATCTCTGGTAACTACTTAAGGAGGAGACATCTGTGAGAAATTTGCGAAAAGCAGTCACAGGGCTTGCGGCCTTGTGCATTGTGCTGACTCTACAAGCGTGCGAATCAATGGAAAATCGAACACCAAAGGCAATGGGTGAGACGGCCGATGTCGTTATCGTCGGTTCGGGTATCTCTGGTGTTTCCGCAGCCCTCGAATTGAAGGCGCAGAACCCCAAGCTCGACGTGATACTGCTGGAAAAACAGTCTCAGACCGGGGGATCCATTCGCTATGCCAGCGGCTACGTCGGAACGGGCTCGAAGCTTTCCAAGAAGGCTTTTAACACGAACACGGTTGACGACGTGCTCGACTTCCTGGACGATCATGTTGGGAAGGAAAACGTCAACCATGCCTACGTGCGCAAGCTGTATGATCTGTCGGAATATGTCACCGACAATTTCATCACCTGGGGCGTGGACTTCGACGGTGCTGGCGCAACCAGGGCCCAGGATCCGCACCAGGAAAGGTGGACCAAGGAGGGAAGGCAGATCTGGTACTACTGTCCGGTAGGAAACACCAATGGCATCGCCAAGGTTCTCGACGAACAGCTCAAGAAACAGAAGGTGGACCTGCGGCTCAATTCCCAGGTTACGGATCTGATCGATATCAACGGAAAAGTGATAGGCGTGAAGGTCGACACCAAAAACAGAAGCTACAACATCTATGCGAAGGCGGTTGTCCTAGCAACCGGAGGCTTCTCCAGCAATGGTGAGCTCGTGAAGAAGCTTACCGCAGGGATGTATCAGAATGTTCCGACAGGACCGCATCCGTACACTTCCAACCCCGGCGCGACAGGCGACGCCTTCGGCCTTGTTGAGAAGCTCGGCGTGCCGAACATCGGGAGCGGAGTCATGGCCTACACCTCATCGCCCGGCGGCGGCTGGATTCCCTCACGATTCTACGTCAACCAGGACGGCAAGCGTTACATGGATGAGTACTCCTGGGGATACAACATCACTTTCCAGACCCAGAAGAACAAGACGAATTGCTACCGGCTCCTCGACACCTCGGTGCTCAACGGGCAGTCTGACGCTGACAAAGCAGGCGTAGCGGCGAAGGTGGCGGCGAAAACCGTCGCCACGTACGATACGATCGACGAGCTCGCCAAGGGCCTCGGCATCAACGCGACTCAACTGAAGGCGACCATCGCTGCGTACAATGCCGCCGTGGACGCGGGGCAGAGCCCGGAGTTTGGTCTACCCGTAGACAAGGCGACACCGGTAAAGACCGGACCCTTCTATGCCGAACAGATCGGCTACATTACCGCAGGCTCTCTTGTTTCCCTCAAGACTGACAACGACGACAGGATCGTCAATGCAAACTTGCAGCCCGTTCCTGGTCTCTATGCGTCCGGTGAATGCGCCATTTCCAACCAGTTCTGGGGTGGCCTTTACGCGGGAAGCGGATTCGGCGTCGGTTCTTCGGCCTATGCCGGTGTCCTGACGGCCCGTACCATCGTGGCTGATCTGCAGAAGAGCGGCAACGACAAGTAGCCCGCCCTCATACTGTTTTCAGGGCCGGCCCGGCAGTCGACATGCCGGGCCGGTATCTCAATCGCGTGGATTGTTCCCGCAGAAACCAGATGCTTCTCTTGGGGAAGGAACTCTATCATGATACAGCGCAGCACTTTCAGGGCGACATTACTCTGCCTGGCCATCGTGGCCCTCGGCATTGCCTTTACCGGTTGTGTCAATGCTCCCGCGGCGAAGGAAACAGTGGCGGCCAGGTACAATCCGGGCGTCTATACGGCAACGGCTGAAGGCATTGGCGGGCAGATCGTGGTGCAGGTGACATTCTCCGCGGCTGCCATTACCGACATCAAGGTTCTCAGCGACAACGAAACCGAAGGCGTGGGAAAGGTGGCCGTCAAGGAACTTCCCGGCAAGATCGTCGCGGGGCAGACCCTCGCTGTTGACGCCGTTTCCGGCGCAACGGTATCGAGTACGGCCATACTCGCCGCGGTCGAGGAGTGCGTGAAGAAGGCCGGTGGAGACGTCGCGGCCCTCAAGGCCAAGTAGGCCGCTGTCCGTTTGGTGAAAGAGATCGAGCGAATCGACAGGACGTAGCCCAATCGAATCTGTCCCGTAGCGCGGGGCTCCTTGCTTTTCGTACGCCAGACCCGAGGCACCGCGCCCCTCTCTATAGCAACGGGTGCGCACGTCTTGACTGAGGTTCGGAAGTGGCCCTATCGTTTCTTCGATGAGACACCTGCGATTTCTCCTTGGCGCCTTCCTCCTCGTGACAACCTTCGGATGCGTCTCCCAGCTCAAGCCCGCCGATGGTCTGGTCTCCTCGGGTGACTGGAGCGCGACTCCGACCGTGCAGACCGAGTACGGCCAGCTTGAGGGCACGGCTGATACGCAGAACACCTGGGCATGGAAGGGGATTCCTTACGCCGCGCCGCCCGTCGGCGAGCTGCGGTGGAAAGCCCCCCGGCAGCCGCAAGCGTGGATGGGGATCCGAATGACAGACCATTTCGGCAACTCCTCAGCTCAGCTCCTCCCCATACTCGGACCAAGCGGCTCGGAAGACTGCCTGTATCTCAACGTTTGGAGGCCGAAGAGCTCAGAGCGCCAGCTTCCCGTGTACGTGTTCATTCATGGCGGCGGAAATACCATCGGAAGCTCCAATATGGCGGACTACTACGGCTACGCCGTGGCTGCCCGGTCGAACATGGTCTACGTGTCGCTCAATTACCGCCTTTCCGTATTCGGATGGTTCCGCTCACCGTCCCTCGCAGAAGGCGAGTCTGCGGTGGACGCGTCCGGCAACTACGCGACGCTGGACATCATCGCTGCGCTTCAATGGATCAAAGAGAACATCACGGCCTTCGGTGGCGACCCCTCGAACGTGACGGTGTCCGGAGAATCCGCGGGTGCTTTCAACGTGCTGTCGCTCCTGGTTTCCCCCCAAGCGAGCGGTCTGTTCCAGAAGGCCGTGGTGGAAAGCGGCATATCGGTGATGCAGAGCAACGAATCGGCGGAGCGTGCCGCCAGGACGATCACCTTGAAACTGCTGGTGCGACGGGGAAAGGCGAAGGACATGCAGGCCGCGGAATCGATGCTTGCAACGATGTCCAACGCGGAGGTTCGCGCATTCCTCTATTCCGTGCCGACAGGCGACTTCCTGCGGTCTCTGGACAAGAGCCCGGTCGGGATGGCCATGGCGGACTGGCCGACCATTTACGCGGACGGAGTCGTACTGCCTTCAGAGGGATACAAGGCGTTTCATGACGGAAGCTATCCCAACAAGGTCCCCATCATCATCGGGACGAACAAGGACGAGGCCAAGCTCTTCATGTTCGGCAGCAAGCTCTACGGGCAGGACCCCGCCCTCTACGATGCCGTGGCCGCATACCGTACGGCATTGTGGCGCTACGCGGGCGTGGACTACGTGGCGCAGGGGATCACGTCACAGGACGTTCATCCGCCGGTGTACTCGTATCGGTTCGACTGGGGCAGCCCGAACCCGCGCGGTGAGAGTCCGTTGCCCGGTGAGCTCGGGCGGCGCCTGGGTGCTTTCCACTCCACCGAGATCCCCTTTTTCCTCGGCACGGGAGTGAACTCCGTCTCCTTCCTGACGGGCCAGTTCCTCACGTCGGCGAACGAGCCGGGCCGCAAGGTACTGACCGACGCGGCCATGCGCTATCTTGCGGCTTTCGCACGCACGGGAAACCCCAACGACACGACCGGCGCGCCTCTTCCCGCCTGGGAGCCGTGGGACACCGCTGAAGGCGGATTCAAGGCGCTCGTGATGGACGTTGACGGCACCGCATTGCACTTCTCCGCTCTTCGCGACAGCCCGACGCTCGCGTCGATCCAGCTCCGGGCCCCTGCTTCCACCGACGCCGCTGGCGACATCGGAATGCTGAAGGAGATCGCAGAGTAGCGGCTTCCCGATCGGGTCGTTGCTTTCACTGTTGGCGGTGTCACTGCCCCTCCGCCTACTTCTTCTTGAGCCAGATGTCCGCGAGCTTCAATGCGAACTCACCCAGCTCGATCGGAGTCTCTTTCATCCCGATTTTCACCCAGTACTCAAGCACCGCCACGCAGCCGGCAATGAAAAATTGAAAAAGGAACTCGATCTGGTACTTCGTCGCGCGAGGGTACTTGGCCTTCCAGCCGGATATTGTCGTTTCCCGCGCGAGGCTCATGATCCGGTCCAGGAACTGCCTCGTGCCGTTCCCCGAGAAGAGAATGCGGCAGAGCTCGATGTTGTCGGCGATGATCTCGAAAGCTCGCTGAGTTATCGCAGTGAGATTTTCGTACGTGTACTTCTTGACGACCCTGGTCGATAGATCCTCGAAAAGCTCGTCCTCGATCTGCTGCAGGAGATCGTAGGGGTCACGGTAGTGCGAGTAGAAAGTTGCCCTGTTGATCTCGGCCCGGGCGCAGATCTCCTTGACAGTGATCTTCTGTATCGGTTTCGCCTCCAGCAGCCGAATGAAGCTCTCGCGGATCACCTTTTTCGTGTATCGCACGCGGGCATCGCTTTTCATCGGGCCCTCCTTCGTCGACATTCCAGCACACTGTGTCGTTTTTCTAGCATGGCGTCAACTCTTGGATGTTGACCATGTCCCGAGGGATCGATAGGTTCGAGTGCGAGTGATAAATCAACATATGTAGTTTTACTTTCATATGTTGACAAAATATCTCCGGGCCCATGGCCATCCCTGCGGAGGAGCATGTGAAGAAGGTTCTCGATTTCACGCTCAAGCACAGCTGGTTGATGATCGCGATCTTCGTCGTCGTGAGCGTGCTCATGGTCGTCGGGGCGACCCGTCTGAAGATCAATTACTCCATCGATTCCTTCATGCCCGAAGGCAACGCAATGTACCAGAAGACCCGTGCGGTCGACGATGCGTACGGCACGGGCAGGGCGGTGATCGCCGTCCTCTTTGCCGACGACGTCTTTACGCCGGGAAATCTGCGCTCCCTCCGCGGCCTCACCGGGGATCTGTCGAATCTCGAGGGTGTGATTCGCACGGTATCCCTCGCCAACACGCAGCGCATGAGCGAGGTCGACGGGATGCTCGTCACGGGCGACATGGTGCCGAATGACAATCCGAGCCCCGAAGACATCGCGAGCATCAAGAGCTACCTCTCCACCAATTATGCGTTGAAGGACGGGCTTCTCGTCGCGAAGGACGGAAAGTCCGCGACGATGATCGTGACGATGGAGCGCGGGCTCAACGAGAGCAAGATGTGCGATAAGATCGAGACGCTGATCAGGCAGCACTGGGACGGTCGTTACGAGATTTCGGGCATGCCGGTCCTCGGAAGCGCGATCCTCTCGATCATCAAGGGCGTGCCGCTGCTCGTCCTCATCGCTCTGGTGGTCATTCTTCTCCTCCTGGCGCTCAACTTCCGTTCGCCGACCGGGGTCGTTCTGCCCCTGATCCAGCTGCTCGTCGGCCTTCTGTGGGGCATGGGTTTCATCGGCTGGACGGGAAAGAGCTTTCTCGCGCTCATGGCGATCTCGCCGATCGCGATACTGGCTGTCGGATCCTCCTTCTCCCTTCACCTCCTCGGTCGTTATTTTCTCGAGCTCTCCCTGGGCAAGGACAAGAAGACCGCGATTCGAATCATGGTCACGGAGACCGGCCTCGGCGTGTTCGTTTCAGGACTGGCCATCTCCGCCTCCATGCTCACGTTCCTGCTCTCGGAGCTGGAGATGATACGCGGCATGGGGCTCCTGACCGCGTCAGGGGTCCTGTCGTGCATGCTCGCCGCCCTCTTCCTTCTGCCCGCGCTCCTCACGATCCTGCCTGCTCCCCGGATCCGCAAGAACTCCTTCGGGGACGGCGGGCTGACCAGACCCCTGCGCAGGCTGGGAAGGGCCGTCGGCTCGCGTCCGAAGCTCGTTCTGATAATCGGGGCGGCTTTGGTCCTCGCCTCCATCGTGGGCATCTTCAGAATCGTTCCCGACACCTCGATCGTCGCGTATTTTCCGCGCGACTCAGCCGCCATCAGGGGCATGCATGCCGTCGAGCAGGCGTTCGGCGGATCAACCCAGGTCAACATCGTCGTGGATGGCGACCTCCAGGACCCCGAGCTTCTGAGACGCATGCTCCGCTTCCAGGAGGAGGCCCGCTCCGTACCGGGGGCCGGGCCCGTGCAGTCCCTCGCCACGGTCGTGCGCACCCTCCACGAGACCCTCACGGGCGAGCCCGGCATGCCCACCACCAGGGAGATGGTGTCCCAGGAGCTCCTTGTCTACCAGTCTTCGGGGAGCGTGGATGACATCACCTCCACCGCCAACCTCAACTACACGCAGGGTCTCGTGACCATCGTTGCGCGGCAGGATTCCTCTCACGACGCGCGTCTCCTGGTCTCCCGGCTGGAGGAGCTCGCGAAAAAGGAGATCGGTGACAAGGCGAAGGTCGAGGTCATGGGCGACAGCATGCTCCAGGCCATCCTCGAGGACATCGTCCTCAAGGACTTCATCATCAGTCTGACGCTGGCGATACTCCTGGTCGTCTGCATCGACAGCCTGATCCGCAGCTTCCGTGCCGCCCTCGTTACGATCACCGTCCTTCTGTTCACGATCGCCCTGCAGTACGGGATTCTCGGGCTCTTTGGACTGACCTTCACCATGGCAACGGCGCTCATGGGCGCGCTGGCCATCGGTGTCGGAGACTACGCGATCCACCTGACGGTGCGCTACATGGAGGACAGGCGAAAAGGCCTTTCTCCCGAGCAATCGGTCGAGATGGCCGTGGCCACATCGGGGCGCTCGATACTTTTCACCTCACTGACGCTTGCCGGCGGCTTTGCCGCGCTGAGCTTTTCTCAGTTCGTCCCCGTCGCGGACCTCGGAAAGCTCATGGTCTTCACGGTCTTTGCCGTCGGCGCGGCCTCGCTCACCCTGCTTCCCGCGGCATGCCTGTTGTTCCTGCGCAATCCCAATTCGCATTTGGAGGTATCACATGAATAGAGGGAACGGCATTCCAGCGACTCAGCTCGCCCTGGTGGCCTGCCTCGTGGCGCTCGGCTCGGTGACGGCCTTCGCCCAGGCGACGCTCAGCGGCGACGAGGTCATGGACAAGGTCTTCAACGCGCCACGGCCCAAGGGAACGATGGAGACTTTGACCATGGTGGTGACAAAGGGCGGCCAGAGCCTCACCCGCTCGCTCACGACCTGGTCGTCGGGCGATCACACGAAGGGGCAGACGGAGAAAACCCTCATCAAGTTCACGGCCCCGGCCGACGTGAAAGGCTCGGGCTTTCTCACTCTGAAGAAGGCCGACGGCAGCACCGAGAGCCTGCTCTGGCTGCCCGCGCTCGCCAGGGTGAGGCGCCTGGGCAGCGGAAGCTCAGACCAGGATCAGGCCTTCTTCGGCTCCGACTTCACCAATCGCGACATCAACGGGTTCGACCAGTCGGATTTCACCTATACGGTCGCCGGGGTTTCCAACGGCATCTACACGGTGGAAGCGACCCCCAGGAAGACGATCGGATTCGAGAAGCTCGTCTACCAGATCGATTCTTCGATAGGGAAATACGTGAAGATCGAGTACTGGCGGGCGGGCAAACTGGCCAAGGCGCAGACCGATGAGTACGCCAAGGTCGGCAGCTACTATCTGCCCACGCGGATCGTCATGAGCTCGGCCTCGAAATCCTCCACCGAACTGAAGTTCTCCGACTACAAGGTCGACCTTGACCTGGGCGATGAGATCTTCATGGAACGCTTCCTCAAGCAATAGGGAGGGTGGCATGAAAAGGATGATCGCTTCAGCGTGGGTTCTCGCCGTGATCCTCTGTGCCACGCCCGTCTCCGCGCAGACCTTCAGCGGAACGCTTGAGACGCGCATGGGGGGGTACTGGGGAGAAACAGCGCTCGCGCCGTTGACCCAGGAGGTGACGGGAGGCGTCGACGGGAAAGTGGGAAGCGCCGACGCGCCCAGTGCGCAGTACCTGGCGAGTGTCAGCCTCGAGTACGATCCCGCAACGAACGAGATCCGGATAAAGCCCGAAGAGGCCTGGGTGAAGATATTCGCGGGGTCCTTCGATTTCTCGCTTGGCAATCAGATCGTGGCGTGGAGCATCTCGGACGCGGTGTACCCCTGTGACGTGGTGAATCCGTGGGACAACAGCATTCCCGTCGATCGCGCAAAGATGCCTTCCCCGCTCGCGCGGGTGGTGCTCAACGGCAGCTTCTTCTCGATCGACCTCGTCGCGCAGCCCTACTGGGTCCACGGGCTGCTGCCTGAATCCCCCTGGGAGACCCCGAGCCAGATCGCGCTGGACCCCCTGACGCACGAGGTGGCCTCCGACAAGACGCCGGACTTCTCCTGGGACAATGTCGGGTTCGGCGGTCACGCGAAGGTCTCCCTCGAGCTCCTCCAGGGGCTCGACATCGGCCTGACCTACTTCCGTGGCGTGTCGTCGACTCCGACGGGAGTGGTCCTCAGCTATACGGGCCCTTATCCGACCGGTTACTACTACACGTTCGATCGGTCGACACTCCTCGGTGCTGACCTGACACTGGCGACAGGCGGAGACCTCCTTCTGAAGACCGAGTGGGGCTACACGACGCTCGGTGACACGGACCTCTTCAATCCCGAGGCAGGCAAGGCGTCAGCCGAGGGGGTGTCAGGGTTCGAGTATACGATCGGCACCGCCCAGATCGAGGGCGAATACGTTCTGGATTGGACGAATGGCACGTCGGAAGGAACGTACCAGCACAGGGTCTTCGGCATTTTCACTTGGAACATCGACGACCGATCGGAGATCAAGCTCGCAGGCTCCTACGATTTCACCGGCTCCGGGGGAACCATGCTGAGCGCGGAAGGCAGCTATACGATTGCCGACGGTCTGCAGCTGGCCTGCGACATGTACGCCTTCTTCGGAGACACCACGACGATCTATGGCGCGTATTCGAAGGATGACCTTGCAAGAGTGACGTTGACGTATTCGTTCTGAGAGTGACGGGCTCGTGGCGTAATCAACGGCCCGTCGGGCACGACGCCCACCACGGAGGGTCGTCGATTGCGCACGAGCTGTCGGGAGATGGCACTGGGGGAACTCCCAGGTAGCGCGTCAGCTCTCATGTTTCTTTACTTTGTCCGGACGAGGACTTGAACCTCCATGCCCTTGCAAGCACTAGACCCTGAATATAGCCGGCTCGATTGCTCTTCCGTGGCTCTCTGTTGCTATCTTGATGTTGCAAAAGAACATAAGTCAAGAGCGGCGTTGATGCGCATAACCGTGTGTATCCCGATGTGATCCCTCTCGATGTCAGACTCAGTGTCAGAGTAGAACAAGTAGGCGTGGGTCACGCGATACTACGTTGTATCCACTGGCAGTCAGCTCCCATTGCCCTGGCTTTTTTGTTTTGAAACACGCAGTTGACAATTATGCCTTTGAAGGCATAATTTATATATGCTTTGGATAGTGCTCTTTCATGAGGAGTTTGAGGCGGAGTTCGACCAGCTTGGCCAAGAGGTGCAGGACGAGGCGCTCGCAAACCTCAAAGTACTTCAGCGATTTGGTCCATAACTGGGAAGGCCGCGCGTTGATACACTCAACGGGTCTCGCCATAAGAATATGAAGGAACTTCGTTTTGATGCTGCAAACGGCGTGTGGAGAATTGCCTTTGCGTTTGATCCGAAAAGACAGGCGATTTTATTGTGTGGCGGTGATAAGTCGGGCAGAAGCGAAGATCGCTTCTATTGAAGGCTAATAGCCAAGGCTGACAAAAGGTATAGCGCATATCTACTCAGCCTGAAGGGTGGAAGGAAATGAGGGCCATGAATACTCTGGACGAGAAGACGAAAAGCCTAAGCGCAACTCGGCGTAGGAAGGTCCAGGCAAGGGCAAACGCATTGATCGCTGAAGAGATGACCTTGCAAGAGCTGCGCCGCGCGCGAAAAGTGACACAGGCACGAATTGCCAAGGAGCTTGGGATCCGCCAGGGGGGGGGTCTCGAGGCTTGAGAAGCGTAGCGATCTGTTGCTTTCTACCCTCAGAAAGGCTGTGAGGGCTATGGGAGGAGACTTGCAACTAGTCGCTGCGTTCCCTGACCGCGAACCGGTAGTACTGTCAGGGATAGCTGACGCGGATACGAAGGTAAAGTCAGCTGGACGCAAGCAGACTCACGATAGGAAATGAACTCTACTCGAACCCTCGCCCTTCTGCAGCCTTCAATCTTGGCTGGGCTACTGGGGGTAAGGCTACACTCACGACAAGGGGCGGTCTGTCGACTCCGACTTGTCTTTCGGAAAATCCGAGGGTAATCCGGATCGCTTCCTTTTGGTCAGTCCCTCAGAAGATCTCCGAAACCATTGTGCATGACTTTCCGAGTCCACACAATCACTTCATCGAGGTCGTACTTCTGACCTTCTTCGAGCCACCAACCGATCGTCCCGATTATCAGGTTGGCCGCGAGTGCGTAAGGAATGTCGGAGCTCGGCTTCTTCACCATACCACTGCGCGCCCCGGTCGGTTTGTTCTGTTTGATTCTCGCCTCCATTCTCTCCTTCACAATGGAAGCGAAGTGTTCACGAATACGGCGAATGAACGCCGTATTGCCACTCGAGTTAAAAAGCGTTCGATAGAGGCGCTCATTGTCGGCGACATGCCTGAAAATGACTCCCCAGGATTTCAGGATCACCGAAGAATCCGTCCTATCGATTTCGGGGAGTGACTTCGGGGGCCCGAACGCACGTAACATGGAGTCCAGCGCCTCGGTGAAAATCGCGTCGGCCAGGTGATACTTGTCCCGGTAGTGGCGGTAAAAGGTTGCGTGGTTGACCCTCGCAGCAGCGGTAATATCCTGGACCGTGATCGATTCGAAGCTGTGGTCACCCATCAGCTCGATAAAAGCATCTTGCAACAATTTCCGTGTTCGGAGGACCCGCGGATCCTCCTTGTCCACGACACTTTCGCGTTTTTGTCGCATTTGCGATATCTGCCTTGAACTGTCGATTGAACTCCCCATGACGTGCTCTACATTGTCAGTATAGCGATAGAGCATTGTTTATACAACATGCCGTCGCTCTTCGTTCCTACCATGGCTATGAAAGGAGTCTTCTCATGAGTACAGAGAACATAAAGCCAGCAAAAGAAAAACTCGATCCGATCGTACTCAGGGCAGCCATCGTTATGGTCGTTGCCGCGCTTGCGCCGTTATTTGATTCGACGATGGTCAATGTGTCCATCCATACAATTGCCACCGATATGAAAACAACCTATTCCGCCGTGCAGTGGATCGTAACGGGATACCTTCTGGCGATGGGGTTGGTCATACCGATTTCGGGGTGGGCCACCAAGCGCTTTGGATGCAAGCGGTCCTTCATCTTTTCGTTGGTGATTTTCTTGATCGGCTCCGTATGCTCCCTGCTGTCATGGAACATAGAAAGCCTGATTGTTTTCCGTGTCATTCAGGGTGCCGGCGCCGGGTTGTTGATGCCGGCACTGCAAACGGAGCTCGTGCAGCTTTCCGGCGGACGCAATCTCGGGCGGATCATGTCCATCATCGCCATTCCCGGTTTGCTCGGGCCGATTCTGGGCCCCGTGTTGGGAGGACTCATCGTCAGCAGCGCGAGTTGGCGCGTCATCTTCTGGGTCAATATTCCGATTTGTATCGTGGCGATCCCGTTAGTCGTGTGGGGAATACCGGCCGACAAGTATGTGGAAAAGAAGGCGTCCCTCGATGTGATCGGTATGCTCTTGCTTTCCCCCGCGTTTGCCCTTCTGATCTACGGCATTGCCCAAGTTGCCAAGCACGGAGGATTGAGCGACAGCGCCGTCTCTGTTCCTCTTGTCATCGGCATCGTCTTGATGGCGGCTTATGTCGTCTATGCTCTGAATGCGAAACGGGAGCCAGCGCTGAATGTGCGGCTCTTCAAGTCCGTCAATTTTTCCGCTTCCAATATCCTGCTGATTCTGTGCGGGATCATCACGAACGGGGCCATGCTCATGCTTCCGCTCTATTATCAAGAGGCGCGCGGTGCAAGCGCCCTGTATGCGG
>PLNO01000120.1 GCA_003141795.1 Spirochaetaceae bacterium | reverse complement strand
CAGGCGCAGAAGATGGAGGCCATCGGGCGGCTTGCCGGGGGGATCGCCCACGACTTCAACAACATCCTCACCGCTCTGATGGGCTACAGCGAATCCCTGCTCATGATCCTCGCCGAGGGGCAGGAAGGCGTGAATGAGGTACGGGAGATCAAAGCCGCCGCCCAGCGCGCGGCCATGCTGACGCAACAGCTCCTCGCTTTCAGCCGGCAGCAGGTAGCCCGGCCCGTGGTGCTTGACATGAACCTCGTCATCCGCGGCATGGAAGGGATGCTGAAGCGACTGATCGGGGAAGACGTCGAGCTCTCCACCGACACGCGCCGCGCGCAGGCGTGGGTGCGCGCGGACCCGCATCAGGTGGAGCAGATCGTGATGAATCTCGTGCTGAACGCCCGGGACGCCATGCCGGTTGGCGGCACGGTGCGCGTTGCCACAAGCAGGCACACGGTCGATGCGCAGAACGCCGCAGCCACCATCGACGCAAAACCGGGCGACTACGTCGAGCTCACCGTTACCGATACGGGCACCGGCATGTCCCCCGAGGTGCTTTCACAGATCTTCGAGCCGTTTTTCACGACCAAGCCGTTGGGGAAAGGTACCGGGCTCGGGCTGTCCACCGTGTTCGGGATCGTCCAGCAGGCCGGGGGGTTCATCACGGTGGACAGCACTCCCGGAAAGGGGTCCTGCTTCCGCGTGTATCTGCCCCGTGAGGAGGGTGTCATGATGGCCCCGACCCCGGGATCCGCACCGCTCAGCGCCCCCGTCGGGGGGGAGACGGTGATCGCCGTGGAGGACGATCCCAACGTGCGTGCCATCATCAGGGGTATCTTGAGCAGCGCGGGATACCGCGTGCATGAGGCGGAGGACGGTCAGGCCGCGCTCGCCCTGGTCGAAGCACTCGGGGGTGCGGTTGACGTCATTGTCACCGACGTGATCATGCCGCGTATGGGCGGCCGTGAGCTCGTCAAGGCGCTGCGCACTGATTACCCGTACATCCCCGTGCTCTATGTCTCGGGCTACGAGCCGAGGGAGCAGGATGAGCTCACCAGGGACGGGCCGGGCTTCCTCTCCAAGCCGTTCACACGGGAGGATTTGCTCGCGGCGGTGCATAAGGCGATTTTAACGAATTCTTAACCCCTCCTCCGTACCTATGAGGGGAAGAGGAGGACCTATGGATCATACACAGGCACGTCGCAGCCGCGCACCTGGCTCCCTGGTCGGCGCGCTGGCGGCGCTCGCCTTTCTCGCGCTTGTCGCCGCGCAACCGGTGCTCGGCCAGGATGCCCTGTCCGGCCTGCGGGCGAAGGTCAACCACGTCATCGTCATCTACCAGGAGAACTGGAGCTTCGACGCACTCTACGGACATTTCCCCGGCGCCAATGGCATTGCCAACGCATCCACGGCGTCGCTCACCCAGGTCGACAAGGCAGGCGCGCCCCTTGCCGCGGCACCGCTGCCGCTGAACGGTAAGAGCGTGGACCCGAGCTTCGCATCCCTGCCGCCGTCAGTGCCGCTGCGGCCCTACGACCTCAGCCGTTACATCAAGCCTGACGTACAGACCGGTGACATCGTCCACCGCTTCTACACGCAACAGCTCCAGATCGATGGCGGGAAGATGGACAAGTTCGTGGCCTGGAGCGACAACGGCGGTCTGGTGATGAGCTATTTCGACGCGACGAATCTCCCGGAGGGGAAGATCGCCCAGGCATATACGCTGTGTGACAACTTCTTCCAGGCAGCGTTCGGAGGCTCGTTCCTGAACCACATCTGGCTCGTCGCCGCCGCATCACCGGTGTTCCCCAACGCACCGGCGGGCATGATCGCCACGCCGCCCGACGCCGCGGGGAGCACCGTTGCCGACAAGGTGGTGACCCCCGATGGCTACGTCGTGAATACCGCCTTTTCCGTGAACCAGCCCGTGCCCCCGTACGTGACGGATCGCTCGACACTCGTGCCGAACCAGACCCTACCGACGATCGGTGACAGGCTCTCCGACAAGGGGATCAGCTGGGCGTGGTTCTCCGGCGGATGGAACGACGCGATGGCGGGAAAGCCCGACCCGCTGTTCCAGTTCCACCACCAGGCGTTCACGTTCTTCAAGAGCTTTGCCGACGGCACGGAAGCGAAAAGGACGCACCTGAAGGACGAGAAAGATTTCATTTCGTCGCTGGGCAGCGGCACGCTTCCCGCCGTGTCTTTCGTGAAGCCGCTGGGCCCCGACAACGAGCATCCGGGGTATGCGTCGCTCCTCCGCGGACAGCAGCACGTCGCTGATCTCGTGAGCCGCATCCAGGCGAGCCCCTACTGGAACGACACGGTGATCGTCATCACCTACGACGAGAACGGGGGCCGCTGGGACCATGTGGCGCCTCCGGTCGTCGATCGCTGGGGACCGGGCACGCGCGTGCCGACCATCGTCGTCTCACCGTTCGCGAAGAGGGGGTACGTCGATCATACCCAGTACGATACGACCTCGATCCTCAAGCTCATCGAGCAGCGCTTCGACCTGCAGGCTTTGTCCTCGCGCGATGCCGCGGCGGGAACCCTCCTGAACGCGCTGTCGTTCTAAAGGCACCGTGGGGGCGCGGCCCTGACCGATGACGTCAGCGGTCGCGCCCTCCGGCGCGAAACTGCTCCAGCAACCGACGGACTTCGCCCGTGGTCGCCGCTCCCAGGGCCGCGCTGGCGAGCTGCTGGGCTTCGGTGGATGAGATCGAACGGATCGTTTCCTTGGCCGCGGGGATCAACGGGGCTGCCATGCTCAACGTGTCCAGCCCGAGCCCGACGAGCAGCGGTATGGCAAACGTGTCACCGGCGAGCTCTCCGCACATGCAGACCGGCTTGCCCGCGCCGTGGGCGGCACTGATCGTTTCCGCGATGGCACGGACGACGGCGGGATGAAGCGGATCGTAGAGCGTGGCGATCCTGGCGTTTCCACGGTCGACGGCCAGCATGTATTGCGTCAGGTCGTTCGTGCCGATGGAAAAGAAGTCCACTTCCCGCGCCAGCTCCGGGGCCATGAGGACCGCGGCAGGCGTTTCTATCATGATCCCGAGCGCCGGCTCCTTTCCCAAAGACACACCCGCGGCCTCGAGCCTCTGTCGTACCCTTAGCATGATCGACTTCAGCTCACGCGTCTCCTCCACGGAATTGACCATTGGAAACATGACTGAAACATGCGCATCCGCCGTTGCACGATACAGCGCTTCCAGCTGCGTTTCGAAAAGATCGGGCAGGTCGAAGCACATGCGGATCCCCCGCCAGCCGAGGAACGGATTCTCCTCGTCGGGGAAGCTGACCGACGGGATGGGCTTGTCGCCTCCCACGTCCAGCGTCCTGACGATCATCTCCGCCTCCCCCATTGCGGCCGCGGCGCGCGAATAGGCGATACGCTGCTCCTCGACACCGGGGATGTTTTCGCAGCTCATGAAGAGGAACTCGGTGCGGAAGAGCCCGATCCCTTCCGCACCGAGCTCCCGGGCCTTCACCGCCTCATCCGGCGCGCCGATGTTCGCGAACACCGGCACCCGCTTTCCATCCCTGGTCATGGCAGGGAGGTCTTTCTGCGTATCCTGCCGTGCCGCACGCTCGCGAAGGGCCGCGAGCCTCCGGCCGGCAGCCGCGACGGAGGCTCGCGATGGACGGATATCGATCTCCCCGGTGTCCCCGTCCAGGACGATCATGTCTCCCTCCGCTACCGATGCCACGATTCCTCCGACGCTCACGACTGCGGGAATTCCTAAGCTTTTCGCCATGATCGCGACGTGGCTGGTAGGACCGCCACGCTCCGTTACGATGCCGAGGATCATCTCTGCGTCCATGCCCGCCGTCTCCGAGGGGCTGAGATCCTCGGCAACGAGAACGACGGGGGAGGGGAATGCCAGCGGATCGGATGATCCGCCGCCGGCCACGCATGCGCAGAGACGGGCGCCGATGTCGCGGATGTCCGCCGCCCGCTCGCGGAAGTACTGCTTTTCCATCGCGTCGAGCTCCTCGGCGTTCCGCGCGATGACGCGGGTGCAGGCAGCCTCGGCGGTGAGAAGGTCGACCCTGATGGCCTGCTCTACGGCATCGCCCATTTCTTCATCGTTGAGGATTTCGATGTGGCTCTCGAAGATCTCGGCTTTCGCTTCCCCCAGCCGCTCCGCAGTCCTCTGGCGGAGCGTTTCCAACTGCTCGCCGGCACGTGCTCGTCCGCCGCGGAAACGCCCGATCTCCGTCTCCACCCGTTCCTGCGGGATGTGCGAGGAACCGTAGCCAGGGTCACGCCTCCGATACAGGCAGGCGGGTCCGACGGCCAGCCCGGGGGATGCAGGTATGCCTTTCATGCCTACTCGGTGAGCGTGCGGACGAACGCGACAAGCTCTTCCACTGCGTTGTCCTCGTCGGGGCCCGAGCAGGAAATCTGTATGAGGTCGTCCTGAGAGATTCCCGCCTTCAAGAGCGAGAGAAGGCTCTTTGCGTTCACCTCCAGGTCCCCCTTGCGAATGGTGATTGCACAGCTGAACTTTTTCGCTTCCTTGACGAAGCGGTTTCCCGGCCGGGCGTGGAACCCCATCGGATTCGTGATTCGTACCTCACGGACTGTCATGATTCACCTCGTTTTCCCCCGTGGGAGCATTCCAAGGAAGCTTTCACCGAAGGACAGCGGCCCGCAACTGAAGTAATGCGCCGCAGTCGCACCCATATCCGCCAGGGTTTTCCTCGTTCCGATGTCGTGCAGGCCCGCGGGTCTGCTTCGGAGATGGAAGAGCATGGGCACCCTCTCCCTCGTGTGCTGGGGATGCCCGATGAGCGGATCGTTCCCGTGATCTGCCGTCACAATGAGGATATCCGTGTCCTCCAGAAGCTCGATGATGTCCCCGATGTAGCTGTCCGCGATCCGAAGCTTTTCCGCATACAGAAACGGATCCTGCCTGTGGCCGGCGAGGTCGGTCTCCTGCACGTTGGAGCACACGAATCCCGAGTCCAGATCCGCGATCTCGGTAACCGTCGTGCGCATCACCGTCTCCGTGTCGACGGCGGAGATGCTCGTCCCCCCCGGGTTGTCGATGATGTCGGCCGCTTTGCCGATGAGAACGACCCTGTATCCCGCGTCTTTCAGCACGCGCGGCAGCTGCTCCCCGGCGTCGACCCCGAAGCCCATGTGCGCGACGAGGTAGCCTTCGCGATACACGCCCGAACGGGGCGCGTTTATCCCGACGTAGGTGCCGTTGCGTGTTTCCAGAGCGCCGAGTATGCGCTGGAGGGAAACGCCCGGGCTCCCGAAGGAGATCACCCGGGCGACCCCTGTAAGGTTTCGCACGATCCGCCCGACCACCTTCACCTTCTCGAACGGCACGGCGTCGAAGGCAGCTGTGACGTTGTAGTTCTGACCAAGGTCGGCCTCTATGTTGTCACCGATCACCATGGCGTTGTCGACGACGAGGACTTTGAGCGGGCAACCGACGTAGTCGACCCGGTGGCCCGCAGCGCGAAGCGCATGCGCGACCGCATCGATCATCGACGAAAAGGGGGCTTCAAGGGGCATGCGGGGGCGTGTGCCCATGAGCTCCTGATGCCCCCAATAGCTGTCGCACCAGAAATGCATGAGGTCCGATCTCCCATACGCGGCATCGCTGGAGAACCGCAGCCCCCCGGCCTCGAAGCCGGCAGCGTTCGCCAGACCGAGACGCCCGAGGTTGGGAAACCTCATGTCGGGGACGGCGGAGAGAACGCTTCGGAAGGTGTTCGCCCCTTTGTCCTGGGGTCGCACGAGGGGAACATCATCCATCGCACCGATGCCGAAGCTGTCCAGGACGAGGATGATGAACCTGCCGGGCTTCATCGACGGTCCTCCAGAAGCCGGCCCTGGCTGTCGTAGACTCCGGTGACCCGGGGGGTTCCTGTCTTCATGCCCTCCACGAGAGCCACCCTGCTGCGTGTGGCGAACACTTGAGTCCTGAATGCCATGACAGCAGGGCTTCCCGCGGGGAACGTCCCTTTGACGTCGAAGTAGTAGTCGATGAAGACGGGATCGGGAGGAATGACTCGCGCGATCTCGAGGGACTTTCCGACTCGTATGCAGGCGCCCCGAACGTGCCCTCGGCGATAATATCCGCCGCCGAACAGGCACGAGACGGCCCGGCCGTCGGCGTCCGTGAACGAATGGGACACCTCGGTCGCATACACGATGGCGGGCATGAGAGGAGTCGTTTCGACCGCCTCCTTGGGCGTGTAGCCGGTCAATGCGTGACCGGGTTCCCCTTGAGTCCCGCCTGAAGCGGCGATCATCGGTATCGTCTCGAGGCATGTCGCGGAGGGCATGTTGAGGTGCGTGACCGGCAGCGACCACCGCTGCTCGATCGCTTCCCTGGCCCGCACCATGGTCCGCACGTTCGCCGTCGTCTCGAAATGCCCCTCGTCGAACGCGAAGCAAGGAAACGACGTGAGCCCCGCGATTCTGATCCCCTCGATCTGTACCAGCTGCGGGACGATCTCGTCCAACGTTTCCAGCGCGAATCCCCCCTGTTGTCCAGGAAAGATGCAATCGGTTTTTCCGATGAAACGCAGGAACACATCCTGGACTTCACCCGCCGCCAGGGCGGCCTTGCCTATCGCGCAGGCCTTCTGGACGCTGAAGACCGTGATATAGCGGACGGAGCCCACCATCAGGGGGATCAGCGCCTGCGGTATCTGAACGAGGTGCCCGGCGTGCATGACGCGCACGCCGTTTTCCATCAGGTGCGTCGCCTCACGGAAATCCACGGCGACCGCTCCGGGGTACCCTGCCTCCATGAGCATTCGGGCGATGCGCGGATTGCGGCCGAACTGCTTCGTCATGAAGAACAGCTCGACGCCGTGCTCGTTGCCCTCCGCCAGGAGGAGCGTCGCGTTGACCATGAGGCTGTCGACGTCGATCGCGTACGTGTCGGGTTCGATGCGTCCATCGCCGAGCATGTCCAGGACGGTGGAGAGGAAGTCGGGATTCCGCTCCAGCATTTTCTTCAAAAACATGGCTCGACGTCCGCCTGTTCGATCGCAGTTTTCAGTATGCGCAAAACCGTCTCCGGTCCGCTTCGCATGGGATTGATCCGCAGCATCCTCTTTTCGAGGGAGGGATCGCTTTTCTGGAAGGTCCCCGAGATCCGATAGAACAGCGGCTGCACCTCGTAGAGGGACTCCGAGCCGACCGGATAGGGAAGGGCCCCGAGGGCTTCCGCCCTTTGCAGCACCTTCGCCGCGTTCTCCTTTTCCAGCTCGACCAGGAGTACCCTGGACTGCGCGTTACAGATGAACGCGTCTTTGATGCCGGGGATCTCCCCGCCGCGGAGCCTCCGTACGATCTCGTCGCCCGCCTTCGCCTGAATGGCGAAGGCGACCGGCGCGTAGGCGAGCATGCGCATTGCTCCCAGCGCCTCGTGCCCCTGGATCTGGCAGCCGCCCGAATACTGCTTCTTTCGGATCGACCCCACCAGATCCCTGCGGCCGACGACGCAGCCCACCCCTTCGGGTCCCAGCAGCTTGAACAGGGAGAAGGTGGAAAGATCCGCTCCCATCTCGACGCCGATCGAGCGGACCTTCATGACCGCGTAGTTGTCGTCGGTGACGACAGGGGCGTTTTTCGCGTGCTTGATCGCGCGAATGACGGCGTCGGCGCTGTAGCTGTCATCGAGCTTCTGTCGGGCCAGCTGCACGAGGGCGGCGTCGATGGAGGCAAGGTCTTTGCTTTTCTCCAGCGCGACGGGATCGTTATAGTCCGCCTCCACGGTCACGATTCCCATCTCTTCGATGCTGGAGAGGGTGGTGGGATAGATCGGGGCCCGATGAACGAGGAGCTTCCGGCCGGGACGGAGCACGGAGGCGAGCGCCTGACGCAATGCGCCGGTCCCCGCCCCGCGGAGGAGGACCGCATCCGCCGCTCCGAAAAACTCGGCGATAACCTCCTCGACTTTTCGCGTCGTCGCGGGTTGATTGATCCCGGGGACGATGCCCAGATCGCCCTGTCCCAGCGCCTCGCTTCCGCGGAAATGCCGTGTCATGACGTCGACCAGCGTGAACTGCATCTGTACGGCATCGTCGAGGCTGACCGACTCCAGAGGATACGCGTGCATCATGCCTTCCTTGCAACCGGAGCCAGGATCGATTCGATCTCCGAAATCATGTCCCTGGGCAGCGAGGACGTCGGGTGGTCCCGGACCATCTCCTGGGCCTTCATTCTCGCGGCGTCGAGGAGGGATGAGTCCCGCGAGCCGAACCCTGGCACGTGCAGCTCCTCGCGCATGAACTGTACCGTATGCGGCTCGGAGAGGAAATCGCCCGCGTGACCCACCCGTGCGATGAGGTCCAGGGCAAGTGTGTCAGGCGTCACCGCGATGCCGCGGAGCACGCGGAAGATCATGCCCAGCATCTCATTGTCGATCACCAGCTGCACCGCGTTGGAGGTCAGCGCATTGTCCAGCATGCCGCATGCCGCGATCAGGTCCGCCCCCGCCAGGGCGGGAAGCAAACCGTTCATCGCTTTTTCGTAGCCGGCCTGTTCGTCGAGATGCGCGCTGCTCGTGCCGAGGCCGTACACGTCGGAGCACACCCTGTACCGCCTGGCAAGCTGCACCACGGCCGCGGACATCATGCCCATCTCCACGGCGCCGAAGTTGGCGAGGCCGCTGCGCATGTCCATGGGGATCGGGCGGGAGGTGTACTTCACGTCGATCCCGGGCCGGATGAGCTGCGCGAGCACGAACCCGGCAAGGAACTCCGCATTCTGCAGAACGAGGGTCCCGGCAAGCGTGACCGGGCTGCTCCCCCCGGCTATCGGGCAGGGGGCGATGGCCACGGGCAGCCCTGCCCGGGCCCATCCGATGAGGATGTCCGCGGTGCTTTCCGTATAAGTGAGGGGGCTCTTGGGACAGATGCTCCCCCAGATGAACGGCTTTGCGACGATTTTCGCCCGCCCTCCGGCAACCGTTTCGACCAGACGAAGGATGGTCGCCTGGTTGTCCGGGCTGTACGCGGAAACCCCATAGGGCTTTTTCGTCAGGCGAATCATCGTGGCGGCGGTCAGGATGTCGCGAACGTCGGAAGGATACTCCTGGGGATAGGCGACGGGACGGCAGACGTGGATGTTGTCCAGTGCGTCGATGAGAACCGTCAAACGCTCCAGGTCCGATTGGCAGGCGTCGCGGACGACCCCGCTCGTCTCGTCGAGGATGTGGATGCACCCCCCGACATTGTGCCCGCGGGCCCTTCCGTCCATCAGGTCGATCATCCCGTCGCCGCTGCGCCGCCAGAGTCGGAATCGCCCGCTCGCCTTTGCCAGCGCCTGTTCGACGATCGCCCTGCTCATCCGGACAAGGTGCCGGTCGAAGTCGACGTCGGCGCCTGCCTCCTTGAACGCCTTCAAGGCCTGACGGCTGTGGAACAGGGTCCCGGTACCCGCGAGCAGGGACAACGACGCATCATGAATCTGATCAACTCCCGAGGCGTCGAGCGCTTCGAATTTCATGGGATAGTCTCCTCTGTGGCTTGGAAGCGGGCGGGGACTCCGGCCCCCGCCCGTTCGACATGATTCCTATTTGACGACCGTGAAAAGGCCGACCGCTGCGAATACGTTGACGAGGATACCGACGATGATGGCGGCCAGCGGACCGACCACCATTCTCACCATCGGCCTCTTGAAGTACTCGTTGATCAGATACAGACCGGCGACGACGAAGAACCCGATGCCGGGTGCCATGGCGTTGGCCGCGCTCATGGAACCGACGAGCAGGGCCACCTCGAGGAGCTTGGTCATGGCGGTTCTCATGCTGTCGGCGACCCGCCGGACGCCCGGGAACAGGTCGAAGAGCTTCGCGATGTACACGAGGGAGAGGGCCTCCGCGGACATCACGACCGCCCCGAGGACGATGGCGAGGATGGGGCCCGACGCGAGAAGCCCGGCGGTTGCCGTGAACCCGAACCCCGATACGCAGAAGGTCCCTGTTGCCAGTGAGGTCAATCCGATAAGGGGCACGAACGAGATTGCCCGCGCGATCGTAATGCTGATGGCGGAGGCCATCTGGCCGTCCTTCAGCGCTATCAGAGACTGCGGGCCTTCCATGAGGATCTTCATGTTGCAGGCCAGCGCGTACAGGGCGCCGATGCAGGCGATGTAGGGGAGGTTCTTCATGATGTTCTTGGCGCGATCGCTGAAAACCGACGCCATGTTCGTCTTGGTGGAGGGGGTCTTGTCACGGAACGCGAAGAAGAACACGAGGATGAGCCCTGCCAGGAGGGCGAATCCGTCCGCCATGGATCCCGGCTTCAGCTTGTCGACGACCTGTCGGATGACGAGGACGATGGCCAGGGATATGAGGCCTTTCTTCCACCCGTACTCCATCGCGATGACGACGCAGGGGAAAACCGCGAAAGCGTACAGGACCGGGGCCCCGAGGCCGCCCCACGCGTCGAAGACATTGACGGGCAGGAGCTTCATGAGGTCGACGAAGGACTTCAGCCCGAGCAGGAGCAGCACGCCGTAGGCTGCGCCGCACACGACCGAGAGTGCCGCGCCGATCACGCTCTGCCTGTCCTTGTACCATGTGTCGATCGGCTTGCCGGGGAAGGCGATGCCGATGATATCGGTGCCGAGGAACAGCGAGTGAACGAGTATGATCGGGGACATGATGGAGAATGGAATTCCGAACCCGATCACGAGTCCGAAGCTGAGTGCGAACGTCGTGGTCGCCAGCTCCGCCCTCGTCATTCGTCCTTCGCGATACTCCGGCATGATCGGCCGGACCGCGTCATTGAAGACGGCAATCCCCCTGTTGGCGAGGAAAGCCGCCAGGGCCCCGCTCAGGGCCATGATCAGATAGTTCATCGATACTCCTCCATTTTTTTAGGGATGAATTAATGGCAGTAGCAACTTCAACGACTGATCGATGTGCTCGGTCGTGAACCCGAATGCCACTTTCCCTTCAGAGATGGATTTCTTGACGTTCTCTTCCACGGGAGGTCTTCCCGGCATCGAGATCGTCGCGCATTTCCCCA
>PLNO01000174.1 GCA_003141795.1 Spirochaetaceae bacterium | reverse complement strand
GGGTGGGTGCGCTATTCAGCAACTCCGACATTGAACACGGACTACGGTGCAGGACTCTGGACGAATTGGGGCGCCGCTCCGGACGCCGTCGGCCGCATCCAGGGCGGCATGCCGCGTGATGCGTTCTACGCCTCGGGTGTTTTGGGCCAGCGCGTCTATGTGATGCCAAGTCAAGACTTGGTGATCGTTCGTCTTGCCGTCACGCAGAAATGGCCCGATTTCGATATTAGCGGTGATTTGAGGCTGATTCGCGAGGTACTGGCGAGCTTGCCGTAGGCCGTCCGAATCGGTCCATACGAAGAATGGCACAGAGGAAGCGCTCAAAATAACTTCATGCGGAAGCCGTTTTGGCCTTCCGTGGCAATACTCGATTGGCGCGCGGTTATGGATGAAGGTTGCCATTTGGGGTGAGGTGGTACAGGCTCCTTCTCGGTGTTGGACCGCGTGACGAGTCCCGTGTCGGGGAGCTTGCCGCCCCGCTCCGCGGCAGGGGGAGGGCTCCTATCGTCCGCGAAGAAAAAATTTCTTGACAAATCTGGAGACGTTACCATACAAGGCCGCTCAAGAGACATGGCAAGGACGCACGCGCAGATAATGGATTTTGCCCGCAAGGCAGGAGTCTCCGTAACAACCGTCTCCTGGGTGGTGAACGGCCAGCGCTACGTGCGCCCGGAGATCCGCCAGCGCGTCCAGCACGCCATCACGGAGCTTCGCTACTCCTCCAACTTCATGGCCCGGAGCCTCGTGTGGCAGAAGACGAACCTCGTGGGCGTCATCGTGTCGAATATCACGACAAGCTTCTTCTCTACCATCTTCAGTTTCATCGAGGAGACGGCAAGCGCCGACGGCTACAACATCCAGTTTGCCGTATCGCTCACAGGCCAGCTTGACGAGGTTGGACAAGTCTGCCCGTCGTGTAACGTCCGTGGGGGCATAGACTGCCTCGCCTCCCGCACTTGCGATACGGCTGGCAAGAGCCTGAAGCCGATCAGACCGGCGCGCTCCGAGCACGAGCTTCGCGCCACGTGCAGAGAGGAGTAACGCGGTCGCCTCACCGATCCCACTGCTTGCGCCAGTTACTATGACAACCTTACCTTTGATTCCTGACATAAACATACCTCCCCAGATTGGACTCGTTACAGCGTCGAGAATTGCCCCACGGGAGCGGGCCTTTCTCAAGAAACGGAGAACGCCGTGGCGATCGAGAGATCCCGGAAGCGCTCCACATCGGCCCCAACCGCCATGTTCTTTTGCTCAATCATCTCTATGGCATCGGCGCCTACCGGAAAATGACGCGGCGGATTGGCTTCGGCAGCCAAGGTGACCAGTGCCCGTCCCAACTTGGCCGGGGCACCCGACTGCACGTGGTTGTAGGCTTCGATCATCGCTCGCCGGGCCGCCGACGAGGCTGCATAGTCAGCAATGCTCACACTCCCATGCGCCACCGAGCTGTCGTCGAGGAAATCAGTCCTGAAGTAGCCCGGCTCAACCGCTGTCACGAAGATGCCGAACTCGGCCAATTCTTCCGACAATGATTCGGAGAACCCCTCGACGGCGAACTTGGAGGCGGCGTAGATCGAATACCGGTCGCCCCCCTTGTAGCCGGCGGTCGAGGAGATATTGAAGATTCGTCCGCTCCTTTGCTGGCGCATTGTCGGCAACACGGCCCGGGTCAGGTTCATCAGTCCGAACACGTTGGTATCGAATTGGCGTTTGATGGCTTCGGGGTCCAGCTCCTCGAAGGCTCCGAGTTGGCCGTACCCGGCGTTGTTAACCAGCACATCGATCCGACCAAAGGCAGACACGGCAAAGGCTGCTGCGTCGACCGTCGATAAGGGCTCGGTGACATCAATGGCGATGGATCGTAACCGGTCCTCACCGGCATCGAGGGTACTCTTGATCGAATCGGGATTCCTGGCGGCTGCCACGACTATGTGACCGGCATCGAGGGCGGCCCGGGCGATGGCGGCACCAAGGCCTCGATTGGCCCCTGTAATCAACCAGACTTGACTCATGATATGGTTCTCCTTTCATCCCTTGGGGACAACTTTGAAGATGCTCATGGTCCACAGCTCACCGTTAGCATGATCCTGTTTGATTTTTGCATGATCCCCCAGAACAGTTTGAAAATTGACAAGAAAGAGAGTTTCATGGTGTCAGGGAGGCCAGATGGAACCAAAAAGCGATCTAGACTCGGCGAGGTCCCAGCTTGGGTGGACAATAGTGCGGTGGACCGGCCGGAACGGAGACTTCAAGACCTCGAACCCGGCTTTGACTCTCTGCCGCCGAGACGAGCCCACCGAGCCTACCGCCGTCGTGTACGAGCCTAGCCTGTCACTCGTCCTCCAAGGGAGCAAACAGGTGGTAATGGCGGACGAGACCTACCTTTACGACCAAGACCACTTTCTGATTACTTTGATTGACCTGCCGACGGTAGGACGGGTCCTTGAGGCGAGTCCCGAACGTCCGCTGTTGGCTCTCCTGTTAAAACTCGATCCCCGGGCTATCGCCCAGCTGATGATCGACACTGACCTTCCGCCTCTCGAAGCATCGACCGCTGGCAGAGCTGTGGCCCTCAGCCCTGTTTCATTGCCCCTGGTGTCCGCCGTTCAACGGCTTGTCGATCTGCTGGACGAGCCCCGGGACCTCCCGATCCTGGGACCCTTGATCCAACGAGAGATTCTCTACCGCCTATTGATCAGCGAACAGACACCAGTCAATGTTCCGGTGGGGGAATTCGGTGATCTTGGCCGATGCCATCCCGCTGGCGATGGCCACCACTTGCACCAACTGGCAGCACTCAAAACTCAACTAAGCGGTGGCAGGAGGCGAGCGCAGCCTGGACTACGCGCTGATACCTCCGTAGTACCT
>PLNO01000099.1 GCA_003141795.1 Spirochaetaceae bacterium | reverse complement strand
TGTTCGCAATTCTTTCCCCCGGCGACGCGCACAAGCCCGGGTGCATCGTGCACGGCGCCGAGCCGGTAACGAAACTCGTCATCAAGGTCGAGAAATAGCCCCGTTGCGGGGGAATGCATGTCTTGACAGGAGGTCCAATATATGATACTGTGTTCCATAATGATGAACGGAGTGCGTCATTGCAGAAAACAATGCCCTGATAGCGGCAGCCCCTCCGGGTGTTTCGGCACGGGGAGGTGCTGAGATGGTCAATTCCGTTCTCAAAGCGATCGACATCATCGACCTCTTCAGCCTGGAGGAGCCGCGCCTGGGGCTTTCCGAGATCAGCAGGCGCCTCCATATTCCCAAAAGCACCGCCCACAACCTGCTCAATACGATGCTCTCCCGCGGTTTTATCGAGAAGACAGACAACGACCAGTACGCACTCGGCGTTGCCATCATCGCCTGCAGCCAGGCCGTGCGCGTCAATGTGGAGCTGCGGGACCGCGCGGCGCGGCTTCTGCGGGAGCTCGCCGACGCGTCGCATGAGTCCGTCTACCTCACCACGCTCGACGGTCTCCAATGCCTCTACATCTACGCCATCGAGTCCCCCCGTCGTCTGCTCGCGCGCACGGCAATCGGGGACCGGGTGCCGCTGCACTGCACGTCGGTCGGCAAGGCCATCATGGCCCACATGCCACGGAGCGAGGTTGCCCGGATCGCGAAGACGGTCGGTTTGCCCGGCTATACGCCGAAAACGATCACGAGCGTCGCGGCGCTGCAGAAGGAGCTCGATGCGATACGAGCGCAGGGCTATTCGCTGGACCGGGAGGAGCACGAGGAGGGCACGTACTGCATCGGTGCGGCGCTCCTCGACGAGAAGGGCCGCCCCATCGGCGCGTGCAGCGTCTCGGGGATCGATCCCGAGATCATCGGCGGGCGTTTGCCGGAGCTTGCAGCGTGGGTGATGCACACGGCGCAGGAGGTTTCGCGCCACATGGGGTATGTGCCCTCCACGTCGTCGCAAATCGTTTCCCGACCCCAACCCAAGAAAGGGACGACGTAGCCAATGTTCAGTGCACACGACATCACCGGTCTCATCTGCCCCATGATCACCCCGTTCGGCCCCCAGGGAGCCATCGATCCCCCCGCCATGCGGGGGCTCGCCGACTTCCTCCTGGCGCGGGGCGTGGACGTGCTCTTCCCGTGCGGAACGACGGGGGAGGGGATGCTGCTCGACCTGACCGAGAGAAGGCGGCTTGCCGAAACCGTGGTCGAGCACGCGGCCGGCAGGGCGCCGGTGATGATCCATACCGGGTGCATTACTACCGCCGACACGATCGCCCTCACGCGTCACGCCAAAAGCTGCGGCGCCACCGCCGCGTCAGTCATCACGCCGTACTTCCACGCGCTCGACGACGATTCTCTGTTCGAGCACTTCCGTGCGGTGGCGGCCTCCGTCCCCGATTTTCCGATCTTCCTCTATGCGTTTCCCGCCAATGCCAGGAACAACATCTCCCCTGATCTCGTGAAGAGGCTGCGGGCGGCCGCGCCGAACATCGTCGGCATGAAATCCAGCAATTCCGACATGCTGCGTTTCCAGGAATACCTGAAGGCTGGCGGCGAGAAGTTCATCGTGCTGTGCGGAGTCGACGGGCTCATGCTCCCCGCCCTCGCCGTCGGGGCGAAAGGGCAGGTCTCCGGCAACGCGAACGTCTTTCCCGAGCTGTTCGCGGATCTACGCCGGGCCTTTTTCGCGGGGGACATGGAGACTGCGCGCGCGAAGCAGCGCACGATCAACGAGGTGCGCGGCGTCCTGAAAGACGGCCTGCACCCCGCGTACTTCAAGGCGGCGCTGGAAATGCGCGGCGTGCACTGCGGGCGCGTCCGCCCGCCGATGCGGGCGCTTTCGCCGCAAGAGCTCGGCGCCATGCGTTCCGCGCTCTCTGAACTGGGGCTGTTCAACGGGGGGGACGGAAGCCCCTCTCTGGGTAAAACAGAACCCGCAAGGGGAAAGGAGTCACAGGTATGAAGCGTCTGCTGTTCTCTGTGGCGGCGGTGGCCGCACTGCTGCTGGTCGTTGGAGGGGTGTCCTTTGCCGCTCCGGCGAAGATCACCATTTCCTTCTGGAACGGCGTCGGGTCGCCGGAAAACGTCGTGCTCTCGAAGTTGATCGCCGAGTTCAATGCGACCAACAAGGACAACATCACCGTCCAGGAATCCGTCATGGACTGGGGCACCCTCTATCCGAAGCTGCTGCTGGATTCGAAGGCGGGCAATGCTCCCGATGCCCTGCTCGTTCAGCAGTCGAGCCTCAAGCAGGAGACGGATCTCGGGCTCCTGACCGATCTCACGAAGCTCGCAACCGCGAACGGCTTCACGCAGAGCGGGTTCGTCAGCACCGCATGGGCGGGGACCTTCGTGAACGGTAAACAGTACGCGATCCCCTTCGACATGCATCCCCTTGCGCTGTATTACAACGTGAAGATGTTCCGCGAAGCGGGCCTCGATCCGAACACTCCGCCGAAGAACAGGAAAGAGTTCATCGACGCGCTGAAGAAGCTTACCCACGACCAGCAGTACGGCATGGGGCTCTCCTACGGCGGAGGCATCCCCTTCCGGATCTGGATGTCGCTAGTCTGGCAGCACAAGGGCGGTGACATCCTTTCCGGGAACCTCGCGAAGTCCGCATTCAACACGGCTGCGGGGGTCGAATCCCTGCAGTTCCTCCACGACCTCGTCTACACGTACAAGGTCGTGCCCGAGCAGGAGGACAGTCCGGACGACGATTTCGCCAAGGGAATCGTGGCCATGGACATCAGCGGTCCCTGGTCGATGTACGACTTCAACCGGGTCGACGGCCTGGAATACGGCACGGCACCGCTGCCCGTGATCTTCGATCAGCCCGCGGCGTGGGCCGATTCCCACGTCATGGTGCTGCCCAACACGAAAAACGCGGCGAACATGGCTGCCGGCATGAAGCTGCTGAAGTTCCTCTCCAGCAAGGGCCTCACATGGACGACGGAAGCAGGCCATCTGCCCGTCCGCAACGACATCCTCGCCGACAGCGCCTTCAAGGGGCTCGTGAAGTCCCAGGCTTTCGCGAAGACCCTCGCAACGGCTCACTACTACCCGTCCGTGGCGAAGCGTGACGAGGTGTTCGGCAGATCGGCAACTTCCCCGCTCGTGATGATGATGCAGACCATCATGCTCAATCAGGGCTCGGCGCAGGACGCCGTTGCCGCCGCCGAATCGGCGGTGAACGAGATCCTGGCGCGCAAGTGACGTCGTCGGTTTCTTCACATCCCTTCAGCTTCCTGCCGGGCGAACGTGCCCGGCAGGGGGCGCTATGAGGCTCATCGTGGCACGTCGAAAGAACGGGTTCCGTGAAGCGGCAGGTTTCATCCTTCCCTACGTATGCCTCCTGCTGGTCTTCTTCCTCCTGCCTGCCCTCACGATCGTTCCGATGAGCTTCACGCGCTGGAGCCTCGTGGATGCGCCCCAATGGGTCTTCCTCGACAACTACAGGACGCTCTTTCACGACACTTTCTTCGTCAAGGCGCTGGGAAACACGTTCCTGTACACCGTTCTGGTCACCGTCGTGCTGACGGCGCTCGGCCTGCTCCTTGCTCTCCTGCTGAACCAGCGCATCCGGGGAAAGGTCTTCGCACGGGTCATCGTCATCATGCCCTACGTCATTTCC
The DNA here is from genome assembly GCA_003141795.1 of Spirochaetaceae bacterium. The sequence continues at coordinate 4,931 of PLNO01000099.1, read as the reverse complement.
AGCGCGGTGGCCGGCATTCTCTGGAAATGGATCTTCGACCGCAACTTCGGCATCGTGAACAACTACCTGCGCCTGCTGCACCTGGCCCCCGTGGGCTGGCTTTCCACCGTGAAGCTCGCGCTGCCCTCCATCGTCATCATGAACAGCTGGTGGTCGGTCGGCTTCAACACGATCATCTTTCTTGCCGCTTTGCAGGGGATCCCGAAGGAGCTGTATGAAGCGGCGCGGGTCGACGGGGCGACAAAGCTCCGCGCCTTCCGCTGGATCACGCTGCCGATGCTGCGGCCCATCACGCTGTATGCAACGGTGTTGTGCGCGGCCAACTCCTTCCAGATGTTCGACGAGTCCTACATCATGACGCAGGGAGGTCCCCTGGGGGCGACAACGACGCTCGTCTACCGCATCTATTCGCTCGCGTTCGAGAGCTTCCGTTTCGGGGACGCAGCCGCCCTTTCTGTGGTCACCCTCTGCATCATCCTGCTAATGACGGCGGTCCAGTTCGGGGTCGCCGGCAGGAGGGCCGCATGAGCCTCCGCAAGCTGGGAGGGCGCATTGCGCTCTCACTCATCCTGCTCATCGTCGTCGTCTTCTACATCTTCCCGTTCCTCGTGATGCTGTCCACGTCCCTGAAACCGGCAGGACAGGTGCTGAGCAAGACGTGGGAGTGGATCCCGCGCACCTTCACGCTCGAGCAGTACGTGCGGGTGATGTCCCAGTATCCTTTCGGACGGTGGCTGTTGAACAGCGTCATCATCACAGCAGGGACGGTGGCCGCGACCCTTGCGCTCAGCCTGCCCGCGGGGTATGCCTTCGCGCGGATAAGCTTCAGGGGCAAGGGCTTCCTCTTCGGCCTCTGCCTGCTCACGATCATGATCCCCTTCTGCGCCTACATTCCCCAGCTCTACCTGCAGATGTACTACTTCAAGCTCACGAATACATTCGTGGCGTTGATGATCCCGCTCTGCACGAGCGGCGTGAGCCTGTTCCTCTTCCGGCAGTTCATCTCGCAGATCCCCATAGAGCTCGAGGACGCCGCCCAGATCGACGGCTGCGGGCGCTGGCGGACGTTCTTCCGCATCATCCTGATGCTCACACAGCCCGCCATCGTGACCGCACTCATCTTCACGGCCATCAAGAGCTGGAACAGCCTGCTCTGGCCGCTCATCGCGGCAAGCAAGGATGCCGTGAAGCCGCTTCCCGTAGGGCTCGCCGTCAATGTGTTCGCGGTGACGACCGGTATCATGCACCAGCCCCCGTACGGCATCGTCATGGCTGCATCATTCCTGTCGATCATTCTCCCCGTCGCGCTGTTCATAGCGCTGCAGAGATTCTTCGTTCAGGGAATCGCAACGACCGGCCTGAAATAACACCCACGGGAAGTGCGGAAAGAGAGGAAAAAGAGCATGAGTGTGAACGTGGAACCTATTGCCCGCCTGTACGGCGCGCTGGACGCCGAGGTCCGTGCCATGGTGGATCAGGCGGCGCAACGGATCATCGAATGCAAGGAACGCGGCGGCAAGGTGATGGTGGCCACGGGCAGCGGCCCGAACCTCCACGAGGGGGTCACCACCCTGATCGCAGAGCTCATTACGAAGGGGTTGGTCGACGGCGTCTCCACGAGCTCGGCTGTGATCGCCCACGAGATGGCGGGAGCGCTCGACCGTGTGCGGAGGGTGGACGGCACACGCCTGGGCTTCGGGGTCGAGCTTCCCCGCGGGGACGTGTTCGAGATAACGGTCATGGACGACGCGGAGATTGCGCTACTACAGAAGGAGATGGTCCTCGACCTCGATCTCATCCAGCGCGCGCGGGCGCTGGAGGGCAAGGTGATCATCAAAGCCGCCGGCAACATGGCCTATCCCATGGGGCTTCGCACGGAGCGGCTCGCGCACGAGATCCTGACGATGTCGAAGGCTGCCGGGCTTCCGTTCGAAACGGTGGCGGGGTGGGGGGCGGATCCGCGGACGATGATCGGCGCAGGAGCTGCACGCGGAGCTCCCGTTCTCGTGAGCGTTCCTCAGCTCATCGGAGGGGGCGGGGTGGGACTGTCCATCGCCGACAGCATCTCCGTCTTCGAGCGCTGCATGCTTCTCTCATCGATGATCGAATCCTCCGACGTCATCATCGAGTCGGCGGTCGCTCTGACGCAGGAAATCCACGATGGGCCCTTCGAGCGGTACACCGGGCACGGCATTTGGGCCCATTGGGACGGCTATCCAACGACGAGCCTGAGCAATAAGTCCCTCATCAGGGTGGACCTCGATCCCAACCTCAAACGGGCATGGGACATGGAGCGGTCCGGGCATGCCGTGCAGGCGGCGATCGATTCCGGCCTTCCGAAGACCAAGAGCACGGGGATACCGTTCCGCATGGAGATGTCGGGCTTTGCGCGGCTTCCCGGGAGCATACCGCTCGTCGGGGACATCGGAGCGATCATGCCGATCCTCGCGTGGAAAGCCTCGACGGCCCTGGGGATCCGTCTCGATTTCATGAGCTACCCGCAGCAATCGGCGGAAGGGATCGCGATGCGGGATTGGATCGTCGAGAACGTGAAACCGATACGCCGCGACACCCTGATGGAGCGGTCCAGGAGGCAGAGATGAAGGTTCTCGGAGTCATTCCGGCGCGTTACGGTTCAACGCGCCTGGAGGGCAAGCCGTTGAAGGACATATGCGGCAAGCCCATGATCCAGCACGTCTACGAGCGTGCACGGCGTGCGCGGTTGCTCGACGAGCTCATTGTCGCGACCGACGACCAGAGGATCGTCGATGCGGTGAAAGGGTTCGGCGGCATGGCGAAGCTCACCTCCCGCGATCATCGCACCGGCACCGACCGCATCCACGAGGTGTCTCGAATGATCGATGCAGGGCTCGTCGTCAACATCCAGGGGGATGAGCCGCTGCTGGACCCGCGCATGATCGACGAGCTCGTCCAACCCATGCTGGACGAGCCCGACATCCCCGCCGGGACGCTCTGCACGCCCATTCTCGACGAGGCGGGATATTCCGATCCGAACGTCGTGAAGGTGGTCTTCGACCGGAAGGGCTTTGCGCTGTACTTTTCCCGTTCCCTCATCCCGTATCCCCGCAAGAAGGATGCATTCCGCGCGTTCGAGCACATCGGCGTCTACGCGTATCGGCGGGACTTCCTCGAGGCCTACGTTGCAATGCCGCAGACCCCGCTGGAATCGACCGAGTCCCTCGAGCAGCTGCGCATCCTCGAGTCCGGCCATCGCATGCTCGTCCTGCCCACCCGGCACGAGTACCTCGGGCTCAGCGTGGATACCCTGGAGGACCTGGAGGAGGTGCGCAGGATCGTTGCGGAGCTGGAACGGGAGAAGGGCGGCGGATGAGATCCGGTTTCATCTTCTCCGGCACGGACCGCTTTCCCTCCAGCCACGCCGCGGTGATCTGCGAGATTCCCGGAGGCGACATGCTTGCCTCCTGGTACGCGGGTTCAGCCGAGGGAGCTCCCGATTCGGTGATCCTGGGAAGCCGTTGGAGCGCGTCCTGCGCGGTCTGGAGCGTTCCAGCGGTGTGGGTCGACGTTGCCGGCCATGCGGCGGGCAATCCGAGGTTGTTCATCGGACCTGACGGTGCCGTCTGGCTGATCGCCCCGATCAATTACGGGCCGGGGTGGTGCCAGGGCGGGACGCGGCTGTTCCTGAAGAGATCGTACGACGCAGGTGAGACCTGGACGGATCTGGAGCTGTTCCTGACCGGCAAGGGAATCCTCGGAAAGAACAAACCCCTGCGCGTGTCGGCGTCGCTCTGGATCATCCCCGTCGAGCACGAAAGAACGTGGCAGGCCGCATTCCTCCGATCCGACGACGGCGGGAAGAAGTGGACGCTGATCGAATGCCCCGGCGGCGCCCGCGTGCATCAGCCGTCCGTCGTGGCGTTGGAAGGCGGGGGCCTTTTGGCATACATGCGCACGTGGGAAGGCCGCATCTTCGAATCACGTTCGACGGATGGCGGATGGACGTGGAGCGGACCGGCACCGACCTCCCTTCCGAACAATAACAGCGGCATCGACATGGTCCGCCTCAGTGATGGTGCGATTGCCATGGCGTACAATCCGGTGGCTCTCGGGACATCAGGGGACCAGACGAGCCGCTGGCTCGGAAAATCCGCCGGCGCCGGACGCGCACCGGTATCGGCGATGCGCAGGGCCGACGAGCGGGAAATGCGGCGGCTCGTGCACGGCGTACACTCGGACGGTGAGGATTCCCTGGACTGCCTCCCCTGGGGTCCTCGAACGCCGCTCAGTGTCGCAGTCTCGCGGGACGAAGGACGATCGTGGCGGATCGCTTCGACGCTCGAGGACGGCGACGGGGAGTACAGCTACCCCGCGATCGTCCAGGATTCGGCAGGAACGATCCATGTCGTGTACACATGGCAGCGGACGGCGATCAAGCACGTGCTCCTGGAGCCGGATGAGCTCTCAGTGTAGCGGGCTCACTGCCCCGATGCCCGGTGCTCCGCGATGATCTGCTTGTAGCGGAGCCCCGAGTCCTTGACCAGCCTCTGCTGCGTCGTGAAATCGACGTGAAAGAGGCCGAGCTTCTTCCTGTATCCGAATGACCACTCCATGTTGTCCAGGAGCGACCAGAACGAGTAGCCCTTGAGCGCGCAGCCCGCCTCCAGTGCGTTCGCCGCTTCCTCGAGGTAGCCCTCGAGGTAGGAGACCCTCTTCGGGTCGGGAATCCGCTCACCCTGCACCTCGTCGGCGAAGGATGCGCCGTTTTCCGTGATGTAGACGGGGATGTTTCCGTACTCGTCCCTGATGCGCTCGAGGACCAGGCGAAGGGACGGGGGATACACTTCCGAGCCCATGTCGGTGTACAGCGCGCCATCCCTGACGAAGTCCGTATCCGGCACGTCCCCCGCATCGGTCCAGAACCGCAGCACGGGGATCTTCCGCGTGAAGCG
>PLNO01000103.1 GCA_003141795.1 Spirochaetaceae bacterium | reverse complement strand
GACAAGGTCGGGCTGCTCTCCGAGAACAGGACCGAGTGGGGTGTGGCCTACTTCGCGATCACGGCCATGGCCGCCATCGTCGTACCCGTCATGACGGATTTTCCCGCCCCGCAGATCGGCAACATCATCGCGCACGCTGAATGCAAAGCCGTGCTGGTTTCCCAGCGCATGCGCGCCAAGCTCAACGAGGTCCCGGAGGGGATGCCCTTCTTGGAGATCGAGGAGCTGCTCGCCCTGCCCGAATCCGATTTTCCGTTCCCCCCGGTTGCAGAAGAGGACCTCGCCGCGATCATCTACACCTCGGGGACGATGGGCCAGTCCAAGGGCGTGGAGCTCACGCACCGCAACATCGTCTTCGACGCCTGGGCCACGAGGCCGATCATCAAGCTGCTCACGACCGACCGGGTTCTCTCGGTGCTCCCGCTCGCCCACACCTACGAGTGCACCATAGGCTTCATTGCCGTGCTAATGCAGGGGGGAGCGATCTTCTACCTGGACCGCCCGCCTTCCGCAACCGCCCTGATTCCGGCGCTCAAGAAGCTCAGGCCCACGATCATGCTCACCGTCCCGCTCATCATGGAGAAGATCTACCGATCCAAGGTGCTGCCGGAGCTGGAAAAAATTGCGGCCTACAAGGTGCCCGTCCTGCGCCGGCTCATCGTCCTGATCGCGGGGATGAAGCTCCGCCGCACATTCGGGGGACGGGTCAGGTTCTTCGGGATCGGGGGCGCCTCACTCGCGCCGGACATCGAGCGTTTCCTCGCAGAGGCGCGCTTCCCTTACGCCATCGGCTACGGGCTCACGGAGACTTCGCCGCTGGTGGCGGGCTCCGCCCCGTTCACCACGCGGCTGCGCTCCACGGGCCCCGCGCTCCAGGGCGTGCAGATCCGCATCTGGCGGGAGGCCGGGGCCCGTCAGGGGGAGATCCAGGTGAGGGGACCGAACGTCATGCGCGGCTACCACAGGGACCCCGAGCGTACGGCCGAGGTGTTCACCTCGGACGGCTGGTTCCGCACCGGAGATCTCGGAGAGCTGGACCGGGCCGGGAGGCTGTTCATCCGCGGACGCCTGAAGACCATGATCCTCGGCGCCTCGGGGGAGAACATCTACCCCGAAGAGATCGAGGCGGTGATCAACCAGTCGCCGTACGTCGATGAGTCGCTCGTCTACGGCGACAGCTCAGGGGTCGCGGCGCTGGTGGTGTTGAAACCGGACGCGTTGTCGCTGTTCATGAGCGCCGTCCATGAGGGAATGGCGAACGCCCAACATTCGCTGGCATCCCTCCTGGAGCGGATCCGCGCGGAGGTGAACCCCCAGCTCGCCGGTTTCAGCCAGGTCCGGCGCTTCCACCTGCAGGCAGAGCCTTTCGAGAAGACACCGTCGCAGAAGATCAAGCGCTTCCTGTACCCCCGGAGGGATCAGGGGCCGCGATAGAGCCTACAGTGCGATGCCGGCGGCGTATCCCGTGGCGACCGCCTCCAGGATGCTCGCCGGCTCCCTCTCGTCCCCCACTTCGCTGAGCTCCGTGACCCTGCCCGCCAGCTGTGAGGCGAGCGTCCGGTTCGGCCTGTCACCGACGGCAATGAGCACCGTGTCCGCCGCAAGCTCTTTCCGCGCGCCGTCTGCGGTCTCGATGACGACGCTCCGGCCCCGGATCTCCACACACCGGTGAGAAGTGTAAACGTTCACCTTCATGCGCTCGATATGGCCGAGGAGAATCACCCTGCTCGTTGCTACCATGCGGCCTGCGAGTGAGTCGAGCATCTCCACGACGCTCACGGTCTTTCCCTGCCCGGCGAACAGCTCCGCGGCCTCGCAGCCGACGACGCCCCCGCCGATGATGACGACCCGTCTGCCGACCCGTGCGCCTTTCAGCGCGGTCTTGACGTTCATGACGGACGGCTCGTCGAATCCGGGGATGGGCAGGCGCGCGGGAGAGACACCCGTGGCGCACACCACAGCATCGGGCTTTTCGGCGAGCACGTCCTCCGCGCTCATCTCCCTGCCGAGCACGACCTTGACCCCGGTGCGCAGCGCCTGCCTTTCCAGGTAACGAAGGAGCGGGGCCAGGTTGCCTTTGTGCGGAGGCACGATGGCGTCGTGGAGCTGTCCGCCCAATCGGCGCTCCTTCTCGTAGAGAGTGACGTCGTGTCCGCGCAAGGCCGCGATCCGCGCCGCCTCCACGCCGGCCGGGCCGCCTCCGACGACAAGGACCTTTTTCCTTGCCCCCGTGGGGGGGAGGCGATAGTCGTTTTCTCCGACGCCAAGAACGGCATTGCCCGAGCAGGCGATGCGCTCGTCACGCTGCAGCTGACCATCCGTGCATTTCCCGCATCCGATGCACGGACGCGCGTCTTCGTAGGTACCGTCGGCTATCATGCGGGGAAAGTCGGGTTGCGCGAGCAGGGCTCTGCCCATGAATATGAGCTCTCCCCATCCGCGCGAAAGCGCCTTTTCAGCGAGCACGGGGTCGAATGTCCTTCCTCCCGAAATGAGGGGGAGTGTCAGGGCCCTCCGTCCGAAGACGAATCCGGGCCGCTTCCCCCACCGAGTGATGCGCGCGAGCTTCATGAGCCGGACGATGGGGAATGTGAAACCTGCTGACTGACCGCTGTCGGGCGTGTCGCGCTTTCCGGGGTGCGTGCTCCAGGCGCCCGCGAGCACCTCGATGGCGTCGACGCCCGCCTGCTGCAACAGCCAGCAGGTGAGAAGCCCGTCCCGCAGAGAGATGCCGCCGAACTCACCGATCTCCAGGACGCTGAGCTTGTACAGCAGGGGAAAATCGGGTCCGGTCCTCTCACGGATCTTTCGCGCAATTTCTATTGCAAAGCGCGCACGGTTCACGGCGTTGCCCCCGTACTCGTCTTTACGGAGATTAGCGGTGGACGACAGGAACTGCGCCACCAGGTAGTAGCCTGTTGCATGCACCTCCACGCCGTCAAAACCGGCTTTCTGCGCCCGCAGAGCGGCATCCGCGTACCTGTCCTCGATGCGCCCGATCTCCTCGAGGGTGAGAGCGCGCGGCTCCTCCCCTTCGAACCCGACGATGAAATCGTAGGGTTTCTTGACGGCGGAGGGCCCCACCGGCTGTCCGCCGATGTTTTTTCTCTTCGCGCCCCGGCCCGTGTGGCTGATCTCCAGAACGCATCGGGCTCCCTGCGCGTGGATCGCGTCGGTGAGCCTTCGGAAGCCAGGAATGTATTCCTCGTCGTCGATGACGAGCATGCGCGAGGTGTTCAGACCCAGAGGTGCGTCGACGCAGGTGACCTCGACGATGATGAGCCCGACCCCGCCTTTGGCCCGTTCGACGTAGTGGTTGATGATCGCGTCGTTGACGAAACCGCCCTCGGCCATGTTGACCCCCATGGCGGGCATGACCATCCTGTTGCGGACTACCATGCCTCCGATGGACCCCTCTGAGAGCAGAAGGGGAAAATCGCTTTCTCCCATGTGCGCCTCCCGCCCTAAGCTTTGCCCTCCGCGAGTCTGTCGTCGATGTTCTTGAAGAACACGCTGAGCAGCCGCCGCAGGATCTCCTGGAGCCCCGTATCGTCGTTCCCGTATTCCTTCAATGCAGTGAAGAAGGCGTCGACGAACGCCGCGATGACGAGCCTGGAGAGGAACACGTCCTGCTTCTCGGTAAAACGCATCTCGCGTTCAAAGAGACCGGCAACGAGATCCACGAGCTCGGCTTTCGTGTTCTCGTAGGCTGTGCCCGCGCTTCCCTCCACGAGCACCAGAAGGACGCCGCCGTAGCGGGCGTGCAGAGCGACGAGCGCGTCGGTCACGGGGTCGACGAAGGCGGTCTGCGAGCGCGGCTTCCTCCCCATGCGCTCGTCATCGAACGCGAGGGACGTGATGCCGTCGTAGGCGGGCTTCACGAGGCTTTCGAAGAGCGCTTTCTTGCTTGAGAAGTAGCGGTACAGGTTACCGGTCACGACGCCGGCGTTCCGCGCGATCGTGCGCATCGATGCGTCCCGAAAGCCGTGGAGCATGAATTCCGTCCGCGCCGCGCCCAGGATCTTTTCTTTGAGCTCTTCTTTCAGGTGCTGCACAATAGTGAACCCATGTTCATTATTGTGTCTTTCGTTGGTTCCGTCAAGGCTTCCCATGGGGCGCTCCATTTGACAGTATTATTAATATAGAATACTCTTTGATAAGGATATTGAATGAAACCCCTGACGAACGCAGAAATCGCCGTGCTGAGCCTCATCGTGGAGGAGGATCGACACGGCTACGAGATCGAGGAGATCATCCAGGAACGCGGGATGCGCGAATGGACGGAGATCGGCTTCTCCTCCATCTACACGGTCCTCGGAAAGCTCCAGAAGAGGGGACTGGCCACGGTGCGAGTAGCCGCGGCACGCGGGGGGGGACCGTCGCGGAAGATCCATCATGCGACCCCTGCGGGGCGGAAGGCGTATCGCGAAAGCGTGCTCGAAGCCCTCACGCAGCCGCGACGACTTTTTCCGCACATCCAGCTGGGGCTCGCGGGCCTCCCGGTGATCGATGCGGCGGCTGCGGCGGCCTCGCTCTCCCTCTATGCCGTGGCGCTACGTCAACGACTGGAAAATGTTCGCAGGAAGCTGGTAGCGGGGAAGGCCCCCTTCCATGTGGAATGCATGTTCGACTACAGCGAACGCATGGTCGAAGCCGAGGCACTCTGGGTGGAGGAGCTCGCGAAAAAACTCATGGCGTTGAGTACACGATGACGGAGGATTGAAATGGAAGCCCTGAATGGATTTCGGCATTTCGAAACGCACCACTGTGTGACCGGTTCCCTGCGGCACATGTACGCCTTTCACGGGCATGACCTCTCCGAGGATCTGCTCCTGGGACTCGGAGAGGGGGTCGGATTCGCATATTTCCATTTCAAAGGCCAGGCACCCTTCCTGGGAGGACGGGCGCAGCCCAAGCCGAGCATGGAAGAGATGGCGGGACAGCGCACGGGCGTGGTCGTTCGTCAGAGGCGCTCTTCCAGTGACGCTGCGGCGGAGAAGGCGCTCGTGACGCGGCTCGAGGCGGGCGAGCCCGTGATGCTACAGGTCGACATGGGGTTCCTGCCCTATTTCGATTTTGGCGGGCAGGAGTACCATTTCGGCGGCCACGTGGTGGTCGCGTGCGGCCTCGATCGATCGACGGGAACGGCGCTGCTCGCCGACAGGGAAGGTCCGCTCCATCCCGTGCCTCTTGCCGATCTGAGTGCTGCGCGCGGCTCGCGCTTTCGACCGTTCCCTCCCGGACGCGCCTCGTGGGAGCTCGATTTCTCCGGTTTCCGCCCACCGCGTCCCGAGGAGATCCTGAAGGCGGTTGCGGATCAGGCACAGCTCATGCTGTCGCCTCCCATAGCGAACATCGGGGTGAAGGGAATACGGAAGGCGGCAGCCGAGATCGGGCGGTGGGATTCGCTGCTCGACCCGGAAGGACTGCGCGGCGCTCTGTACAACGCGTGGATCTTCATCAGCGCGGTCGGTGGAACCGGTGGCGGGGCATTCCGTCGGATGTTCTCCCGATTCCTCATTGAGGCGGCGGACATCGCGGACAGAAAGGAGTTTGCAGTCTCGGGACGGGAGTTTTCCGCCATTGCCGAAGAATGGGATGCAGTTGCTGCACTCTGCCATCGGGCTGCTGATGACCGTTCCGCGGGTGCCCGTGCATCAGCCCTTCCCGGCATCGCGGCCGCGGTCTCGAAGGTGGCGGACCGCGAGGAAGCGGCGTGGCGCCGACTCCTCGACGCCACGCCCTGAGAACCGGGTCAGGCCTTCAACGGGAAGGGTCGATCTTCATGGCCGGGGCGTTGGCGATCCGAGCTTCTTGCCGAAAATGATCGCGCGGTGATCCTCTATGCCGCGATAATAGGTGCCGGACTTCTCCGCAAGAACGACGAAACCGTGCTTGGCGTAGAAGGGGAGGGCTTTGACATTGCGGTTCGACGTCACCAGGTGAACGGCCGTGGCGCCCTGGTCGAGGAGGCGCCGCTCGAACAGTCGCATCAGCCCGTCGCCGATGCCTCTGCGCTGGTAGCCGGGCAGCACATTGATGTGCAGATGCGCCGGGTAGTCCGGGAAGAAGGGCACAGAGACGTCGGCATAGTTCCGCGCCCAATCCAGGACGTGGCGAAACGACTCGGGGTACTTCCACCAGCTCACCGCGAATGCGCGGACCGCGATGCGCCAGTACATGCGGTACGTGAAGATCTTCTCCCACTGGTGCGAATCCACTGCGCCGAGTATGTACCCGGCGACCTTTCCGTCGGAGTCGTCCACGGCGACGAAACAGTTGGAGGGCAGGAACTTCAGGTAGCCTTCCGTGTTGACCAGGGAAAAGAGCCGGCGATCATTGAACAGCCCCGTTCCCAGGAGGTCCTCCCCGAGGAAGCCGGTGGCGTAGAGGATCGCACAGATCCCTTCGTAGTCCTCCCTGCGGTAGGGCCGGAAGCTGATTCCCGATCCTGACGGCGCGGCCTTGCTCACTTCTGCACCGCTGCAGCCGCGCGCATCTCCTCAGCGACCCCGCGCAGGTGCTCGTGGTGGCGCGCCATGTCGGCCGCGAACGTGAAGATGACCGCCACGATGAGAGCCGCGCAGAAGATCCAGAACCCCGAGGAGATGGCCAGGGCCGCGGCAAGGCCGAAGAGACCGGAGAGGGAGCCGGCGACGAACCTGCCGAAACCCTGGCCCAGGGAATCGGTGAGGTTGAAGATGGAGAAGACTGCTCCCCTGTTCTCGGGGGGGTTCACGTCCATGATCATGGCGGTGATGTTCGGCCCGGTCATGCCCGCGAGGGCCGTTGCGAAGAACCCTATCCCGGCCAGGAGCGGGACGCTGGGCGGCGCCCAGAGGATGATGTAGATGACAAGCGCCGCGCCCATCAGGGTCGTGATTGCACAGAACGCGGGCAGCACACGGGGCGCACGGCGGAAGATCCTTCCGCCGATCTGCCCGCCGACGATGTTGCCGACGAGCATGCCGACGCCGAACACGAGGAAGACCGTGGTGGCGTTCTCCACCGACAGGCCCTTGTTCCGGTTGAGGAACTCGTTGATGAAGAAGAAGCTTCCCCAGGGGAGGCTTCCGGCCACTCCCTGGAGAAAGAGGTAGAGGTTGGTCTTCGACCGGAAGATCCCCGCATAGTCCCTGAGGTGGAGCCTCTTCGGGTAAACAAGCCCGGATGCAACGAGGTCCTTCGTGGCTTCTTCGCTTGCCGCCTTCCTCGGCTCGGGGGTGAGGAGCCAGTAGAGGATCACGAGGAGGTAGTTCGGGGCCGATGCGACGATGAAGGGCGTGCGCCAATCCCCGCCACCGCCGACGTACCCTCCGATGAGCGTGCCACCGATGGTGCCGACGCTCACCGCGACGGTGACGATGGCCACCGCCGAAGGCCTCTCCCTTTCGTCGAACATGTCACCGACGATCGAGTAGAGAAGTGGATAGGCCGCCCCCAGCCCGATGCCGGAGAGGATGCGCAGCGCGAAGAAGACCCCGTAGTTCGGGGCCAGGGCGGTCAGGGTGCAGGGGAGCTCGCCGATNNGGCCTTGTCCGCGAAGTATCCCCAAAACAGGGACACCACGGCTCCGATGATGGTGAACAGCCCCATCATGCTCCCGATGGCGGCGTCCCCGATGCCGAACTCCTTCTCGATCATGGCCAGCGTGGGGCTCATGACATTGGAGTCCATGTTGAGGACGATCATCATGAGGGAGATGATCACGAGGGTGAAGTACCTCTGCGCACGGCTCATCGATACGCTCCTTCCCCGTCCATGACGATGACGCGTCCTTCCCGACGCGAGCGCTCGGCGGCGAAGCAGAGGAGATGGCTCTGCAGCGCGGCCCGCGCGGATCCTCTGGCGCCGGGCACCCCTGCACCCCGTGGCGCCGAGCCAATCTGCGCGGTGAAGTCCTCCATGAGGCGCTCGTCCCCGCCGCCGTGACCCTTGAACGGGTTGCGGCTTCGCCACAGGACCTTCCGACCTCCGCGGCGATGGTCGAAGAACGTGAGCTCCTCCCCGGCAAGGCCGAACTCCCCTTCGAGGGAGCCCGCGGAGCCGTCGATGCGGATCTGCCGTCCCTCGTGGTAGGAGTGGCCGTGCAGCGTAAAGGTGGCCACGACGCCGCTGTCGAACTGCATGCTCACCACCTGTCGGTCCACTACGTCGTTGTCGCACCGATACACGCAGCGGCCGTAGGGCCCGGTGCGCAAGGCCTCCAGGCGCGCGCCGCGGGACAGGTCGTCCGAGATCGTCGCGGCAGGCCACTCCTTCCAGTCCCACAGCCGATCGAACGGCTCGGTCCCGAAGAAGCGGGCCAGGAGCCCCAGGAAGGATCCCCGCGACAGGCCGACGTTCTTCAACACCGGAGTGCCGTTGACGTACATGCGGGGCGCGTACCAGGGGCAGCCCTCCTGATGGGGGCAGCCGTCCGTGCACCGCAGCGGCGCCCCGCTCGGTGCCTTGTCCGCGCGGAAATACTCCTGCGAGCCGAAGGACTGTACGGCGCGGGGCGGGGCGCCGGCGATCCAGCAGAGGATGTCCAGGTCATGACAGCTCTTGGCGAGGATCAGGGGGCTCGCCTCCGCGGTGTTCCGCCAGTTCCCCCTCACGTAGGAGTGGGCGTAGTGCCAGTAGCTGACGTTCTCCGAATGGCGGATCGTCGCGATCTGTCCGAGCATCCCCGATTCGACGGCGGTCTTGATGGCGGAGAAGAACCTCGTGTAACGGAGGACGTGGCAGATCCGCAACGTGACCCCCGTCGCCTCCGAAGCTTCGACCAGGCCGCGGCACTCCGCTTCCGTGGGCGCCATGGGTTTTTCAAGGAGGACGTGGTAGCCGGCCGCCATTGCGGCAAGTGCCGGTTCGACGTGGTCATGGTCCTGCGTGGCGACAATGCAGGCGTCGGCGAGCTTCCCTCTTGCGAAGAGCTCCCGCCAGTCGGCGAACCGCATCGATTTCGGGATCCCGTGCTGAGCGGCGCACTGCTCCCGGCGCGTGTCGCGGGGCTCTGCGACGGCGAGCAACTTCGCCTGTGCCCTGTTCCGCGCTATCCAGCGGCCGTAGGCATCCTTCCCTCGAGCACCGGCGCCGACGAGAACGTAGCCGACCATCCCGTCAGGCTATTCCCGCGCCGCGCAGCCGTCAAGCAAGGAATCCCGGCGGCTCCGTACGGTTGTCATCTCCGAGGGGATGGAGATATGATTCGAAGAAGCAGGAAGAATGAGATGAAAAAAAACCGTCTTGCAATACTTTTCGTCGCGGCTCTTTTCGCCGTTCTCTCACCCTTTACGATGCAGGCTCAGGAACGAAAGACGGGCGCCATCTTCGACCCGAGCGCCTACGACCAGGTCGCCTTCAAGGCCACCCTGACCCGCGGACTGTACGCGTACCCCGCCAGGGCTTCCGTCAAGCAGTATGCTCCGTATTCGGGAGACCAGGGTCGCTACGGCACCTGTACGGCGTGGTCCACGGCGTATTCCGCCGTCACCATCATCTACGCGAAGCTCAATGGGTTGAGCGATCGCGCGTTGATCACGAAGAGCGCATTTTCCCCAGGATTCGCTTTTCGCGCGAGCTTCGCCGACCAGTTCTTCGGCTGCGATAGCGGGCAGGTGACCTCCTATGTGCTGAAATCCATCCAGGCCAAAGGGGTGCCGTTCTTTTCGGATCTCGACTCCCTCTGCCCGAGCTCGATCCCCCTGGAGGCTTTCGACAGGGCAAGGTCCTTCTCCATTCTGGGCTTCACGCGAATCGCCTCGCCAAAAGACGACAGGGCTGAAATCCTCCAGAAGATGAAGAAGACGATTTCCGAGAACAAGCCCGTCGTCGTGGGGATGAACGTCGACGAGGTCCCCGGCAAGGGTTGCTTCTCCACCCTCTCCCGCGATTTCATCTGGATCCCGGACCGGAAAGCGAAACCGGTGTCAGGTCACGCCATGACCGTCGTTTCCTATGACGACGCCTTTGGGGGAGGCGCCTTCGAGCTGCAGAACAGCTGGGGGAGGAAATGGGGCAACGACGGGTTCTTCTGGATACGGTACAACGACTTCATCGACTACTTCCAGGAAGCCTTCGAATTGCTGGAGAACCCCGCGATGGCGCATCCCGAGGGCGCGGAGCTCTCGGGGGCCATGAAGATCGTGCACCGGGACGGCCACAGCCCCGAGGTCCGCTGGAACGGGTCCCGGTACGTCGTCGGTGAGGACTTCCCCAGCGGGACACGGTTCCAGATCTACCTGGACAACAACGAACCGGCGTTCGTGTACATGATCGGCGTCGATACCGCCGGACAGACCTACCGCCTGTTCCCCAGCGACCCGAATATGAGCCCCGCTTTGACCTACAAGCGCAACCAGGTGGCGTTGCCCGGGGAGGACCTGTTCATCCAGACCGACCAGAACCCGGGGGAAGAGGACATCGTCGTGCTCTACTCCCTTCGACAATTGGACCTGGACGCGGTGGAGACAGGGATCCGGGCGGGAAATGGCGACCTCAGGGCCCGGCTGCGCGCGGTGCTCGGCGACGCGCTGGTCCCTCCTGAGCGGGTCTCCTACCAGCCGAGCGCCATGGTCTTCAAGGCGAACGGCAGGACCAACGGGGTCGTGGCGCTGATCGTGTCGATCAACCACACCCCGTGACGGGGCGGGCATCGGGGCCTGCCGGCCGCGCGGGCGCTATATCACCTCTTTGATCATCTTCTCCAGCATGTGGCGCGGCACGGCGCTACTTCGGGAACTCGTGCCCACAGCGCGGGCAGGACACCATCCCGCAGCCCCTGAGGAGGGCGGGGCAGGAGGCGCACGCTTCAGCCTTGTTGGCGTCGAACCTGTTGCCGCAGAGGGGGCACTGCACGGGCCGTGCCTCGGTCGGGGCGGTCGGGGTCCTCGTTCTTCCCCACATCGCGCGCCTTCTCAGACCCCGAACGCTTTCAGCGCCCAGTTCGCCCCGCCCCCGACGAGGAGCGCCAGGGCGAGGGTGAACGCCGTGATGGCCGCGGAGCGCTTCCAGCCCAGCTCCTTGCCCAGCGCAGCGACGGTGGCGATGCAGGGGATGTAGATCGAGTTGACGATGGCGTACACGAAGAGCTGGTGCGGGCCCATGAAGGTGAGAAGATTTTTTGCGCCCGGGCCGTAGCGCATGATGGCAAGCGTGAGGAGGAGCTGCAACGCGAGCTCCTTGCGCAGCACGGCGAAGATGAGGGTGAGGCCGGCGACGGCGGGGAGGCCGAGCCAGCCCTCCATGATGGGGGCGAGCGGGGCGGAGAGCTTCCACATCCAGCCCGTCTCGTAGAGCGCCCCCAGGAGCAGGCTCCCCGCCAGAACGATCGGGGTCGCCACGAAGATGAAGTCCTTGAACCGCTGCCACGTCTTCATCCCCACGTTCGAAAGTGACGGCATGCGGAAGGGGAACATCTCCATGACGAGGCCCGTGGTCTCACCGGGCATCACCTTGTTGAGCCCCAGGCCCACGAAGAAGATGAGCACCCCGAGGATGAGGAAAACGGCGATCCCGTACTGCCAGCCGGCAAGACCGGCAAGCGCGCCGAGGATCACCGCGGTACGGGCGCTGCAGGGGACCAGCACGATCAGCGTGCTCGCGATGGTGCGCTCCCGCTTCGTGCTGAGAACGCGCGTGCCGATGATGGCGGGAACGTTGCAGCCCGCCCCGGCAACCAGGGGGATGATCGCCCTGCCGTGCAGGCCGAACTTGTGCATGAGCGAATCGGCGAGGAACGCCACCGAGTTGAGGTACCCGCTGTCTTCCAGGAAGGCCAGGAGGAAGTAGAAGGTAAGTACGTAGGGGATGCCGACGGCAAGAGCTGCCTCGATGCCCGCGTCAGGCCCCCAGATGAGGATCTTCGCGATCACCCCGTTTCCCGCAACGGCGTGGATGCCGGACTGGATGAGCGGGGAGAGGGTCGCGGCCCACAGTGCGCTGAATTGCCGCGCGAGAAAATCCCCCACGATGAAGAGGAACGCGAAGACTCCGGCCAGGGTAGCAAGGAGGATGGGGATGCCGGTGAGAGGCGCGGTGGTGAGACGCCAGAGGCGCTGGGAGACGAGCTCATGCTCCTTCCCGCCGGCGCAGGCCTGTTCGGTGATGGAGACCGCCAGCGCATGCCTCTCGCCGATGATGCGCATGCCGGCGTCCCCGCCGATCCGCTCTGACCCGGCTGCCACCGCGGCGGCTATCCGATCAGCAGCGGGGGACTGGCGCGCGGTCTTCACGAACTGGGCGTCGTTCTCCAGGAGAAGCAGGGAGAGGCCGCGCGCGCTGATCCGGGGGAATCCTTCCCCGAGTGGGCCCGCCACGACGCGCTCGAGTGCGGTCACGGCCGACTCGATGTCCGCGCTATAGCGGGGCGGCGTGCCCCTGCCCGCATCACCCGAACCTTCCATGACGGCGTTTGCCGCGCTCACCGCGGCCGCCATGAGCGTGCGGAGCCCTTCGCCTTTTGTGGCGACGGTGGGGATGATGGGCACGCCCAGAAGCGCGGAGAGCCTCTGCACGTCGATCGCGATCCCCTTCTTCTTCGCCTGATCGTAGAGGTTGAGCGAGGCGACCACGGGGAATCCCATGTCGAGGAGCTGGAGGAGCATGTAGAGGTTGCGGGAGAGGTTCGTCGCGTCGAGGATCACGATGACCACGTCGGGCCGGCCGTCGAGGATGCCCTGACGTGCCACCCACTGGTCCTCGGAGATCGCGCCCAGCGCGTAGGTGCCGGGGAGATCGACCAGACCGATGGAGAGGTCGTCCAGGCGCGTCGTTGCCGCGTTGATCTCCACCGTCTTGCCCGGATAGTTCGCCGTGACGACACCCGTACCGGTGAGCGCGTTGAACATCGACGACTTGCCGACGTTCGGATTGCCGGCAAGGGCGAAGAGGTAATCCGTGTGCCCACGGAGCTGATTGACCACACCATGACAGGACTGCGCCATGTCTACCGCTCCTTCACCAGGATTTTCTGGGCGATCTCCCGGCCCAGCGCGTAGCTCGCCCCTTCGATGCGCACGAGCATCGGGCCCTTGAACGGCGCGATCTGCTCGACGTGCACCGTGCGCCCGGGCATCATGCCGAGCGTCGCCAGATACTCCAGCAGATCCCGCTTCTCCTCCGCGATGCGCGCGATCACCGCCACACTGCCCTGCGCGAGGTCGCTCAGGGGCGTGACCGGCTCCTGTGAAACGTGCCCGTCGGTGTCGGGAATCGGGTGGCCGTGCGGGCAGGTGGCGGGCTTCTTCAACATCTCGTCCATGCGCGACTCGACCTCGGGGGAGAGGATGTGCTCGAACTTGCACGCCTCGTCGTGCACGTCCTTCCAGTCCAGCCCGAGCACGTCCACGAGAAAACGTTCCGAAAGCCGGTGTTTGCGGATGAGCCGCAGAGCCGCCTTCTCCCCGTTCGGCGTGAGCCGAATGCCGCTGTCCCTGCTGCGCGCCACAAGACCCTTCTCCGCCATCCTGTTCATCATCTGGTCGGCGGAGGGAGGCGACACGCTCAGGGCCTTGCCGATCTCGGTCGTACCGAGCGGTTTTTCCCCGTTTTGCAGCTTGTAGATCGCCTCGAGATATTCCTCGACGATCGCTGATTCCATGAGCCCTCCCTTTTCGGAGCCCTTAACAGATATATTAGGATTAACTAAGTGACATCATAAGGCAGTACGAAATGCGTGTCAAGCGGGATGAAACTTTTTTCGCGATTTTTCCCACGTATTACTTCATACGTGTTAACTGGTTTAATCCTCATAAACTCTTGACAATATCTGACTAAAATAGTCAAGATATCCCTTGAGGAATCAGATGAGTGTACGATCTGTCACGGCTGTGGGGGCCGCGAGCCTCCTTGCCTTCGTCGTCCTGTTGTCGGGCTGCAGCGGGCGCCGTCCCGCCGCGGCAGCGCCGGTGTCAGGTCTTCCAAGCGCCGCGAAACAACGCATCATCGGGGAGTACCGCGGCTACCTCGTCGCTCAGAGCGACGCACTGGTGAAGGCGGCACGGGCTTTCGCCGAAGTGCTCGTGGCGGGCGACGTCGATCGCGGACGCGAGCTCTACGCGCCCGCACGTGTGTACTACGAGCGCATCGAGCCTGTGGCCGAGGCGCTGGGCGTGATGGACGCGAAGATCGACGGCCGTGAGGGGGACGTACCCGACGCCGAGTGGAGGGGGTTCCACCGGATCGAAAAGCTTCTGTGGAAGGGCGGCTCCGACCAGGACCTCGACAGGTTCGCGCGGCTCCTCGTGGACGACGTCACCCTCCTCAGGGCCCGGGTGGAGACTGTCCCGTTTACGATCGATTCCCTTCTCACAGGAGCGGTGGAGCTCATGAACGAGGTGGCCTCCACCAAGCTCACCGGTGAAGAGGACCGCTATTCGCACACTGACCTCTCCGATTTTGCCGCCAACGTCGACGGCTCCCTGGAGATCTACTTGCTCGTCTCCGGGCCCGTGGCGGCACGGGATCCGGAGCTTGCGCGCCGCATCGAGGCGGGGTTCGGCAAGCTGCAGGCCGAGCTGTCCGTCCACAGGAACGGCGCCCTGTACGTATCCTATGAAACTCTGGCCTCGGATCAGACCCGGAGCCTGGGAAGCGACGTGGATGCTCTGGCCGATTCACTCTCCCGCATCGCTGGCCTCCTGTCGGACGGACAGTGATCGAACAGAGCTGAAATGAAAGGACGGAGAATGGCGAATCGTTCAGGGTCGATGGCGACCCTCGGATTGTGCATGGTGCTGTGCCTGGCGGTGGGATTCCCCCTTGCCGCGCAGGCCGGATCGACGGGAACGAAGACGGGCGGCGCCGCGCCGGGTCTTGCCACGCTTGCCGCGCGCGCATCGCAGGCCGGTGAGAAAATTCGCGCATCCGACCAGGCTGGTGCGGATGCGGCGTTGAAGCTCCTCGACGAGGAGTGGGATCGCGTCGAGGACGGCGTGCGCGCCGCGGACGCGTCACGCTACGGGCGCATCGAGACGGGCATTGCCCAGGCCCGCGCCGCGGTGCACGCCTCACCCGCGGACTTCGCCCTCGCGGCCGCGGCCGTCGGGGGGATACAGGAGGCGATCCGCGGTGCTGCCGCAGGCACGCCGACGGCAGCACCGGGCGGGTCAGCGCTGCAAGGCGCCGTTGCCGCGGTTCCCGGTCCTGCGACCGCCGCCGCGTCGATCCAGGATCTCATGAGCCTCCTCGAGGAGACGCGCGACAGCCTGCGCCGGGGGGACGGCACGGCTGCCTCCGCGTCCCTGCAGGCTTTCACCGAGGCGTGGCCCGCGGCGGAAGGGGCGGTGCGCAGCGCCTCCGCCTCCGCGTACGGGAGCGTCGAGAACGCGATGATCGAGGCTCAGGCGCAGCTCCTCTCGGGGCCTTCGAGCCGGGAGGCGGCGACAAAGACG
>PLNO01000150.1 GCA_003141795.1 Spirochaetaceae bacterium | reverse complement strand
CAGGCGGCGGCATCGGCGGCGGAGCAGATGTCTTCCTCCACCGAGCAGCTCTCCAGCATGGCGAAGGAGCTGCAGACGATGACGGAGCAGTTCACGATAGAAGGGACGAAGGGCCCCGCGGAGGCAGCGCCGATCGTGGAAGGCGAATCTCATGGGGAGCTTCCCACCACGGTGGACACCCAGGGGGCATAACTGCAGACCCGGATCCTTGAAAGGCCGGCAGATGTCTTCTGCCGGCCCTTTTGTCTATACTCTCCAGCAGTGGCACGACGATACGACGCGCAGGTGCGACAGGCAGACTTCTTCACGGGCCTCATTCCCGCCACGCTTGACATGCTCTGCACCGCGTACTCCGTACGGAGCGCGCATGACGNNCCTTCTTCAGTCAGAGCGATACTGCGGATCACGTCTTCCTGCTCGTCGACGGGAGGGTCAAGATGGGCCAGCTCACCGAGGACGGCCGTCAGGTCACGATGCGCATGATCGCAGCGGGGCAGATGTTCGGAGGCGTTTCGATGCTGGGGCCGCACGGAGGGTATCCGGCCACCGCGGAAGCGCTGGGCGGATGCGTCGCACTTGCCTGGAAGGGGGAGCTGTTCAAGGAGCTCGCCCGCCACGACCCCGGTCTGGGGATGAAGATGACGGAGCTGATGTACGGGCATCTGGAAGAGATGCAGGATCGGTTCCGAGAGCTCGCCACGGAGCGGGTCGAGCGGCGTGTAGCCCGCGCTCTTCTCCGTCTCGGGGCGCAGGGGGAGCACGAAAAGGCGGACGGACCGCCCTTCGATATCGCTTTGAGCCGCCAGGAGATCGCCGAAATGACCGGCACCACGCTGTTCACGGTGAGCAGGCTCCTGAGCGAATGGGAACGCCAGGGCGTCGTCGTCGGCGGCAGGGAACACATCGTGATCCTGTCCACTGAGCTCCTCCGCGCCATCGCCGAGGACTCGCCCCCCCAGGGCTGATTGCGCCAACGCAAAGAACATTCCTTCTCCTCTGAGTACATTGAAAGCCTCATCCAGAAGGAGGAGATCATGAGCGGGAATGCCTTCCGCCTTTCGATAGCACTCGTCGTCGCGTTTCTCACTTTCGGCCCCACCGCATGGGGTGAACCCCCGCATCGGGAGAGGAGCTATTCCCTGCGCACGGGGATGAGCTCACAGGGGATGGCGTTCTTCGGAACGAGCGAGGAGGTGGAAGGGGCGCAGAACCCCGTCCTCAGGGCGGAGGTGGGCGACACGGTGGAGATCATCCTCACCGACGGGGACGGCGCCGAGCATGACATCGTCGTTCCCGATCTCCACGCCTGGTCCGAGCTCGTCGCCGGAAAGGGAAACAGCGTGACGCTCTCCTTCACGGCGAGCGCGCCGGGGACTTTCGCCTATTACTGCGACATCCCCGGTCACCGGGAGGCGGGTATGGAGGGGAAGCTCATCGTGAACGGAACCGCCGCGGCTGCCGGAGCCGCGCCCCAGAACGACGCCATGGCTGACATGAGGGGGGCGCGATCCACTGAGCTCGGGCCTGTCGTCGACATCGTCCGCGCACCCACCGACCTGCCGGCGCCCCTGCCGCGGCGCGCCCCCGCCCGCGTCCGCATCGACCTGGAAGCGCGCGAGGTGGTCGGTACCCTGGCCCCGGGTGCGACGTTCACCTATTGGACTTTCAACGGCACGGTCCCCGGTCCGCTCTTCCGTGTACGGATCGGAGACACCGTCGAGGTGCACTTCAAGAACGCGGTGTCCAGCCGTATGTCGCACTCGGTCGACTTCCACGCGGTCATCGGCGCAGGGGGCGGGGCGGTCATGACGGCGACCCCCCCCGGCGGGGAGACATCGTTCACCTTCAAAGCGCTGCACGCGGGTCTCTACGTCTACCACTGCGCGACACCGATGGTGGCGGAGCATATCGCCAATGGGATGTACGGCATGATCCTCGTCGAGCCCGCGGAAGGCTTGCGGAAAGTGGATAGGGAGTTCTACGTGATGCAGGGGGAGATCTACACGAAGGCGGGCTTCGGTGCGCAGGGACTTCAGGAACCCGACGTCACGAAGCTTCTCGACGAGCGGCCCGACTACTTCGTCTTCAACGGGGCGGTCGGTGCTCTCACCGAGCACACACCGTTGAAGGCCCGGGTAGGGGAGACGGTGCGGATCTTCTTCGGGGACGGGGGGCCGAACGCCATCTCGTCACTCCACCTGATCGGGGAGATCTTCGACAGGCTGTACGCTCTCGGCTCGGTGACCTCGGCGCCGCTCACCGACGTCCAGACCGCGCTCGTGCCGCCCGGCGGGGCGGCGATTGCGGAGCTCACCCCGGTCGTTCCGGGCAAGTTCATCCTGGTCGATCATTCCCTCTCCCGGATGCAGCGCGGGCTCAGCGGCTGGCTCGTCGTGGAGGGGGCACCGCGGCCCGATCTGTACGACGGGACGATGACGCCGGGGAGCGGGCACTAGTCCGGGGCTGCCCGCGCCTCAGCGGGGCCGTGCTTCGAGCACCGCGCGGATCATCGACCGCACCGCGTCGATCTCCTCCTCGTTGACCGTGTGGCCCATGTTCGGGTACAGACGCGCGGTCACGCTTCCCCCGAGGCGCGCGAGCACCCGTTCGGACAGCAGCACGCGCGCCTTGGGGATGTGGGGATCCACGTCGCTGCAGCCCAGGTAAACGGCGGTACCGTCCAAAGACCCCGCATAGTCCCGCGGCGCATCGTCAGGTCCGATGAGCCCGCCGCTCAGCCCGACGATGCCGCCGTACCTGCGGGGGTTGCGCGCCGCGTACTCCAGGCACAGGCATGCCCCCTGCGAGAACCCGAGGAAGAAGAGCGCCTCCCGTGGAATGCCCGCCTCCACGACCTGCCGCTCGATTCCCGCAAGAACCGCAAGCGCCGAGGAGAGCCACGGCTCGTTGCTTTCCAGGGGGGCCAGAAACCGGTTCGGGTACCACGTATGCCCCGCCGCCTGCGGGGCCAGATATGCCAATGACGGCGCTTCGAGATCCGCCGCAAGACCGAGGATGTCCTCCGCGCTCGCACCGCGCCCGTGCACCATGATCATTGCGGCTTGTGCCGATGCGAGCGGCCTCCCCCACGAGAGGACGGGCTGCCCGTCGTGCGGGCCGCGATCGTCTCGTTGCCCCGTCATAGCTCCTCCTGCCTCACGCATCGGTCTTGATCGCCGCCCGGGCGGGGACCGCCAACGGCGGCAGATGCCTCTCTATCATCGCCCGTTCCTCCTCCAGCCACGACGGCAGCTTGAGGCGCGACCCCAGTGCCTCCACCGTCTCGTCGGTTGCGAATCCAGGAGCGTCCGTTGCGATCTCGTACAACACGCCGCCGGGCTCCCGGAAGTAGATCGAATGGAAGTAGCTTCGATCCATCACTGGAGTGGGGGAGGCCCCGGCCCGGGAGAGGTCCTTTCTCCAAGACAGTTGTTCTGCGTCATCCTTCGCGCGCCACGCGATGTGGTGCACCGACCCCGCCGACTGCCGCGCGTCGCGGGCCGCGGGGTCCACGAGAATGTCGATGCGGCCCTGGGCACCCTCGGGTCCGACGAGGAACCGATGCCGATTGCCTTCCGATCCTCCCGGGGCAAAGCCCATCACGTCCGTGAGGAACGTCGCGCTCGGGGCAAGGTCCCGATGGGTGAAGGTAACGCCGTGGAAGCGCCGCACCGCGCTGCGCCGTCCCGCGGCGCTCCCTGCCCAGCCTGCGATCCCGTTCACTGACGCGTCGGCGAACAGCTCAACCACCATGCCGTCGGGATCTTCGAAGGAAATGAGCTCTTCCCCGAAACGCCTTGCCGGCCCGTTAAAGGCGACTCCGTTCCGCGACAGGCGGTCGATCCAGGAATCGAGTGAATCGCCGGGGACGGAGAACGCCACGGCCGAGGTTTCCCCCGTTCCCTTTTTCCCGCGCACCGCATCGACGAAGGGGAAGAACGTGAGAATGGTGCCCGGCCGGCCCGTCTCGTCGCCGTAGTAGAGATGGTAGACGTCGGGCGCGTCAAAATTGACCGTCTGCTTCACGAGCCTCAACCCGAGGAAGCCGACGTAGAAATCGAGGTTCCGTTGAGGATCGCTCGCCAGAGTCGTTATGTGATGAATGCCCTGGATACCCATGATTACCTCCTTAGCGGGGGGACGATGCCGTCCCCCGTTGCTCTGCCAGAGAGCGTCCCAGCTTCTTCAGAAGGAAGGAAAGCTCGTCCTGTTCCCGCGGCGAAAGAACGGAGGCGATGTCCCGGATCCGCCGCGCGTGCGCGGGGAATGTTTTCCTGAAGGTGCTCCGCCCCCGCGTCGTGAGGTGCGCATACGTCGTCCGCCGGTCCCCCTCCGCCTGCCGCCGTTCCACGAGCCCTTCCTTCTCCAGATTGTCCACGACGACCGTCATGTTGCCGCAGCTCGTCAGGTGCTTGCGGGAGAGGTCTCCCAGCGTCATCGGACCCAGGTGCCCCAGGCATTCGATGACCCCGAACTGCGGCAGCGTGAGGTCGAAGCGCCTGACGTCCTCGGCGACCAGCCTGTCGAAGGTCGCGAAGGCGCGGGCGAGCTTCACCCAGAGGGCGAGCGCGCGATCGACGTCCGGTCCGTATGTTTTTTTCGCTCTCATATTATTTCAAACTCAAAATATCTGTTGGAAAGATAAAAAATGTCGCCGCGGGAGTCAAATCTGCCCGCCGGTCCTCCCCCGTCGGAAAGTACATCGGACGACAAGGTGATATGCCGCGTCCTTGAATAGAAGTACCTTCTATTGGTCGAAGCGTGATCGGAGCGCTCCAGAGGAGGGCATGCATGTCCGAAATTGATGGAGGAGCGGCTCTGAGGAGCGCGCCCTCACCGTTATCACCCACCCCGAGGCCGGCATGGGTTGCCGGGCTCAAGAAATACGAGACGCCGAACAATCGCAAGGTCGTTCTGCAGCTGCTCGATACACTCGTTCCCTATTTCGGTCTGCTCGCTCTCATGTACATGACGATGTCATGGAAGCTGCCGTACGCGGTGACCCTGCTGCTCGCGCTGCCCGCCGGCGCGTTGCTCGTGCGGATCTTCATCTTCTTCCACGATTGCGCGCACGGCTCCTACGTCGCGAGCCCTCTCGGCCAGAAGATACTCGGGAACATCCTCGGGCTGCTCCTTTTCACGCCGTACGCGGAATGGCGGCACTCGCACGGCATCCACCACTCGACGTCGGGCAACCTCGATCGCCGGGGCATCGGCGACGTCTGGACCATGACGGCCGACGAGTTCGCGAAAAGCTCCCCCCTGCGTCGGCTCAATTACAGGTTCTACCGGAACCCGCTCGTCATGTTCGGGCTGGGGCCGTTCTTTCTCTTCGTGATAGGTCACCGGCTGCCCAGCCGTGGATCACAGAAGGCGCAGGTTCATAGCGTGCTTTTCATGGATCTGCTGCTTGCCGGCCTCATCGGTGCCTGCACGCTCACCATCGGGATCAAGGCGTATTTGCTCATCCAGATGCCCGTCATGATCCTGGGCGGCGCTGGAGGGGTCTGGCTCTTCTACGTGCAGCACCAGTTCGACCCGTCCTACTGGGCGCGGACCGAGGAATGGGGATCCATGGAGGCCGCCATGCAGGGGTCCTCCTACTACAAACTGCCCAAGATACTGCAATGGATCTCCGGCAACATCGGCTTTCACCACATCCATCACCTGCGCCCCCGTATCCCCAACTACAACCTCCAGCAGGCCCTGAACGAGACCCCCGAGCTGCAGCTCACCGACCCCTTGCTCCTGTGGCCGAGCCTTCAATCGGTCCGCTTCAAGGTGTGGGACGAGAAGCAGAAGCTCCTCTTGAGCTTCAGGGAGCTGACGAGGCAGTTGAGGCGCGCGCGGATGGCCTGAGGGGGGAGGCGCAGGACGCCTCCCTGATTGCTGACGCGCGACGTTTTTTCTGCTATCATGACTCAATTACCCGCCGTTCTACGGCACGTCAGGAAAACAATTGCCCCATAAAGACGCATCGAACCCCTCCATCCGCAATATCGCGATCATCGCACACGTCGACCACGGCAAGACGACGCTCGTCGATGCCATGTTCAAACAGTCCGGCGTTTTCCGTGAGGGACAGGAAACGCAGGAGCGCTTCATGGACAGCATGGACCTCGAGCGCGAGCGTGGGATCACCATAGCGGCCAAAAACTGCTCCGTCGTGTGGAAGGGCGTGAAGATCAACATCCTCGACACCCCGGGGCACGCGGATTTCGGAGGGGAGGTCGAACGCGCCCTGTCCATGGTGGACGGAGCGGTGCTGCTCGTCGACGCATCCGAAGGACCGCTGCCGCAGACCCGTTTCGTGCTGAGCAAGGCCCTTGCCGGTCGTCTTTCCATCATCGTTGTCATCAACAAGATCG
>PLNO01000079.1 GCA_003141795.1 Spirochaetaceae bacterium | reverse complement strand
AGGCTCGGAGACGCCTGCGACATCCGTGTGGATGCCAACGGCGCGTGGACGCCGGCCACCCTCGACGAGCAGGTCGCCGTATGCGTGCGCCACGGTGTGCGCGTCATCGAGCAGCCGCTCCCCGTAGGCGCCCCGGGCGCTGCGGAGGCATGCTCCCGCCTTGCCCGGGAGGGGCTCCTTTTCATGGCCGACGAGGGTGTGCTCACCTCTGCCGATGTGCGCTCTCTCGCTGAAAGCGGAGTGGCACAGATGCTCAACCTGCGGCTCTCCAAGAACGGAGGGCTCTCGCGCCTGCTCGCACTGGCTCGGGAAGCCGAAGCCTGTGGACTGTCCTATCAGCTGGGGTGCATGGTGGGGGAGACGGGCGTGCTCTCCCTTCTGGGGAGGATTGCCGCAGCGCTGCTGCCGAATCCCACCTACCTTGAGGGCGGGTACGACGACCTGCTCCTGGAGCAGAACGTCACCGTCCCCGGTTTCGGCTTCGGTCCCGGCGGGGCCGCCCGGATCCCGACGGGACCGGGCATGGGGTATCGTGTGGACGAGGGAAGGCTGGCGGAGCTCAGCCGGGCCCGGCTGCCTGTTTGAAGCCGATCCCGATGAAGTAGGTCTCCATCGAATCGGATCTGCTCGCCTTCGGCTTGAAAGCCCGGGCGGATGCGAAGCTTCCCCGCATGTCGTTGAGAATTTCCCGTTCCTCTCCCCCCTGGAATATCTTCATGATGCAACATCCGCCCGGGGTGAGGCATGTGCCGCAGATGGAAAGCACCTGGCGGACCAATCCCGCGGAGCGGGCCGTATCGCGGGTCCTGTTTCCCGAGGTCTGGGGGGCTGCGTCCGACACGACCGCGTCATAGGGGCCGGCCTCTCCGATCTGCCGCAGGATGCCGGAGTCGGTGAAATCGCCCTGGAAGAATCGGTAGTTCTTTCGGGAGAGCAGTTTCTCGTCGGGGAGATTGAGATCCACGCCGGTGACGCTGCCTGCGCCCGCCATCAAATCGATGAGGTAGAGGCTCCAGCTGCCGGGGGAGGCACCCAGATCGAGCACCCTGCTCCCCTTTGCAATGGGATGGTATTTGTCCTGGATCTCCTGCAGCTTGAATACCGAGCGGGCGGGGTACCCTTCGTCCTTGGATTTGCGCCAGTAGTAATCGGGCTTCCCCTTCATCGCACCGCAACCCTACCAGAGGACGGGGTGAGTGGGCAAGGACGCGGGGGTTCGCCAGGGGTCGAACCCGCTGCCGCGACCGAGCCATTGACTCAGGGCCAAGGCGCGGCGTACTTTGAGCTTATGACGAGCATCCTGCGGCGCCCGCTGCGCTACCGTTTCTACAACGCGACGATCATCCTGATCGTCGTGAACGTTCTCGTCTTCCTGCTGGGGTTCGTCGGGTTGCAGCGTACGATCCAGGCCTACCTCGGGCTGACCCCCGTGCTCGTCCTGCAGGCCGGAGCGTGGTGGCAGCCCTTCACGTACATGTTCGTGCACGCCGGGTGGTGGCACATCTTCTTCAACATGCTCACCTTGTTCCTCTTCGGCATGCAGCTCGAGCAGCGCATGGGAAGCTCGGAGTTCCTCCTCCTGTACTTCATCTCGGGCCTGGGGGCCGGGCTTTTCACCCTTTTCTTCAACACGATCACCAATCAGGGCATGGTGAGCGTCGTGGGCGCAAGCGGTGCCATCTACGGCCTCCTCCTGGCCTTTGCCGCTTTCTTCCCCGATACGCGGATCTTCGTTTTCGGAATCATTCCCATGCGGGCGCCTGTCGCGGTAGCGGTTTTCGCGGGCATCGAGATCGTCTCCCAGTTCGCGAGCTTCCAGAGCGGCGTGGCTCACCTCACGCACCTGGCGGGTCTTCTCTTCGCCTGGCTGTACCTCGTCGTCCACCTCGGCATGCATCCCGCTGCCCTCTTTTCCCGCAGGAGATAGCTCCCGAAAAGCAATGCGCAAACTGGTTGCAGGTATCCTTCTCTTTTCAGCAGCTCTCGGCGTCCATGCGGACTCCACGGACCAGCTCTCGGTGCGCCCCTGGGTCGAGCTCGAGCCGCTGGTAAGGATCGATCCGGCGCAGTACCCGCTTCCCATGGACGTGGCGCGAAGGCACCTGCTCGACGAGGGGCGCCTGCTCACCTCCGGCATGGTGTACGGATGGACCTTCACCTACTACCCGGGTGACCTCGCGCGCAAGGTGCAGGAGAGCTTCACTCTGACTCCGGTGGCGGAGATCCCCTGGGGCAGCCCCCGGCTTCACGTTTCGGAGACCGAGGTGACCGACACCCGCCTGTGGGGGCGCATCCTCTATACGCTGAACGACGAAGAATCGCGCAGGCGCGCGGCGTGGGAGAGCAACACCGCGGCCCTCTCCACGGGCACGGGAACGGCGGCGCTCCAGCTCGGACCGTCGGGCAAGACCGCATCCCTGCAGTCCGCGATCAGGGACGCGATCCGGCGCAGTCTCGACGTGCGCTACGTGAACAAGCCGCGGCAGGTCGAAGGGGACGTCGTTCTCTGGGACGATCCGCAGGTCATCGTTCACTCGGGCACCTATACGGCCACCGTCAAGGTGAAGATCGCCGTCCGGGAGCTCGTTCCCTATAGAATTTTCTGAGTCGAAACACTATCTTGATCTCATGCTGAAAAAAGCATTTTTTCTCGGGATTGCGCTGGCTGTAATGTCTTCTACCGCGATATTTGCCGCCGACGCAACGCCGAAAGCGGGGGTCCGCGAGTTCGTAATGGCGGATTCGCCGCAGGGCATCAGCCTCGATCCCCTGCATACCTTCACCTCATTCGAATCCCAGTTCTATACGGCGATCTACGAGGGGCTCGTGGTCGCCAATCCCCGAACCCTCGAGCCGCAGCCCGGAGTTGCCATGAACTGGGACACGAGCGACGACGGCACGACGTGGAAGTTCATGCTCCGCCCGGACGCCCGCTACTCCAACGGCGACAAGGTGCGGGCGCAGGATTTCGTGAACACGTGGATGCGCATGATCTCCCCCGCGAACAATGCGGAGTACTCCTTCCTCTTCGACCTCATCAAGGGAGCCCATGCCTACAGGACGGGCGCGGAGAAAGACCCGTCCAAGGTGGGGATCAAGGCCATCGGTGATGACGTGCTCCAGGTGGATCTGGAAAGGCCCGCCGCGCAGTTCCTCACCGTGCTCACCCACATCGCCTTCCTTCCGCTTCACCCCTCGCTTTTGAAGTCGACCGGCTGGGACGGGGCGTCAACGGTCATCGGCAATGGTCCCTTCGTGCTCGCCAGCCGCAGCGACACGGAGGTCGTCCTGAACAAGAACCCCCGCTACTGGGACGCGGACAACGTGGGCATGGACAGGATCCGCATCCGTCTCATGGACGATGCCAATGCGGCCACCGATGGCTACATCACCGGCAGGATCCATTGGGTCACGCAGTCGCTCATCGCGGGCAACAAGCTCGAGGCGCGGGACAGGCTGGAGATGTACCAGATGTTCGGCACCACGTACCTGTACTTCGTGAGCGACAAGGCGCCGTGGAGCGACTGGAGGGTGCGCCGCGGCCTGGCGCTCCTCGTTCCGTGGGAAACGATCCGCACCAAGGACCAGTTCTACTACCCGAGCTCCCAGCTCATCCCCTCGATCCCCTACTACCCCGACGTGACGGGCATCAGCGAACAGTCCGTGGCGGAGGGGAAGAAGCTCCTCGCCGATGCGGGCTTCCCCGGCGGCAAGGGATTGCCGACGCTCGTCGTGAAGCTGAGCAGGGACAACGAGTCGATGAAGACCATCGTGGGCAAGATGGCGGATGCGTGGAAGAGCCTCATCGGGCTTTCCCTCACCGTCACGGAGGTCGACCCCGCCAACTACCTCGCTGAGACGCGCAAGGGGGATTTCACCCTCGGCGTGTCCACGTGGATCGGCGACTACGCTGACCCGCTCACGTTCCTGCAGCTGTGGACGACGGGCAGCAACCTCAACGACGCCCGATTCTCCGACGCGGACTACGACAAGGCGGTGAACGAGGCCATCGGGATGATGGACAACCGCAAGCGCTACCGCAGGCTCGGGGACGCGGAGCAGATCCTCCTCACCAAGGCCGCCATCCTCCCGCTGGACCACAACCCGGCCATCAACCTCATCAACACGGAAGCAGTCGGCGGATGGTACTCCAATCCGCTGGACGTTCACCCCTTCAAGTTCCTCACGTTCAAGGCGCACGCGACACCGCCCAGCATCGCGATGGCGGACTAGGTAGAAGCGCAAGGGAGAATGACATGCCGTCACTAGAAATTCGTCCAGACGTCTTCTGGATCGGGCTGAACGACAGGACCACCGATCTGTTCGAGGGGATCTGGCCCGTGGCGGAGTCGGGGGTGACCTACAACTCCTACCTCATCAGGGACGAGAAGAACGTCCTCATCGACCTTGCAAAGGGATTCAAGACCGACGAGTACTTCGAGCGCATCGACTCGGTCGTGCCGCTGTCCGAGATAGACTACATCGTTATCAACCACATGGAGCCCGACCACACCGGCGCCATCAGGGCGTTGTCGCGGCTGCAGCGCAAGTGCACGCTTCTTTGCACACCGAAGGCGCGGGAGATGCTCGGTGCGTTCTACGGTATCACGGAGAACATCCGCACCGTCGCCGACGGGGAGGAGCTCGTCCTCGGCCGTCACACCCTGAAGTTCGTGCATGCCCCTTTCGTCCACTGGCCTGAAACCATGGTCACCTACGACGTTACGGACAAGATCCTCTTCTCCTGCGACGCGTTCGGCGGGTACGGGGCGCTTCCCGGCACGACCTTCGACGACCAGTGCTCCGATCTCGTCTTCTACGAGCGGGAGGCGCTGCGCTACTACGTGAACATCGTCGCGAAGTTCAGCAACCCCACCCTCGCCGCCATCGCCAAGCTGGACGGGGTCCCCATCGAGGTGATCGCCCCCTCCCACGGGCTGGTGTGGCGCAGGGATCCGGGCCGGATCGTGGACCTGTACCGCACGTGGGCGGAGCTCGCCAAAGGAGGCGGAGAGATCGGCGTCACGCTGATCTACGGCTCCATGTACGGGAACACGGAGAGGATGATGAACGCCGTTGCCCAGGGGCTTTCCCGTTCAGGGGTCCCCGTGGAGGTCTTCGATGCGGCCCGCACCCATTCCAGCTACATCCTGCCCTCGCTGTGGACCTATCGCGGCGTGATGGTCGGAGCGCCCACCTACGAGGGGACGCTCTTCCCCCCCGTCACGCAGGCGCTGGAAATGGCGGCGCTGAAGCGTGTGGTGAACAAGAAGACCGCGATCTTCGGCAGCTACGGGTGGAGCAAGGGAGGCATGGCTGCCTACCAGAAGCTCGTGGAGCCGCTGAAGTGGCAGGTCACCGACGTCCTCGAGTTCCAGGGGAGCCCGACGGCGGATCTGCTGAAGAAGGGCGAAGAGCTCGGGGAGCGGTTCGCAGCAGCCGTCAAGACCCCATAGGGGGGGACCCTGAGGGGGGCTGTCGGCGGTCCGCGATCTTCTGGACCCATGCCACGAGCCGGGGGCGCAGGACGATCCCGGCAATGAACAACCCGAGGGCCACGACCGTAACGATTGCCAGCATGATCCACCGGTCCGACCTCACGGCACCGCCGATGAGAACGCTCCCGACGATGCCGGGCAGCCTGCCGAGGGTGGAGGCGAGGATGAAGAAGGGGAACCGCAGCGGGGAAACCCCCGCGACGTAGCAGAGGATGTCCTTGGGGATCCCGGGGATGAGGAAGAGCAGGAAGAAGACGACCTTCGTGCTGCGGGAGCCCAGGATGGCGTTCACCCTTTCCAGCTGACGCGCAGGGATCACGGCCTGGACAAACGGCGTTCCCAGCAGCCGGGCGAGGAAGAACGCGATCGTCGACCCGATGGCGATGCCCACCACTGACAGGATCAGACCCAACCAGCCGCCGAAAACGAATCCACCCGCGACCTGTGTCACCTCACCGGGGATGGCGAAGATGATGACCTGAACGACCTGCACGCCGATGAACACGAACGGCGCCCATGGACCCCAGCCCGCGATCCACTCCCGGAATCTCTGCCCCGAGGCGACGATCCTCCATATCTCGTTGTGCCAGATGATCACGGGGACGATCACCGCGGCGAGCAGGAGGGGGAACGCCACGAGGGCGACGATGGTGCCTCGGGTGAGCTTTCTCATCGGGGAAGAGTATACGTGTGCCCGCCCCTGGGCGCCATGGGTGGCCGCGGCCCTGCCTTTCGCGGGGAATGGTTTGACCCTCTGGTGTTTCTGCGTTACAATGGTTGGCATGAAATCCCCCCGCAAACCGGTGCGCCACGTTCCCACGAAGTACAAAGTGGGGCAGGAAATCGTCTATCCCCTGCAGGGCGTCGGGCATATTCGCGCGATCGAAGAGAAGCCCTTCCGGGACAAAAAGCTCCTGTACTACATCATCTACCTGGAAGTCTCCGACATGACCGTCATGGTCCCCGTGGACAAGGCCGATGAGCTGGGCATCCGGGCGATCGTCGGCAAGAAGGAATCGCAGAAGGCGCTGCGGTTGATCGCGGAGGAGTTCGAGCCGATCCCCGCGGACTGGAAGCTCCGCTACCAGATGAACCTGGACCTCTTGAAGAAGGGGAGCATCCTGGACATCGCCAACGTCGTGCGCGCGTTGTACCACCGGAGCAGGATCAAGGAGCTGCCCATCCTCGAGCGTAAGCTGTACGACAGCGCTCTGAAGCTCCTGATCGACGAGATATCCTTCTCCATTGAAAAGAGCAAGGACGAGGTCGAAGAGCTGGTCTTCGCCAAGCTCAAAGTCAATGCAAAATGACCCCCGCCGAGTGCGCGGCAGTCATAACGGCCGCGGGCAAAAGCAGGCGGATGGGCCCCGCGGGGAAGAAGGAATACCGCGGGCTTGAAGGGGTGCCGGTTCTCGCCCGCGCGCTTCGGCCCTTCATCGCCTCCGGCAGGTTCTCCCGCATCGTCGTCACCGTCCCCTCCGGGGATGTCGACGCGGTGGCCTCTCTGGTTCAACCCCATGTTTGCCTCGATACCGTCGCCTTCGTCGAAGGGGGGAGCACCCGACAGGAGTCGGTGTTCAACGCCCTTCGGGCCCTCCGGCCTGCAGCACCCGGACTCGTCCTCATCCACGACGGCGCCCGGCCCTGGGTCAGCCGTGAGCTCATCGACATCGTGATCGAGGCGACACGGCGGCGCGGGGCATGCCTCCCCGTGCTGGAGGCCGCCGAAGCGGTCAAGCTCGTGGGGGACGGGGATACAATCGCGCAGCACTTCCCCCGTCACACGATCCGTTTCGCGCAGACGCCCCAGGGCTTCCTCTACGCACAGATCGTGGCCGCCCACGAGAAGGCCCGTGAGCAGGGCATGGTCTGCGCGGATGACGGGGAGCTGTACAGCCTGTTCATCGGCCCCGTCTCCTGGGTGTGCGGCGAGCCGCGGAACCGTAAGATCACCTGGCAGCACGATCTGGAATCGCCATGCGAGTAGGCCTCGGGTACGACATCCATCGCCTCGTCCAGGGGCGCCCGCTTTTGATCGGTGGCGTCCGCATCCCGTCGGATTTCGGC
Source organism: Spirochaetaceae bacterium (assembly GCA_003141795.1). Next base: position 8,748 of record PLNO01000079.1, on the reverse strand, counting down.
GAGGAGGGCTTCTCCGACGGTGACGCCCTCACGCATGCCGTCATCGACGCACTTCTGGGGCCCGCGGGGCTCGGTGACATCGGGAGCAATTTCCCTCCTGGCCGCGGCGACCTTAAGGACATCGAAAGCCGGGAGCTTCTCCGCAGAACGCGCGTCATGCTGGAGGCAGCGGGCTGGAAGGTCATCAACGTCGATTGCATCGTCATCCTGGAGTCACCGAAGATCCTCCGGTACGTTGCGGAGGTCCGCGCGTGCCTTTCCGCGGATCTCGGCGTGACTATCGACCGGGTGACGGTCAAGGGAAAGACCGCCGAAGGCCTGGGCCCCGTGGGCGCGGGGGAGGCGATCGCCGCGCAGGCTGTGGCTCTCATCGAGGGGCAGGGCGAATGAGCGGGACGCCGACACCGATTCCCTGGGACCGCATCATCGCCGCCATGGGGAAGTCGCTCGATGCGTCGGTGAAGGCCGGCACGCTGCCGTCCGTGTCTGCCGTGGCGCAGGAAAACCGCGACCCTTTCAGGGTCCTCGTTGCCACCATGATCTCTCTCCGCACGAAGGACGAGGTGACCGTCAAAGCTTCCGCCGCCCTCCTGTCCCAGGCGCCGACACCGGCGCTGCTGGCGGCGCTGGCGGAAGCGAAGATCGCGAAGCTCATCTTCCCGGCCGGTTTCTACCGCACGAAGGCGGGGCACCTGCGCGAGGTCGGGCGCCTCATCGCGGAGGAGCACGGGGGCCAGGTCCCCTCGACGATGGAGGGGCTTCTGTCGCTTCCCGGTGTCGGGCGCAAGACTGCGAACCTCGTGCGGAATCTCGGCTTCGGTCTGCCCGGGATCTGTGTGGACACCCACGTGCATCGCATCTCCAATCGCATGGGCTGGGTGGCCACGAAGACTCCGGAACAGACGGAGTACGCGCTCATGGACATCCTCCCCGAGCGCCATTGGATCGGCATCAACGAGCTTCTCGTCCGGTACGGACAATCGGTGTGCACGCCTGTTTCGCCGCGGTGCAGCTCCTGCCCCGTGACGGAATGGTGCGGCCGCAATGGCGTGGGGAGGTCACGGTGAGGGTGACGGCGGGGGTCATGGAGGAGAACGGGCGGGTGCTCATCGCACGGCGCAGGCCGGGCAAGCATATGGGGGGCAAATGGGAGTTCCCCGGTGGGAAGATCGAGCCAGGGGAGACACCCGAACAGTCACTGGAGCGCGAGCTTTCCGAGGAGCTTGCCGTTCGCGCCCAGGTGGGCGGATTCCTCTGTAGGACCTTTTTCGAGGGGGACGGTGTGAGCCTCGAGCTCCTCGTGTACAGGGTCGATCGCATGGAAGGCGAGCCCCAGCTCCTGGAGCACGAGGAGATTCGCTGGGTCCTGCCGACGGAGCTTCTGTCCTACGATCTGGCGGATTCTGATAGGCGGGTGGTGGAAACCCTGTACACCTGAAGAAAAATCAGGCGCCTGCCGACCATTGCACAGGCAATTGCTAGGGTCGGAACGAAGGCTTCCGACCCCAACGCATGTTCCATCGCCGTTGCATCCCGAGGGTGCGCGCGGCAACGATCCGTGTTACTTCTTCACCTTCGCCTTCAGCGCCGACTCCTTGAAGGTCTTGCTGAAGGTGAAACGGGGAACCTTGGTCGCGGGCTTGGCCGCGATGGTGATCTCTTCACCGGTGAGAGGGTTCCTTCCAGGGCGCGCCGCACGCGCGGGCCTGACCCTGATGAACATCTTTCCGATCTTTCCGATCGCTACGCGCTCGCCCCTCATGACGCCGGTTCCCACGATCTCATAGAGATCTTCCAGGACCTGCTTCACGTCCTTGCGAGCCAAACCATTCTTCTCGGCCAGGTAGCCGATCATCGAGGCGCTGGTGAGCTTTTCGGGCACCTTCGCCGCCGCAGTCTTCTTTGCCGGTGCTTTTGCCACGGTTTTTCCCCTCCCATGGATTTCTCTTCCGCGGCTCACGGCCGCGTCAATTGCAGTAGAATACAGTGCCGGGCGCCGTTTGTCCATAGGCACGGATGCCGAGGGCCGACGAGTACAGGGATGTACGGGAGGAGGCCCATAGCCAGGGTCTGCCTGTCGGCCATCCATGGCCTCGGCAGACCTCGCCTTCCCTGGGGCGGCAGCCGGCTTGCGCAGCAAGACGGCGAGAGCCCATGGCTACGGATGGCGAGGGCCGACCGGTCACTCGCTTGACACCACGGGCCGCCGATCGCTATATTCACTCCTTAAACTATCGCAATGAGCATACAGCACTGTTTTAATCGTGGTTCAGTCGTTCCAGCGCTCAAAAACACCGACAAGTTCGAGGCAATCCGCGAGATCATCCATCGGGCGTCCGTGTTCCATGAGATCGACGGCGAGCCGGCCTTCGAAGAGGCCGTGATGACGCGCGAGCGTCTGCAGTCGACAGGGTTCGGGCACGGGGTGGCCGTCGCACACGGAAGGACCCCGGGGGTTCCGCGGGTGCTTATCGCCATGGGCGTGTCGCACGCCGGCATTCCCTATGACGCGCCCGACGGCAAGCCCGTCCACCTGCTGTTCGTGATCGCTTCTCCCGTGCACGTCACGGTGGACTACCTCCAGGCTCTGTCCACCGTCGTGCGCTGCGTCCGCCATCAGCGCGTGCGTGAATCGCTGCTCGATCGCTGCGAGGCCGCGGAGCTGGAAGCGCGCATACGCGAAGCATTCACCGCACAGCTCGAAGGCTGCACCGACGCGGCGGGGCAGCCCTGCGGCGCCGCGGGCTGAAACGAATGCTTCTCATTCCCGCCATCGACCTCCGGGGGGGGCGGTGCGTGCGGCTCCTCCAGGGCAGCTTTTCCGCAACAACCCGCTACGAGAACGATCCTGTCGCCACCGCCCGGGGCTACGCCGATCACGGCGTTCGATGGATCCACGTGGTGGACCTCGATGCTGCCGAAGGCAAAGGCGGAGACAACCTCGAAGTGATCGAAAAGATCAGGCGCGCCGTGCCGTGCTGCCTGGAGGTGGGCGGTGGCGTCCGCTCCGAGAGCCAGGCTGCGCGCTTGCTTTCACTCGGTGTCGACCGCGTGGTGCTCGGGACCGTGCTCGTTCGGTCTCCGAACGAGGTGGCGGGGTGGACGGCACGGCTGGGCGAACGGTTTGCAGCCGGCGTTGATGCGCGCGATGGCCGGGTGAAGGTCGCGGGGTGGAGCGAGGACGCAGGCGTTACTGACACCGTCTTTGCCGGGGGTCTCAAGAGCCTCGGCGTGCGGTGGCTCATCTATACGAACATCAGCAGGGACGGCACGCTTGCAGGGCCTGACATCGAGAGAACGAACGAAGCGGCGCGCGCCGCGGGGCTGCCCACGATCCTGTCNNGGAAGGCGATGTGGAAAGGGCGGCGGAGTCCGCCGATCCGCTCGTGGTCGGAGTGATCCTGGGGAAGGCGCTCTACGAGTCGAGGATCGACCTCGGCAGGCTCATCAAGCGGCTCCCCCAGGTGACCCCTTCAGCGTGGGACCCTCCAGCAGCAGCACGATCCGCTCGACTACCTCCCCAGGGGTGAGTCCCTCGGTTTCCACGGGAACCCCGAGTGCCTCGTAGATCGGCAGCCTGTCCGCGAAGAGCCGCCGCACGGCGTCCTCTTCCTGGCTGAGGAGGGGCCGTGTCGCGTTCCCCGAGGTTCTCTCCCGCGCCCCTTTCAGTGACACGCGAAGATGAAACGTCGCGGGGCTGTTCGTGAAGAACCCGCGGTTGCGGGGCTGCGCAGGGGCGCCGCCGCCCGTTGCGACCACGACACCCGTGCGGCTTCCCAGTGAGTCGAGCACTTCCGATTCGATAGCGCGAAACGCGCTTTCACCGCGGTCACCGAAGATCTGTGACACCGGGATCCCCGCGCGTTGCACGACGAGGTCGTCGGTGTCGATCATCTCGTAGCCCAGCCGGGCGGCGAGGAGTGTGCCCACGGTCGTCTTGCCCGACCCCATGAATCCGATGAGAACGATGAGCTGCCGCCTCATGTCCTGTGGCGCGCAAGGGCGCGATCGAGCGTCGGCTTCAGCTCGGGAAGCGTTTCCGCGTACCTGATGATCGCGTCCAGGTAGCCGGACGGCTCGCCCGTGTCCAGCCGCTCACCCTCGGTCCGTTTGTATACGACGCGGCCCTTGCGCGCCAGGGCGAGGAGCGCGGGCACGTGGTAGAACTCACCGCTGCCGTGCCGCGTCCACTCTACGGCGAGCTGATCGAGGAAGTCCGGGGCATAGAGGAAGCGACCGATGGACGCCTCACGGCTGGGCTCCTTCCCCGGCGCGGGCTTTTCCACCATGCCCGTCACGTGAAGGCCGTCATCGGCGATATCGATGATCCCGTAGCGGTTGATGTCGGGGGGATCGTGGATCGTGGCGAGGACCGTGCAGCCGGTGCGCTCCCACGTCTCGATGAGCTGGCGGGACAGGGGCGGGCTTCCGAAGTGAAGATCGTCGGGATAGGCGACGACAAAGGGCTCTTTCCCGACGAACGGCCGGGCCAGCAGAAGGGCGTGGCCGGTCCCCCGCATTTCCGACTGGCGCACGAAGTAGCACGTCGCTTTGGGCGGCGCGATGGCGGCGAGCTTCTTCTGGTCGTTCGCGGCGCGGAACGTGGCTTCGAGCTCGATCTCCCTGTCGAAGTAATCCTCGAGGGATTTCTTCCTCCGCGACGTGATGAAGAGGATCTCCGTGATGCCGGATGCCACGAGCTCTTCGACGACGAAGTCGATGGCTGGACGCGTGATCAGGGGAAGCATCTCTTTCGGGATGGTCTTTGTCACGGGAAGAAAACGGGTCCCGTATCCCGCGGTGACGATGACGCCCTTCATGGGGCAAGTATAGCCGAAAGACGCGATTCGGCTACCCGGCACTTCTCATTTTGCACCAAACTAGGCCCGAAAACAGTGGACAAAATGAGAAGTGCGCATAAGGTGACGCGAACGGAGAATTGCCGTCGGCTACCGCGTTTTGTTGACGCGACCCGGGGAATCCTATAGTGTGGATTGGCGACTATCCCGCTTCGTTTCGTGTCCTAGTTGGGGGGGGTATGAAGATCTGGATCAAGCTTCTTATCGGCTCGCTGCTCGGTCTTTTCATCGGCTTTTTCATTCCGGTGCAGGCGCAGGGCTTCTTCGACTCCCTGACCGGCCTCCTCATCGGGATAGGCCGCTACGCCCTGTTCCCCTTCATCTTTTTCTCCCTCGGCATCGGCACTTCGGAGCTGCGCCAGGAAAAGAGGCTCGTCCGTGTCTATCTTTCAGCCTTCAAGTACCTCGCCCTGGCGGCGGGTCTCCTGATCATCATCGGGACCCTTTCGGTGCTCATGTTCCCCCCTGAGCGCATCCCCATCACGATCGAAGCTGACAGGGCTTTCACGGCGGTGAGCGTCCTGGACGGCCTGAAGGCGATATTCCCGCGCAACCTCTTCAGCGTCTTCTTCGGTAGCGGCGAGTTCCTCTTCCCCCTCATGGTGGTCGCGTTCCTGCTCGGGGTGAACATGGATTTCGACAGGCAGCTCACACGGCCGGTCGTACAGATCTTCGACTCGCTGTCGCGGATCTTCTACCACATGAACTCGCTGATCGTCGAGCTGTTCGCCGTCGCCCTCATCGCCATTGCCGCCGCCCGTGTGTCCCATCTGTCCCACGCGGACCTGGGGATGTACAAGCAGATCATCATCATCCTCGCCGCGGACGTGGTGGTCATCACCTTCGGCGTATTCCCCGGCGCGCTGTACCTCCTGGGCATCAAGGAAAACCCCTACCGATGGCTGTACGCCTCGATCGGCCCCGCCATCACCGCCCTCTTTACGGGCGATCATTACGTGTCCCTCGGCGTCTTGAGCAAGCACGGCAAGGAGAGCCTGGGCGTGCCGCGGATGGTCGGCTCAGCCGTCTACCCGCTGTTCGCCGTCCTGGGCAGGGCGGGTACCGCGATGGTCGCCAGCGTTTCGTTCGTTCTGATCCTCCGCTCGTATTCGAGCCTCGAGATCACGTTCTTCCAGACCCTCTGGGTGATGTTCTTCTCATTCGTCGTATCGTTCATCCTGGGCGCCGTTCCCGGCAACGGGGCGTTCTTCGCGATCTTCATGCTCTGCAGCATCTACGCCAAGGGATTGCAGGAGGGCTACCTTATCCTGCGGACAATCGCACCCCTTCTGGTGAGCTTCGGCGCTTTCATCGACGTGCTGTCAGCCGCATTCGCGTCGCTTCTGATCGCGCGGGAGGAGAACGTGTGGACAGAGGTGGAGACGGAGAGCTTTATTTAGACTGCGGCAGTCGGAAGGCGAATCCCAGACCTCCGGAGAAGATCATCTGATCGTAGAAGGGCTGGGTGGAGCCGTCCCACGCGTGGAAGAGCGGGTAGAACACGCGGAGGTTCACGATCAGGTCGATCGGCTCCGATATATGCCACCGCAGGAACGCACGCGTCTCGGGATAGAAGAACCTCCCCTGGGCGAAGAAATAACCGAGACCGGAGCCCTGGTCGGCAACGTTCGTGCTCGTGATGTTCTGGAACTCGAAGGGAAACCGCAGCAGGAAATCAAGCCCTATTGCCCCGCCGAGGGAGATTTCCGGTGAGACGGGGAAGCTCAGTCCCGCGTGCAGGCTGATGAGGGTCGCGATCGTGAAAAAGCCGGTGCCCGTCTCCGCTGCCGCGGGCACCGCATCGCTTCCCGTCCAGAGGTAATACGTCCCGAAGAACTCGACGATCGGTTCTATGAAGAAGGGTCCCGCGATCTGCACCGGCATCGATGCACCGAAGAGCTGCACGATCGGGGAGGGCCCTTCCGCGGCCGCATTGGACGTGGCGATGACCGTGATGGGGCTGAAGTTCGCATCGATTTCCGTGATCGCTATCGCGGCAGCCGGCGTCGTGCAGAGACACACCAGGAAAAGGATCGCGATACCCCGCAGCCTCATGGAGAAGAGTATAGCACGGATCCGGCAAAACGCGGAAGGCGGGAGCCCCTGGACTCGGCGGCCTTCGACATCCAAATGTCGCCAGGAGCAACAGGTCTACAATATATTCGACGCGAGCTCGGCGAGCTTCGAGCGTTCCCCTTTTTCCAGCGTCACGTGGGCGTACAGCGACACGCCCTTCATCCTGTCGATGAGGCAGGTGAGACCGTTGGACCGCGAGTCCAGGTACGGGGTGTCGATCTGGTAGGGATCCCCGGTGAAGACGACCTTCGTGCCTTCCCCGGCCCGGGTGATGATTGTCTTCACCTCGTGCGGTGTGAGGTTCTGCGCCTCGTCGATGATGAAGAAGATCTTGGACAGATGTCGGCCCCTGATGTAGGCGAGCGGGGTGATCACGAGCTTGCCGTTCTCCACGAGGTCGTGGATACGCTTGAACTCCGAAGAGCTTTCCTCGAACTGGTTCTGGATGACGGTGAGGTTGTCGAACAGCGGCTGCATGTACGGATCGAGCTTGCTCTTGATGTCGCCGGGGAGGAACCCGATGTCCCTGTTGGACAGCGGCACGATGGGGCGCGCGAGGTAGATCTGCTTGTAGCTGGAGCGCTTTTCAAGCGCTGCGGCGAGTGCCATCAGGGTTTTCCCCGTGCCCGCCTTGCCCGCCATCGTCACCAGGGGAATGGAATCGTTGAAGAGGGCATCGAGTGAAAAGGTCTGTTCCGCATTGCGCGGATCGATGCCGTAGGCNNAGGGTGCTCTTGCTCTGGTTCCTGATGATGAAGTACTCGTTGGGAAACGGCTCGCGGGGGAGGATGAACTTGTCCCGCGGAACCAGGTCCTCCTGGAAGAGCTCGTCGATAAGCGCCGCATCCACGTCTTGGAGTATGGTCTTGCCCTTGTACAGCTCGTCGATGTTCCCGATCTTGCCCGTCTCGTAGTCTTCCGCCTTGACCCCGATGCTCTTGGCCTTCATGCGGATGTTGATGTCCTTGGAGACGAGGATCACCCGGTCCTTGCCGTATTCCCTGGCGAGGTTGAAGGCCAGGGAGATGATCCTGTGATCCGGCTTGTCCTCCCAGAAGACCTCGCTGAGGAGCGCGTCGCGCTTGACGTTGGTCTCCACGACGAGGATCCCGCCGCCGCCCAGGGGAATCCCCTCGTTCAGCAGCTTGTCCCCGCCCATCCCGTCCAGCTTGCGCGAAAACTCGCGGGCATTGAAGTTGATGATCTCGTTGCCCTTCTTGAACTTGTCGATCTCCTCCAGCACGGTGATGGGGATGACGACGTCGTGTTCCTCGAAGGAATTGATGCAGTCGTGATCGTGCAGGATGACGTTCGTATCAAGCACGAAAATTTTGTTCGATCCGGAGAGCAGCGCCATGCGGGGAGTGTAGAATGCGGAGCTGGCGGGGTTCAAGGACTCCCCAAGAAGGCCGCTGCGGTGAGGAGCTGAAGCGCTACGGCCACCGCAATGGCGGCCAGCACCGGGAAAATCGCGTTCTTCGCTTTCAGCGCAAGCAGCGCCGCGCACACCCCGGCGACGAGCCCGATCCAGGGCTTGCCTTCCACCACGGAGAGGATGCCGGGAAAGATGAGGCTGCCCAGAGCGGCGTAGGGGAAGTAGGAAAGCCACCTGCGGACCCATCGGGGGAGGGCGAGCTCCCGCCCCAGGAGCAGGGGGATCACCCGGGGGACGAAGGTCACGACGCACATGCCGGCGATCATGTACCAGATCATGCGGAGCCCTCCTGTCCGGCCTGGGGGGCATCCTCTCTGCCCGTCGCCGCTCCGATCCCCGATGCGACAATGATCGCGATGACGATCCTCCACCCTCCGG
>PLNO01000331.1 GCA_003141795.1 Spirochaetaceae bacterium | reverse complement strand
CGCATCATGTCCATCTCGTGGACCCCGTCTTGGACGAGCATCCGCGCTTCGGCGACCTTGATCTCCGTACGGTGCGCGCCTGCGGGGAAGCCGACGGGTGCGCCGACCATGATGTCGGGCCTGTCGCTGAGAAGCCCCCTCAGATAGGGCACCCAGCAGGGGAGAACATGCACGGCGATGAAGTCGTACTGCTTTGCCGCATGAACGAGCTTCGCGATCTCCGCGGCCCCGTGGGGCGCCTGGACGGCGCTGATGTCGATGAGGCGCGCCACCTCGTGTGCCGTGAGCGTCATTTCGTTGCAGTCTCCTTTGATGCGGCTCCCCGGGCGGACGCGCGGGGCGGGCGCTCTTTCGTGTGCACGCAGTATTCGTACTTGTCGGCGATGACCAGGAGGACGGCGAGCTCGATGCGTCTGCCGCCGCTGAAGGTGATCCTCCTCACGACGAGCAGGGGCGAGCCCTCCGGTACGCACAGCCGCTTTGCCTCATCGGGGGTCGACACCCTCGCGGTGATGAAGTCGGTGGCGGCCTCGATCACGACGTTGAACTCGGATTCAAGAAAGGAGTACAGGGAGTTCATGCCACTCATGCGCTTGTCGATCCCCGGCACGAGCTCCGGCAGGAGGAAGTTCGTCATGAGGGCGACGGGAGCGCCGTTGGCCTGGGTCACCCGTTCGATCCGCACGAGACGCTCGCCGGGAGAGACGTGGAGGTCCTCGGCGATGCGACGAGAGGCGGTGATGAAATCCACGCGGACGTCGGCCTGGGTCACCGTGTAGCCCTGTTCCCGAAGCGTTTCGGAAAAGGAGGTGACGAAGCCGAGCTTCTGCGTCGTCTTGAAATCGAGGATCTCCGTGCCTTTCCCCTGGCGGATATAGACGAAGCCCTGCTGGGCGAGCATTTCGACCGCCTTGCGCACCGTCGTCCTGCTGACCCCGTAGATTTTTCCCAGCTCGGGCTCGGGGGGGAGAAAATCCCCCACTTTGTATTCGTCGATCTCGATCTGCGTCTTCAGGGAGTTGTATACCCAGAGGTATCGTGGGATTGGTGTCTTCATAGTGACGTCATGATGTTTTACGGAAAGCTACTGTACCATCGCGTTTTTGCCCTGTCAAGAAAGATTAGCGTAAGAATTTGTAGTATATGATAAAAAATATCAGTATAAAATAACAACTGATAGAAATAAGTAAATATTCAACAAGACCTAAACAACAATAGGGTTTCAGTCCTCGGGTTGGCGAAATCCAACGTGCCAGCATGACCATGTCGATACCCCAAAGCACCGCCAGGCGGCAGCCATACTTCTTCTTGAAACGCGTCACCGCTATCACGTTGTCCTGGAAGGAATGCTTCGCGTCGATGCCGACGTCGTCGATCAATTCGTCCCTGATCTGCTCGCTGTCTCCGCTTCACCTCGGGGCTCAGCGGTGAGCCCTTGAATTGCGCCCATACGGAGGCCGGAAGCGCCTCATTTTCAAACTGTAGAAGATGAGCTTGACCTTGTCTCCATGAGCTCGGAATAGCTCACTTCCCCCACTTGCACGGGCGAAGGTTGAATACGTATAGTCCGGTGACATGGGAGGAATCGCATGAGAAAATTCATGGGAGAAGAGTTCTTGCTCCCGACACGTGCAGCGCGGCGTTTGTACAACGACTATGCCAAGGACATGCCTATCATGGACTTTCACTGCCACCTCCCGGTGCGACAGATCGCAGAAAATGCGTCTTTCTCAGGGCTCACGGAAGCTTGGCTCGCAGGAGATCATTACAAGTGGCGAGCGATGCGCTCTAACGGCGTTCCCGAGAGGCTCATTACCGGGGATTCATCGGAAAAGGAAAAATTCCTCGCCTGGGCGGCGGTCGTTCCCACGACGATCGGAAACCCGCTCTACCACTGGACTCATCTCGAGCTGAAACGCTATTTCGGTATTGAAGACATACTGCTCTCCCCTTCAACAGCCGAAACCATCTACGAACGCTGCAATGCGCTCTTATCCCTCAATGAGTACCGTGTACGACAACTCCTGATTCGGATGAATGTGAAGGTAGTGTGCACCACCGACGATCCGGTGGATTCGCTGGACAACCACGCACTGCTTGCATCTGACACCTCTTTTTCCGTCAATGTGGTTCCGACCTTCCGTGCCGACGCTGCGCTGGCTATCGAGGACGCCCCGCAATGGAACGCGTGGGTAGGCAAGCTCGAAAAGGCCTCTGGAATCGGTATTTGTGGCTGGGAGGATTTTCTCCAAGCCTTGCGGGAGCGGCACGACGCTTTCCACAAGCTGGGGTGCCGTTCCTCAGATCACGGGATAGAAGAGCCCTATACTGAGAAATGCAGCGCGCAAGACGCGCAGCGGATATTCAAGGACCTGAGGGGAGGCAGGCTTGCCGAACCTGCAGATGCGCGGGCGTTCAAGTCGGCTCTTCTTGTCGAGTTTGCGAGAATGGATGCCGAAAAGGATTGGGTACAACAACTTCATCTTGGCGCTCTTCGGAACGTCAATTCGCGGTTCATGGAGGCCATAGGACCTAACACGGGGTTTGACACCATTGGCGATTTCTCTCTCGCCCGACCCTTGGCGCTGTTCTTCAACACGCTGGAAGCCGAAGACAGGTTGCCGAAAACCATCCTTTACTGTATCAATCCCGCTGATAACGCGCTGATCGCTGCAATTGCCGGATGCTTCCCCAAGGAAAAGGTGCGGGGGCGGATACAGTTCGGATCTGCATGGTGGTTCAACGACCAGAAGCACGGGATCGAGGAGCAGCTGCACATGCTCACGAACATGGGCCTAATCTCCCGATTCGTCGGCATGGTAACTGACTCGAGGAGTTTTCTCTCCTTTCCCCGTCATGAGTACTTCAGGCGTATACTCTGTTCCATTCTGGGCGCGGGCATGCAGTCTGGAGACATTCCGTACGATTTCGGCTTGGTGGGCGGGGTCGTTCAGGACATCTGTTTTCGTAACGCTGTAGAGCTATTTGCTATTCCAACGAAATAGAACGAATGTCGCACGGCATCAACTTCCTGGAAGTCCTTCGAACGATAGTTCGCATCATGTCGGTGAAACGGGAGTTTCCCCAACCGATTGATCAATTCCCGGGCTCTTGAGATGGGGGAGGAGTTTAGCGATGGCCTGATCCACCGAGCCTCCCGCCTTCACAAGAAACATGATCCGCGCGCCTCGTAAGTCGTCGTCTGCCCATGCGCGGCATCCATCAATAACCCGTCTATTGCGGCAACGGTCCAGTGGTACACCATGGCCGGGTATCCTTTATCGTTGACATTAAGAACGATGACCTGGTCCATGACGGCCGGCTTGATCAGTCCGAAACCAGCCTTCATTTCGATACACGCTCCACACGATCACGACTCGAACCTGTCCCGCGACGCCCACAGGCCGATGGCGGGATTCGAGATGTAATACACACTCTCGCCGTGTGGCAGCTCGTTCCAACCCTCACTCATGACGTGGGGATCGTAACGCTTCATCATCGAAGAAAGTTCAGCGTAGCGGAAGCCGGCTTTCTCCACATTCTCACGGCTTAAGCCTGCAGGACAGTAGGTGATGGAAAACCTGTCCTCCGACGAGCCATGGATGAGGTGCGCGGCGACGCTTAGGTTCTGCTTCAGATCGTCGTTTTCATCCACGAGGGAGAGGATGCGCGGGGTGGCGAAGTAGCCGTACTTGCGGATGAGTCGGTCGATGCCGGGATCCTCCCCGAACTGACGCACGCCGGGCGCAAGCACGATAAGCTCCCCGCCGTCCGCAATGGCCATGCGGGTACGATAGATCGACTTGTTCCCCAGCCAGGTGCTCTTGAACTCACCTGGATCGAGATACACCACAACGCGTGAGAGCGGCTTCTCCACAAGGGTGAAGTTCACTTCGAGGGAAAGCTCGGCCGCCCTGACAAAGACCTCCCGGTCGTCACCTATGAACAGCCCTTTGAGCGCGAGACTGCCGTTCGTCTCTCGGCCTACCACGGTCAGGACGTACACGATAGGGAGGTCCCGGGCAAAGCGGCGGCTCGCCTCATCGAGCACGGCGCGCACCGGCGTGTCAGCCTTGCCCATCATGCGCTCCATGCCGTAGACCGCGCCGAGGTAATGGCTCTTATTGATGGCCTCCCGGCCGCCCGTTCCGATGAAGATGTTCTTGTTATAGCCGGCCATGCCGACGACCTCGTGGGGCACAACTTGTCCGATGGAAAGAATCAGATCGTGCCCACCCCTGGCGACGAGCCGGTCGACCTGTGCCGGCCAGTCGTAGGAAAGCTTTCCCTCTGACACCGATGCAATGAAATCTGCTGGGATTCTGCCGAGGGTCTCGAGGTCTTGCTTCCAATAATGGACTCGAAACAGGGACTTCGGAACGGCGCCGAACATCGTGGCCTTCTCCCTGTCGGTCACCTCGAAGTGCGTTCCCGTTGCAGGAAGGACATCCTTGAGAGCTGCTCCGTAGTACTCCCATACGAGCTCCGTGATCCTGCCAGCCCGTGAATGAAAACGCGTGAAGTCCGGCGGCACAGCCAGGACGCGGGAGCGTTTCCCCAACTTGCCGAAAGCTTCAGACAGTCCGTCCCGTATCTCATCGTCAGAGAAGGCATCCTGCGCAGAGCCGCGTGCGTAATAGAGCATGTCCACACCCTCCAGGGAAGTGTTTCGGGAAGGGAGGCGTCTAACTCCCAAGTTTCCCGGGCGAACCGGGACACCTGTTGCATCCCGAAATGACTGATAAAGCGTATCCATTCAGATAGTTTGAAAGGAGTCTCATAGGGTCAGATCCTTCTCGAGTGCGTTCATGATAGCGTCGATCACTGACAGCCCTTACTTTCTTATCGTTGAGATGTAGCTTCGTATTCGAAAAAACGTGCGAAAGGTTCAACTACTCCGCATTCTCCTTTCTCAGGCTTAACTTGGTGCGATGGGGAAAATACCTATTTCACGAGCAAGAGTCTCGTTTTTAGGGACGCACTCTATATTGCCGACCGCGGGATCAACCACCATAGAGCTTTCTGTAGTAGTTCTCGAAACGATTCATCGAAATCGCATGAACACCGTGAAAGTCACTCCGAGGCTCGAACGTCGCCCCCAGGAAAGGATCTACTTCTTCGACCCTCCCTATCGCGCCCGACGCCTCCAACGCAAGCAGAGCGGCCCCCCGTGCGGAAGCCTCGGAGACGCGGGAGAGGGTAATGGGCTCGCCCAAGACGTCCGCCAGAATCTGGTTCCAAGCTCTCGACTTCTGCAAAGCCCCGCCAGTCGCGACAAGCTGCGCGACTGGGGGTAACGCGGCACACAGGAGCCGCCATATCGACGCGAAGCAATAGGCGACGGATTCCATCGCGGCCTGGAGCACGTCCATGGAAGTCGTACCGCCGTCGATTCCAAGCACAGCCGCCCTGGCATCCGATCTCCATCCCGGACTGCGCTCCCCAGAAAGATACGGAAGGACGGTCAATCCGTGCGACGCCGGCCCCCTTCCAAGGATTTCGGCGTCCAGCGCGTCAGTGGGCATCTCGAGCCGTAGAGTCCGGGTCAGCCATTCATAGAGATCGCCGCCGTTGGCGATCGCGCCCCCAATCACTGCCCGGGCGCGATCTACCCGATAGCACCATAACCCGCTGGGGATTCTCTGGGGAGCTTCAGGCACGACGATCCGCATAGCCCCGGTCGTGCCAATCATTACTGCCGCACGCGAAGGCCCGGTGCAACCACTACCGATACTGCTGCACGCCCCATCAGCCAAAGCGGGATACCACGGCACAGAGCGCAGGGAGGGCCACCGCTCGCCATAGGGGTGGCTCAGTCCTACGAATGGGGAGTCCATGTCGCCTACCGTAGACAGCTGTTCCTCTGAGATGCCCAGCGTTTCAAGAAGCTCGGCATCCCATTCACAGCGTATCCGATTCCACAGGCCAGAACCAGAAGCAATGGAAATGCTGCACAACCTTCGGCCGAAGAGTCGGTATTGGATATACTCGCCGATCGAGCACCACCACGCCACACGATCAAAGACATCACGCTTGGTTTCTTTCAGCCACAAGAGCTTCGCCGGAGGGTAGCTCGGGTGCACGACGCACCCCGTACGCTGATGAACCGCCGCGGCATCCACCATTTTTGCGAGCCGTTCACATGCCGGACCACTCCTGGAGTCGCCCAGCGTATACAGCGGGGTCACCGCTCTTCCCTCCCGTGATACTCCGACCAAGCTGTGCCAGAAGGTGGAGAATGCCACGCCGTCAATTGATTCGACCCCGCTTCCGTCCACGCTGGATTTGGCAGCCGACTCGACCCCTACCTTGACGAGGGCCTCGTCGATGCACTCTGAGACCGTCCCGAGAAACTCCTCCGCGTCGGCCTCGACGCCCCCGTCCGCCGTTTGACGAAGAGACGACGGACGACGTGCCTCCAGCCCTGGTATCTGCACCCCGCGCCCGTCGAACAGGAGCGCACGAACCGAGGTTCCTCCAATGTCAATTGTGAGAATCATCACAGCAGTTTATGCTCATGACTGGCTCCGCCTTTAGATATTGTCGACAAGGTACCCGCCGTCCACAGGTACTGTGACGCCTGTAACGAAACCCGCCGCTGAGTTGCTCACGAGAAACAGAAGCGCTCCGGAAAGTTCCGACACGTCGCCGAATCTGCCGAACGGGGTGTGGCGGATGACGTTTTTTCCCCGCTCCGTGAGCTCCCCGGTATTTTCGTCGATGAGAAGGGCATGGTTTTGCTTTCCGATGAAGAAACCTGGTGCAAGCGCGTTGACCCGTATCCCATGGGGGGCGAACTCCTTCGCCGTTGCCATTGTGAGATTCCTGACCGCCGACTTCGCAGCATCGTACGCCCAGACTCCGGAGAGAGGAATGAAAGAGGCCATTGATGCCATGTTGATAACGGATCCCTGCGTCTTCTCTTCGATCCATCGCGTCGCGACGACCTTTGTGGGTACGACCAGGCCTGCAAGGAGATTGAGTCGGAGGATTTGCTCGAACTGCGCAACGTCCATATCCAGAAATCTCGCCTGGCCCCTGTTTCCTCCTGCGCAATTGATAAGCACGCTCATGCCGCCGAAGGACTTCATGGTGGCTTCCATCGCAGCCTTTACAGATTCCTCGGACGTCGTGTCGGCCTGCACCGCCAGGATCCGGTCAGCGACATCCGCGCCCAAATCTGCAGCAAGTCGTGCACGCGCGGCGGTAGCGTCGCGCTCGCTGATGTCCCAGAGGCTCACTCTGGCGCCGGCCCTCAAGAGGGCTGCCGCGAGGGCCCCTGCGATGACGCCTCCGCCGCCGGTGATGGCAGCCACCTCCCCGGCACACCCGAACATCTTTTCAAGGTAACTCATATTTCCAACTCCTTATCCCAATCCAATAAAAGGCTTGTCAGCCTGATGAGGTGCTGATGACCATGGCGTATCCAAAGGGCCCCATGAGTTATCAGGGCTTCAGGTCCGCAGGCGAGATTCGGTTGACTCGCTTCGGTCAAAAAAACCCGGCACGCTCTTCTTAGGAGAGTGCAGAGAGGGCGATGTTCTACCCACCTTCTCCGAACCAGCCGGCTTTTCGGAACGGAACGGTGCGTGCGCGGATACAATCATGCACGGTTGAGGCCAGCGCTATTTCACGCCCACGTAGCGGCCATGATGCATGCCCTCTTCGTGCATGGCATAGAAGTTCTCGAGATGTATGAAGGTCGCTGGATCATTGCCCGTACCAAGAGCGTATCCTCCCCCTTTCATGCAAACTGAGAGGACTTCGCGGCAGTAACGTCTGAACTCTTCGATGGGCAAGGTGGCGAGCTTGTCCATATCGATCCCCCCCAGTACCGCCAGCCGGTCGCCATGCTTTTCCTTGAAGCGGGTTACCGGGATCACGTTATCCTGGAAGGAGTGCTTTGCATCGATACCCACGTCGTCGATCAATTCATCTATGATCTGCTCGTTATCTCCGCAGGAATGCAACCCAAACGGCATACCGTGAGAGTGCACAAGATCTGCCACCCTTTTCATCCAGGGGAATACGTTCAGTCGGTACACCTCCGGGTCAAAAATGAGTCCCCTGCCATGAGCGAGGTCATCGCCCATGATGCATGCAAAAACGTTATGGAGGTTCACGTGATCAAATGTGTGTTTGATGGCGCCATAGATCGTGCTCCCCACCCTCTCAAAGATGTCCGACACAAGCCCGGGATCATCGTAGAGAAGGAGCGAGAGGGGGACCAGGCCTACGAGCCTTCTTACGTTCTCGAAGACGCCGACGGGACGGATCACGATCTTCATGCCTTCCGGGAGAAGGCGCTCGTACTCGGCAAAAGCGGCGCAGCACCAGTCGCCAATGACGGGCCAGTCGTAGGCATCGAGGTCACTGCGCGACGTGATGATTCCCTGTTCCGAATCGAGCCACTCCCGCTTGCCCTGCTTGTTGTTCTCTCCGGTGTCGTTCGCTACCAGCAAATCGGTTTGCGCGAGACCCATGTCAGGAGAGAAGTTGCAGTAGTCATGACCGAGCCGGTAGTACATCTCGACCTCGGCGGCCGGAGAAGGCTTTTTGCCTGTCATCCGTTCCACCATCACATCACCGACAAACAGCTCATAGAAGGGAACCCTGTCCGGAAGCGAGCTTCGGGTGAGCACCTTCTCGAGGCGCCGATAGTCGGGTCGATGGTTCGCCGGAAGCAAGTCAGGCACGAGCATACACGATTCCTCCTTGTACCGATTCGCCAAGCCGAAGGGGAGAGTGCGACGCCAAACCCTGTACCTTTTCTTCCGCGCAACTCCCCACCCTGTTGCGCGGCAACTACACTATTTCACCAACTCAAGGGCGGTGCGCGCCAGCTTGGTTTCCTGCTCCTCGTCCAGCCCGCTGATGCCTATTGCGCCCACGACCTTCCCGTCGTGCATGGCGGGGAAGCCACCCGCCCAGCCCACATACCGCAGATTGCCGTAGTAGGTTATCGGAAATGGCCTGTCGCGCGCGTCCTGGCCCACATCTCCGGAAGGTCTGCCCTCACGGGCGGCGGTGTAGGCCTTGTTGATCGCGATATACAGCGGCGGGAGACCGCACCCGTCCATGCGGAGAAAGGCTATGAGCTCCCCATGGGAATCGGTCACCGCAATCGCCGCTGCCTTCTTCTCCGCTTCCACCCTCTTCTGAACCGCGGCGATCATCGCCTGAGCCTCTGCGTGAGAGAGATTCATTGTCTGGTACATTGCAAAGTCCTCCTGTTCGTGAGTTTTCTCTTCTATCAATCTGGCGGCCCGCCTTCGGCTGCCCGACGGTCTACCCCACTTTTTCCCAACTTCCCGACTTTTCGGAACGGAACAGCGCATCGAGCACCTTCATGTTGTCGATCGCGTCCTGGGGGGGCGTCGGCGCTGTGCCACCTTCCCGCACCGCGCGCGAAAACTCCTCGAACATCTCCACGTACTGGTCAACAGCGGGGGTGAAGATAGTGCGCGTCCCTACCCCGTTGCTCACTGTCACCTGCATGGGAATGTCAGCATATGCATTGAAAGGCAGGGGCATCGTCATCTCACCCCCGGACCCGAGGACTTCCACATGCTGCGTTGAATGCGTCTGGGTGCCCACCGTGAACGCCGCCCGTGCAGTGCCAAAATCGAGTATCGCGGAGGCCAGTATATCCGTCTTCATGCCGGCATCACGCTGCACGAGACTTATCACCCGCGTCGGCTCTCTGCCCATGAGAAATCGTGAGCACGACACCAGGTAGCAACCCACATCGTTGATCCCCCCGCCCCCTGTCACCACGTTGTTCCGAATATTGCCCGGATCCGTCAACATGTACGTGTACATCGCATGAATCGAATGAAGCTCGCCGATCTCTCCCGATCTGACAACCTCCTGCGCCTTCCTCCACTGCGGATGGAAGCGGTACATGAAGGCCTCCATCACCAGCACGCCCTTGCTCTTCGCGTGCTGAACGGCCTGCTCCGCTTCCCGCGCGTCCATCGCAAAGGGCTTTTCGCACAACACGTGCTTGCCCGCATCGGCGGCCTTGCGCACCCACTCGGCGTGCATATGGTTGGGGAGGGGAATGTAAATTGCCTCGATCTCCCGATCGGCCAATAGCTCCTCGTAGGAGCCGTATGATTTCGCAATGCCCAGCCGCCTTGCAGCTGCGGCCGCTTTTTCATCCGATCGCGACGCAATAGCACGTAGATCCACCAGAGGAGACTTCTCCAAGTTGGTATGCACCCGAAGCTGGTAATGCCCCGAAACCGACAAGATCCCCCAAACGACTGGTTTCATGATTTCGCCCCTTTCCGTTCCCCATCGGCCTGGGTGTGTAGACTCGATAATTGGCCAACTGGTAAGGTCACTTTACCATCACTAAAAACTGCTGTCAATCAAAATCGCTGAAGATGCAGGAAATGAATGCTTCCCAACCTGTAAGAAACACGGGCTCAGGGAGGATTTGGCCGAATGGGGATTGAAGATGCATCGACTGATTGGAGCACCTCGAAAGAATAGCTGCTGGCAGTCGCGGGCGAAGTTGGGTTGTCGTCGGGGAGGACAACAAGCTTCAAACAGTTACTACGAATCCCTGCCGAAAAGCCAGCAATTCGTAATTTTTGTTGACAGCACACAATGCTAATGGTAAAGTGACCTTACCAGTTGTCCAATTTGTTTTCGATCGCCATGTTGAGTGTACAGTGGGTAGTACCCTCGGGCGGAAAACTTCAAGGAGGAGAAAGACCATGAAGAGATCTCGTATTTTCGCAGTTCTCGGTGTCATTCTCATCGCGTGTATGTTCCTGGGTGGCCAGGTTTTCGCCAACGGGAAGACGGAAACGGGCGCCGCGGCCAACGGTGCGAAAGTCATCAAGGTGGGGGTGTCGTGGAACGAGAAGATCCACTCCCAGATCACCGCGTGGCAGGATGAGATGATGCGCTACGGGAAGACGTTTGGAGAGAAGAACAACGTGCAGTTCCAGTGGATCTACAACGTTGCCAACGGTGACCCGGCGACGCAGGCCTCCAACATCCAGGATCTGATCAATCAGCACGTGGACATCATCGTGGCGCGTGCCGAGGATGCAGCGACGATCGGAGCATCCATCGACGCCGCCCATAAGGCGAACATCCCCTTCATCACGTTTGACCGGGCCTCCGCCACGGTGTCCCCCGATGCGCACGTGGGCGGAGACAGCTTCGATCAGGGTCTTCAGGCAGGATTGGCCTTTGCGGCGCTGCTGGAAAAGAACCATGTCCAGGGGAAAGTCATCGAGCTGATGGGCGATCTGCGCGACCTGAACGCGGTCAACCGCAGCCAGGGATGGCACCAGGTTGAAACCCAGAAGCATATGTGGACGACGGTCGCCCAGGTTCCTACCGACTGGAAGGCGGAGAACTTCTACACCGGTACGGCCAACGCGCTTGCGGCGCACCCTGAAGCCAACGCGATCTTCATGCACAGCGACTTCGCTTTCGAGAGCGTGAAGAAGGCCCTCAAGGAAGCCAACAAGCTTGCGCCCACCGGGACAGCCGGACACGTATGGGTCGCCTCCTGTGACGTGCAGCCGCAGGGTTATCCTGGCGTCATCGACGGGTACATCGATGTCGATGCAACCTACGAGGCCTACGCACAGGCCGACGCGCTGGTGACGGTGATCGCCGAGCTGCTGGCGGGGCAGAAGGTTCAGGGCACGCACCTGATTCCCTGCCGCGTCGCTACGCCGACGAACCTCGCCGCGATGCCCGGCATCTGGTCGCGCGACTACAAAGATTAGGCTCTATCATACGAAGAGATACGGACCCACGCCCCTTCACAGGGTGGGTCCGTATTCCATTGCAGGCGGTCTCTCGAATAATACCCAGCTGCGCGGCAGAGGCCGTACTACGAAGGAGAGCGGGCATGAGGAAGTATCGCGTTGGACTGTTGACCTTCTCGGACGGCCGGGAATATCTCCATCGAGCCCACCTTGAGACGAACCTGAGATACCAAGCGAGGGTGAAGGCGGAGATCGAGGCGACCGGTGAAGCGGAGGTCATCGACGGGCGCGCTGTCATCTGGGACTCCGAAACGGCACGGCAGGAGGCGGAACGCCTGCAACAGGACGGCGTGGATCTGGTCATTTTCAATTACGCGATCTGGTGTTTTCCTCACCTTTCCGCCATCGCGGCTTCCCTGCTACGAAAGCCGATACTTCTTTTTTCCAACCTCCACCCTTCCGAGCCCGGCATGGTCGCGATGCTGGCCGCTGCCGGCACGATGGATCAATTGGGGTACCAGCACACGCGGATCTGGGGGGATATCGGCGAAAAAGGCACGCTGGCAAAAGTGATGGAGTACATTCGCGCCGCGGCGGCTGTCTCGATGCTCCATGGAATGACCTTCGGCACTTTTGGCGGCAGGGCACTGGGCATGTATACTACCATCGCGAACCTGGACCAGTGGCAGCGCGACTTCGGCATAGACATCGAATACAATGAGCAGGAGGACATCGTCCGCTACGCTGGCGCCGTAGAACCCGCCCTGGTGCAGAAAGCGCAGAAATGGCTGGAGGAGTGTGTCGGGAGCATTCAGTATGACGGGAAGGCGCTCACTCCCCAGAAGCTTCAGCTCGCGATCCGTGCCTATATCGGATTGCGGCGCCTCATCCACGAAAGGCACCTGGATTTCATCGGCATCAAGGCGCACGGGGACCTCACAGATCATTTCGTCACCATGGACCTGGCTGAGGCCTTCCTCAACGATCCTTACGATTGGGACGGGCCCCATGAACCGATCATCGCGGCTACGGAATCGGATATGGACGGCGGACTCACGATGCAATTAATGAAGCATATCACGCGCGCCCAGCCCGTACTGTTCGCCGACGTGAGGCACTACGACGCGGTGGACGACGTATGGTACTTCTCGAACTCCGGGACTCATCCGACTTTTTTTGCCGCCCGATCCATGGATCCGATAGAGAATCTTCGTAAGGTGACCTTTTATCCTGAAATATCCGACTATCCGGCGGGTGGACCTTCCGTGCACCACTTCGCCGCCCCAGGCAGCGTGACACTGGCGAGGCTCGCGAGAAAGGAAGGCCGGTACTGGCTCGCCATCGTGCCGGGGACTATCGTCGAGTTCGATCGCGAAAACGCGCTTGCCCGAGGAAGGACTGTAACGCCGGAGTGGCCGATTGCGTTTACGAAATTAGGGTGTAGCGCAGAGGAATTCCTTACGAGCTTCCCCTGCAACCATATTCACGGCGTCTACGGCGACTTCACAAGGGAGCTGATCGCAGTGGGAAAAGTCATGGGAATCGAGACACGTCTTTTCGGTGCAGGCCAGGGCAGTTCCTCTGCGGAGTGAGTGAGGAGTCGAATGAACAACAAGGTGGGAATCTACTATGCGTACTGGGAGCACAATTGGGACGCAGATTTTGTGCCCTTCCTGTCGCGCGTGAAGCGGCTCGGCTTTGACGTGCTGGAGATAAACGCCGGGACCATTGCCGGCCTGAGCGGGGCGGAGAGGCAGCGGCTTCGCGCCGCCTCAACCGAGACCGGAGTTCCCATGAGCTGCTGCATCGGCTTGCCTCCTTCCTCTGATCTGGCCTCCTCGGACGCGGCGGTGAGGAAAGCGGGCATTGCGTACCTCGGTCGAATTGCCGACGCCATGGTGGAAATCGGCATAGATCGCCTAACGGGCATCATCTACTCCTGCTGGCCTGCGACGCTGGCGGGACGGCAGGGCAGCAAGCGTCAGGCTCTTGAATGGAGCATCGCCGCCATGAAAGAGGCGATGAAAAAGGCTGTGGATCTTGGGCTGACGTACAATGTTGAAGTGGTAAATCGATTCGAGCAATTCCTTCTGAATACGGCGGAAGAAGCGGTCGACTATGTACGTCAGGTCGGGAGCCCGAACCTCAAGATCCTGCTCGATACCTACCATATGAATATCGAAGAGGATAGTTTTGAGGGTGCGATCAAGACAGCAGGAAAGCTGCTCGGTCATTTCCACACAGGCGAGAGCAATCGCAAGCCGCCGGGCCGAGGCCGTATCCCATGGAAGGAGATCGGGGCAGCCCTTAAGGAAATCGGATTCACGGGCTGGGTCGTCATGGAACCTTTTCTCATGCCAGGCGGAGAGATTGGCCGAGACATTCGGGTCAACCGCGAATTGATGCCTCAAGCAGACCTCGATGCCGAGGCGCGCAGATCGTGCGAGTTTACAAGGGGTTTCCTTGCGTGAGCTCTACAGCATTACTGATACTGTAGGCTCATATTAGAAGTATCCGGCTCGAAGTCATTTCTCCAGCGCGGACATCCTTTGTGAAAATCGTACGGTGTGATCATTTCGTGTCATTTTCAATTGTTTCTTCGGCTTCAAACATGTTTTTCTCAGTGAACTTTATGTGCTCAATCATTTCATCTTCAGCCACCTGGGCTTCTTTTTCTTCAATAGCTGCCAAAATGCGTTCGTGGCTCCTTATGACCATATCGACATGCTCATTATCCTGCATGCTGTCTTTTTCCAGTTTTATTTGACGCCAGATCTTTCCTATCATAGGCCGAAGCAGGTATTGCACAACCTTTTTAATTGCCTCGTTCCCTGTTGCGGCAGCTATCGCTATATGAAAATCATGATCCGCCGAATCAAAAGACTTTGCGTCGACCAGTTCGGCTGCCTTTCTCATCTGAAGCAACGCCCTTCGAATCAGCTCGAGATGTTGCGACGCAGCTTTGTTTGCGGCAAGCCTGGCCACGGCCGGTTCTATCGCCTTACGAGCCTCGAGCATTTCGAACGGCCCTATACTTTTCTCGAGCATTGACAGCACATTCAGGGTCAAGCTCTCATGTCCGATCTCTTTCGCATAACAACCCGATCCGCCTTTGCTCTCCACAATTCCCGCAATCTGGAGTGCACTCATTGCTTCACGAACGGACGGCCTGCTTATTCCCGTCTCTTCCGCAATAATTCTCTCCGAGGGTATTCGATCTCCTGGCTGATAGATACCATTCTGGATTGCTTCGATTATTTGTTCAGCGAGTTGTGTGCTTTTCTTTTCGGACTTGATTATTTTGAAGTGTGCCCCCGGTTTCATCAACATGCTCCCTTGCATCCACGGCAAGTTGGATAACTGCCCAACTGGTAAGACAACCTTACCATACTTAGCCCTTTTTGTCAACACGGATCGTTCAATCAATCCATGTGCAATATACACGAAACCAGTTGATCTGCCATGCATGTTATGACAATCAGCTTAGTCGCTTGTGTGCATCGCGTCGACATTGATTTGAGAAGGATAGAGCGACTCCCGGAAGATCCAGCAGACACACCGCTATGCGCTGTGTCTGCTGGGCAATTCGGGAATGCAGTTGACGATCTCTTCAACCTTGTGCAGAAGCAGGCTATCGCAAGCCCCGATAGCTCAGTGCCGGAGATTTCGCAGCAGGACGCATCGTTTCCTCAACGGTCCTTTCTCTATCGTACACATGCTCCCTATTTATGTTTTCGCCATCTGAAGACCCGACTGGTACGCAGCAATCACTCGGTCGCAGAACGCGTTGAAGTTTTCGTCGACCGTGCAGCGCTCGGGATGTTCCTCGAACCACCTGACCGACTCACGCACTCCTATGGCAAAAGGAACAGTCGCCGAGTAGCCGGGAACAAAACTCTTGATCTTTGAGTTGTCAAAGATGGCGCTCTGCGCCTTGTCGCCGGTGAGGTTCCCGACCTGGTCAGGGTTGAAAGCGGCGAGGAAATCCGAGGCGATGTGCACGATGTCCGGTCGCGCCCCCGCCGCCACACCGATGAGTCCGTAAATCTGGTTCCATGTCAGCACCTCGTCGGAGGTGATATTGAAGGCATGGCCGATTGCATGGATATTCCCCATCAGCCCGACGAACCCTTTTGCGAGGTCGGAATTGTGGGTCATGGTCCACAGTGAAGTGCCGTCGCCGGGGACGATGATTTTTTTCCCTTTTCGCATCCTGTCGACGAGGGTCCAAGGATGATCCCAGCTTCCGACAGCCGCAGGGATCTGAGTGACGCCATACGTGAGAGTTGGCCGGATGATCGTCACCGGGAAACCCTTCTCCCTGTATTCATGCATCAGCAATTCCTCGCCGGCAATTTTATCACGGCTGTACTGCCAGAAGGGGTTCGCCAAGGGCGTGGATTCGGAAATGATATAGTGTGTCGAAGGCTTCTGGTAGGCGCTTGCCGAGCTGATGAAGAAGAACTGTGCCGTGCTGCCAGAGAAGAGTGCAATGTCGGCAGCAACCTGCTCAGGTGTGAAGGCGATCCAGTCCGCCACCACGTCAAAGGACTTGCCTCGAAGGGCTTTCTGTACCGCCTTCTGATCGCGGTAATCTGCGACGATCTGCTTTGCGCCTTGAGGAAAAAACTCTCCCTTCTGTCCGCGGTTCAACAGAAATAGGTCGATCCCCCTCTCAACAGCAAGGCGAGACACCGCCGAACTGATCAATCCCGTGCCACCGATGAATAAAGCTTTCATAGCGTTCCTTCCTCTCCGCGGTTAAGCCGCTCTGCGATATCGTCTCGTAGAGAACCGTTTCAAACTCGCCCTAAACGAGAAGCTGCCGGCAATGGGGATACGGACCCACCCTGTGAAGGGGCGTGGGTCCGTATCTCTTCGCATTATAGAGCCTAATCTTTGTAGTC
>PLNO01000115.1:15525-16266 GCA_003141795.1 Spirochaetaceae bacterium | reverse complement strand
GGCAAGATCGTCGCGCTGAACGGAATCCCCGGGATTTCCGTGAACGAGGAGCGCTTCCAGGGGGCCAAGGACGTATTCGCCAAATACCCCGGCATCGAGATCGTGGGCGCCGCCGCGGCGGACTGGGACTACGCCAAGGCGAAGACTGCCATGAGCGATCTCCTCCAGGCGAACCCCGTCATCGACGGCGTCTGGTCGCAGGGCGGCGCCATGACGCTGGGCGCGATCGAGGCATTCCAGGCTGCGAACCGCAAGCTGGTCCCGATGACCTCGGAGGACAACAATGGGTTCCTCAAGGTCTGGGCCAAGCTGAAGCCGCAGGGATTCGAGAGCATCGCCGTCTCCAAGCCCACCTGGCTCTCCGCAAAGAGCCTCGAGGTCGCACTGGATGCGCTTTCCGGCAAGACGGTGCAGAAGGACAGCATCCTGCCGCCGCCCGTCATCACGAATGAGACGGTCGACAAGTTCGTCAAGGCCGATCTGCCGGACTCTTTCTGGACGCAGTCGCGTCTGAGTGACGACCAGATCCAGAAGCTCTTCAGCAAATAGTCTTCGCATGACCGCTTCCCCTCGGGGAAGCGGTCATCGTGGCAAACACACGCTCATGGAAGAGAAGCAGATCATCCTTTCGGCGCAATCGATCTCGAAGTCCTTTCCCGGCGTCAAGGCGCTGAACGACGTCAGCCTCGAATGCTTTTCGGGAGAGGTCCTCGGGCTGATCGGTGAGAACGGCGCCGGCAA
>PLNO01000115.1:0-15502 GCA_003141795.1 Spirochaetaceae bacterium | reverse complement strand
CCGGCAAGAGCACGCTCATGAACGTCATCACGGGCGTCATCGCGCCGGACAGCGGAACCCTCCACGTGGACGGAAGGGAACGCCGTTTCGGCGGGCCCGAGGCGGCCCGTCGGGCCGGCATCAGGATCGTCTACCAGGAGCTCAGCCTGCTGTCCCACCTCACCGTGGCGGAGAACATNNTTGTCGGCGCGCAACGCGGAAGGCCTCCTGCGGAGGATTTCACCCACGGTGCCGGTGGACGCGATCGTCGCGAACCTCTCACCCGCGGAACAGCAGCTCGTCGAGATCGCCAAGGCGCTTGACGGGAATCCACGGGTGCTGATCCTCGACGAACCGACATCGAGCCTTTCCCGAGTGGAGACGACGGCGCTCCTGAACGTCATCAGAGACCTGCGTGCCGGGGGCATGGCCGTCATCTTCATCTCGCATCGCCTGGAGGAGATCCTCGCGCTCTCCGACAGGGTGATGGTGATGAAGGACGGCGGCCTCGTGCGGACACTACCGCGCAGCGAGGCCGATCATGACGGCCTTGTCTCCATGATGGTGGGCCGGGAGCTCGCGCAGATCTTCCCCCCGAAGGGAGGGGCACCGAGAGGGGACCCGGTGATCGCGCTGGACCACGTGACGATCCACGGATCCTTCGAGGACGTGAGCCTCAGCGTCAGTGCGGGGGAGATCCTCGGAATCGGGGGCCTCGAAGGGCAGGGGCAGAGAGAGCTGATCCGCGCCCTCTTCGGCATCGAGCAGATGGAGCGGGGACAGGTGCGTTTCCTCGGCAAGGAGGGGGCGTTTCGTTCCCCGCGCGAAGCGATTCGGGCGGGCATGGCGTTCATCTCCGACGATCGCAAGACCGAGGGCGTGATCCTGAGCCAGTCAGTGGCTTCCAACATGGTGCTGACCGCGCTGGACAAGATTTCCCCGCGTTTCTTCATCCGCTCCTCCCTCGAGAAAAGCATCGTGCAGCGACATATGGAAGAGCTGTCCATCCGCGTCTCCTCGTCCGGCCAGAACGCGCGGGAGCTCTCCGGGGGAAATCAGCAGAAGATCATCATGGCCAAATGGCTGGAGACGGAACCGCGGCTCCTGCTGCTGGACGAGCCGACACGGGGGATCGACGTCCAGACGAAGATGCAGATCTACCAGCTCCTGCGGGACCTGAGCGCCCGCGGCGCTGCGGTGATCCTCGTGACGAGCGACATGCTCGAGCTCATGGGGCTTTCCGACCGCATTGCGATCATCTACGAGGGGCGTATCGTCGGCGAGCTGTCCGCTGCCGAGGCAACCGAGGAGAAAGTCATGTCGCTGTCCAGCGGTCTTGTCGACGCCGCGGGGAGGGCGGACTGATGCGTTCCTCCACTCGCTCCAACCTGGCGCGGGCCGTGCCTGCATGGCTCCTCGTGGCGCTTTTCGTCGCAGTCGCGCTCGTCCTCTCTCCGACCTTCCGCACGGGGGGCAACTTCTCCAATCTCCTGCGGCAGCTCGGGCCTCTCGCCATAGCCGCGCTGGCGCAGAGCATCGTATTCATCGCCGGCGGCATCGATCTGTCCATCGGTGCCGTCATCGGCCTGACCACCGTCGTCCTGTCGTTCGGCGGCGGCGGCATCCCTCCCCTGGTTCTCCTCGTCGTCGCACTGGCGGCAGGGGCCGCCGTCGGTGCCTTGAACGGCGCGGGGGTCACGCTCTTCAGGATTCCGCCCCTGCTCATGACCTTTGGAACAACGGCCGTCGTGAAGGGGTTCGGCCTGTTACTCCGCAATGAGCCGGGGGGAACCGTGGACTCGCTGCTGCCGGGGATCCTCAACATCGAGTTGGGGCCCGTTGCCGTCTCGGCAATCGTCGTGCTCGTGGTCTACGTTGCCGTGTGGGGCTTCCTCTCCTTTCACGTCGGCGGCAGAAGGCTGTACGCCGTCGGCGACCACCCGGAGAACGCGCGCAAGGCGGGCATCAGGGTCCGCGGTGTCACCTTCGGCGCCTACGTGTGCGCCGGCCTATTCGCCGCGCTTGCCGGGGTCCTTCTTTCCGCACGCATCTATTCGGGAGACGCCCTGATCGGCGGGACCTACGTCGTGGATGCGATCACGGCTGCCGTGATCGGGGGAACCTCGCTTCTGGGCGGAGTCGGCTCCGTTCTCGGCAGCCTGGCCGGTGCGGCGGTCCTCGTGCTTTCGAACAACCTCCTGAACCTCTTTCACATCAGCGCCTATTTCCAGTACGTGGTGAAAGGATTCATCCTTTTCGCCGCTCTGGTGATCTCTTTCGTTGGAGAGTCGAGGAAAAGCCATGGACGATAGACGCCGGATCACTCGGCAGACCCTGCAGCAGCTCTCCGTCATTGGCTTCCTTCTCCTCCTCCTTGCCGCGCGCGGCGTCGTGGCCCCCCGGTCGCTTGCGCTTTCGAACCTGCTGGACATCGTGCGTCAGGCCGCCCCGCTCGGCCTCGTAGCGATCGGCCAGACGGTTGCGCTGTTGATCGGCGGAATCGATCTGTCCGTGAGCTCTCTCATCACTCTCACGAACGTCGTTGCCGCAAAAATGATGATAGGAGGCGACAGCGCCATCCCGCTGACGCTGGTCGTGGTCGTGGTGGTCGCGCTGCTGGTCGGCGCGGCCAACGGCGCATTGATCGTCTTCATCCGCATTCCGCCCATCATCACGACGCTGGCCATGGGCATCATCCTCCAGGGCGCCGCCTACATCTATACGAAGGGCGCGCCCATCGGGAATATCGCGCCGGGATTCCGCGTCATAGCCGAGGGACGGATCGCCGGGCTGCCGTGGGCGATGATCGTGTGGGTCGTCCTCCTCATCATGATAGGGGTGCTCCTGAAGAGGACCCGGTTCGGCCGACGACTCTACGCGACCGGCGCGAATCCGCAGATTGCGCGGCTTTCCGGCATCCCGCATCGCATGACGATCATTGCAGGGTACATGCTCTGCTCGTTGTTCGCCTGTTTTGCGGGGCTCATGCTTTCCGCCTATATCGGTGTCGCCTCGACGAGCGTGGGAACCAATTACGACCTGAGCTCGATCGCAGCGACGGTCATCGGGGGCACGACGTTTGCCGGCGGGGAAGGCGGGATGGCGGGGACGGTCGGCGGGGTGCTCGTACTCACCCTGCTGAACGGCCTGCTCACCATGCTCAAGATCAGCGACCCGGGCAAGCTGATGGCGCAGGGCGCGATCATCATCCTCATGATGGCGACGCAGGCCATCAGGCGGAAGGACTGAACCTCCGGAGAGAGGCACGGGTCCGCAACGAATTTGCCGCTGCCCCGTCGAGAGATTACTATCCCCGATGGGGGAGGTGACCTGCATGAAGACACTTGCACTCGGTGACTCGGGCGTTTCTGTGAGCGCTCTCTGCCTGGGAGCCATGAACTTCGGCACGAAGCTCGACCAGAAGGGGTCCTTCGGCGTGCTCGATCGTTACTATGAGGCGGGCGGAAGGTTCATCGACACGGCGAACAACTACGCCGTGTGGTGGGGCGGCAACGGGAGCGAATCAGAGACCGTGCTCGGCGCGTGGATGAAGGAGAGGAAGAACAGGGCTGAGCTTTTCCTCGCCACGAAGGTGGGCTTCAACACGCCCGCTGTGGGCAACGGGCTGTCCCGCCGCATCATCCGCCAGGAGCTCGAGGGGAGCCTGCGACACTTGGGCGTGGACCATGTCGACCTCTACTACGCGCACAAGGACCACAGGCCTGATCCTCTGGAAGAAACCCTCGGGGCCTTCGATGAGCTGCATCGCGAGGGAAAGCTTCGCTTCATCGGATGCAGCAACTACCGCGCGTGGCGCATCGAGGAGGCGCGGGTCGTGAGCCGCGGCGGAGGAATGGCCTCCTATTGTTGCGTCCAGCAGCGCCACACCTACCTGAGGCCTGCACCGGGGGCCCGTTTCGATCCGCAGCTTGCCGCGGATGAGGAGCTGCTGGACTACTGCGCCGCCCACGGGCGGGAGCTTGTCCTTCTGGCCTATTCGCCGACGCTGGGGGGGGCGTATGCCGGGAGGAAGGATCGACAGATTCCCGCCCAGTACCAGGGCCCTGACACGGCGGCGCGTCTGGCCGCGCTGGAGTCTGTTGCCGGTGAGGCGGGTGCCACTCCCGTGCAGGTGATGTTCGCATGGATGCTGCATTCCGCGCCGGCCGTTCTCCCGCTTGTGAGCGCGGGGAGCGTCGGGCAGCTGGACGAGAACCTCGGCGCCCTGTCGGTGTCGCTCAGCGCCGAGCAGATGCGGCGGCTTGACGCAGCGGGAAATCCGTCCGCATAGGCCTCAGTGCGTGTTGATGTGCGTGCGCGCATAGAGCGTTCTGAACTCGCGGGGCGTCAAGCCGGTCATGCGCTTGAAGATGCGCCGGAAATAGCGCGGATTCGAATAGCCGCACTCGAATGATATCTCGTTGATATTCCGTCCGGGCTCGCTGTTCAGCGACGCCCGGGCCCTCCCGATCCTCTTCTGGTGCAGCGCGTCGGTGATCGACATCTCGTAACGGGCCCGGAATACGCGTTCGAGGTAATCAGGGTTGTAGCGCAGCACGTTGGCTATCGAAGAGGCCGTGAGCGGTCCCGTACAGTTCGCATTGATGAAACCGTCCACAGCCTCGGCGAGCCCCTCCCGATCGAGCCTTCGCGCGCCCGAGGGACGTCCCGTCCGCGACGAAACGGCGTGCTCACATGCGATGCATACCATGAGGGCCACCAGGTGGGCCGCGCTGAAGGAATCGAGTATCCCCGATTCCTGGTCCGATATGAACCTGCAGAAGAGCTCGGTGAGACCTTCGGGGTCGGTGACCGTCGTCGTCTTGGGCACATCCACTGCCGTTCCCGAGGCTTCCGCATCGCTGAGCCGGAAATGGACCCAGTAGAAATTGACGTCGGGCGCGTAAGGGAGGAGGCCGCCATGGCGGACGCCCGGGTACAGGAGCAGGGTCTGGTTCCTCCCGAGGTGGAAGGTGCGCTCCCCCTCGAACAGGTCGAGGGTGCCACGTGTGACGAATATGAGCTCGTAGGAGTCGATGACCCGCACTGCGTGGGTACCGAAGCCGGGTGAGACGAACTGCCCGCCGTTGAGCGATTCGATGGCATTGGAAAGTGCGAAGGAGATCATGAGAGGGGGCCGCGTCGTGCGGCATCGGAGGCGCTTTCGGGTGGCGCCCCATTCAGGGCCCTGTACGCGCGCGGCGTCATGTTCGTTGCCTTTTTGAACAGCCTGCGGAAATACCCTGGATCCGTGTACCCGCAAAGTACCGCGACCTGTGCGATCCCCGCTGTCCTCTGGAGCAGCAACTGCGCGCGCGCCTCCCTCATGCGCCGTGCATGGAGCGCGTCGCGGATGGACATGCGCCTCTCCAGCCGGTAGGCATGCTCGAGGTAGCCGGGGTTGTAGCGGAGCTCCGCGGCGATTTCAGGCGTCCCGATCCGCTCGTGGTAGTGGGCAGCGACGAAAGCGTCCACGCGGGAAGCGATGCTCTCCCGGCAGGGCTCCTGCTGCGGCATCGCCGCGATTCCCTCCGTCGAGGAGCGGGCGAGCTCGGCGAGCGCGAGGGTGAGCAGATGGTAGAGCACCGAGCGGGATGCTCCTCGTCGCTTCCCCCTCTCCGTGTACATCCTGAGAACGTGGGTGAGTCGTGCCGGACGCACCACAGCCGTATGCATCGGCACGTATATGGTTTCGCGGGGATGCCCGCCTGCCCACTGATCCCATCGGAAGCGGATGAGGTAGAGCTCTGAACCGCGCGAATAGCGCAATGAGACTGCGCCGCTTCCCCGCGGCTCGAGCACGAGCGCATCGTGGGCACGAAGCCTGATCTCCGCGTTCGCGGTGGATACGATGAGACCGCCGCTCGCGCTGAAGATCAGGGAATACGACCGGCCCGAAGGGAACGTCCGCTTCCCCGAGCGTTCAGCGACCTGATGACAGGCTTCCACCGAGGAGAAGCCCGCGCCGAAAACGAGGCGCAACCCGTCTCGCATGGAGAGAGTATGCCATCCCTGTCAAGCCTGCAGAAAAGTCGGAATCGTACACCTTTTCTTCGAACCTCGCATCTTGCTCGATGCCGGACCGGACGGATACGTTAAGAGCATCTTCGGGACGGAGGGAGGATCGAACCATGCGAAAGGGCTTATTCATGGCGGCGACATTCGCGGGGGTAGTCATGCTCCTGGTCGCTGCGTCTCTCGGTGCAACGGGCACGACGGAAAAGACATCGGCGTCGGGGCAACCGGCCACGCTGCAATACGCATTCTGGGGCGACCAGAACGAGGTCGACACGACGACGGCCCTCATCAACAGCTTCATGAAGGCGAATCCTGGCGTCAAGGTGGAGCTGCTCCACTTCGGGACGAACACCGAGTTCAGCGACAAGATCACGACGCTCGCAGCGAGCAAGACGCTGCCGGACGTGAGCACCTTCTACGAGCCGAACGTCCTGACCTGGGGGATGAACGACCAGTTCGTGGATCTCACCAGCTTCTACAAGAACGCGCCGGCAAAGCTGGACGCCATCAAGTTCGTCACCCCTGACGGCAAGATCGTCGGCATCAGCGTCGCCAATGAGATCCAGGTCCTCTGGTACAACAAGAAGATCTTCGATCAGGCCGGACTCCCGTATCCGCCGGCGGAAGCCTCCAAGGCGTGGACCTGGGACCAGTTCGTGTCAGTCTCCAAGAAGCTCACGAAGGACGCTGCGGGCAAGACGCCAAACGACGCAGACTTCGACGCGAGCAATGTCCGTACTTTCGGTGCGTGGGTCCAACAGTGGTGGATGCCCTGGCTGACCTTCGCGGTGAGCAATGGCGGCGGTATGGTGAGCCCTGACGGAAAGAAGCTCATCATGAACGACCCCGCGACGATCGATGCAATCCAGAAGCTGGCTGACCTCATCAATGTCCACCACGTCAGCCCCGTGCCCGGCACGCAGCAGACCCCCACCGCGGCGGCGACCGCGCTGCTCAGCGGCCAGGTGGCCATGGCAATCGACGGCACATGGGACCTGCTGAGCATCGGCATCACCAAGGAGCAGCAGGGACTGGAATTCGGCGTCGGCGTTCTCCCCTACATGAAGAACCTCGCCACGACGTCGGTCGGGACCCCGATCGTCGTCTACAAGAGCACGAAGCACCTCAACGAGTCGCTCACCCTGCTCAAGTTCCTCATGGACCCGTCGAGCTCGTTGCCGCTCCTGCAGAGCGGGATCTGGCTCCCCAACGAGAAGCAGTGGTACACGGACCCCGCATTGCTCAACAAGTGGATCGGCAACCCGCGCCATCCGCCGGAGTACAAGACGGCGGTCGTGGATTTCGCCCTGAGCTACTCGCACCAGCTTCCCCTGTACTTCGTGCCGAGCTTCGCGAAGATGGACGACGTCATCGAGGCCGCACTGGGGCAGGTCTGGCTGGGCCAGAAGAGCGCCGCGGACGTGATCAACAACGAGATCATGCCCAAGATCACGCCCATATTCCAGGGACAATAGACAGCCCCTCTGTCATACTCAGGAACGAATCTCAAGCGTCCCGCGCACGCGCGGGACGCTCTCTGTCTCCGGAAAGCGCGGGCGCGGGAGGTCGGGGGCCTGACATGCTGAAAAGACACCATCATGCTGAGAGACGGGAGGCGGTGGCGGGATACCTGTTCGCATCGCCCATCATCCTGGGGCTCGTCATCTGGGTGATTGCACCCCTGTTCGGGGTCGTGCTCATCAGCCTCACCGACTGGAACGTGCTGAAAGCACCGAACTGGATCGGGATCCGCAACTACGTGAAGCTTTTCACGACGGACCTGTACTTCTGGAACTCCCTCAAGGTGACCGCGTATTTCGTCGTGCTCAATGTCGCCTTCGGCATCCTCTACTCCCTCGTCGTAGCCATGCTCCTCAACCAGAGCGTAAAGGGCAAAGGGATCTTCCGCAGCATCTTCTACCTGCCCACCATCGTCCCGATCGTGGCGAGCAGCGCGCTGTGGCTGTGGTTGTACAACCCCGACTTCGGGTTGTTCAACCAGATCCTCCAGGGTGTCGGTCTCCATCGCTCCCTCTGGCTCTCCTCCCAGACTTCGGTGATCCCCTCCATCGTCATCATGAGCATCTGGGGGACGGCCGGCAACACGATCGTCATTTTCCTCGCCGCGCTCCAGGGCGTTCCGCGTACGCTTCTGGAGGCCGTGGAGATCGACGGCGGGAACTGGTGGCACAAGATGACCGCCATAACCCTTCCCATGATTTCACCGGTCACGTTCTTCAACATTCTCGTTGGACTGATCAATTCCTTCACCGTCTTCACGCAATCCTACGTGATGACCGCGGGGGGGCCGAACAATGCCAGCCTTTTCTACGTCTACCTCCTCTACCGGGAGGGATTCCAGCGCAACAACATGGGAGGGGCTGCGGCGCTGTCCTGCGTCCTGATCGTCATCGTCTCCGTCGTCGGCTTCGTCGTGTTTCGCACCTCCAGGCAGTGGGTCTACTACGAAGGAGGCAGCGGATGACGGCGGTCAAGGTCGGGCAGAAGGCCCTGCTGTATCTGGCGCTGTCCGTGGGGGCGGTCTTCTGCCTCCTGCCCGTTTTCTGGCTCGTGCGCAGCTCCCTCATGACGCTGGGGGATATCTTCAAGTTCCCGCCCATCCTGTGGCCGTCACATATCCGGTGGTTGAACTACGCGGAAGCGACGAAAGCCACCCCGTTTCTCCTGTACTTCCGCAACACGATGATCGTGCTCATTCCCAATGTCGTCGGCTCCCTGCTGACGGCGAGCCTGTCCGCCTACGGCCTGGCGAGGTTCCGCTTCCCGCTGCGCAATTTCTGGTTCGCCCTTGTGCTCGGGGCGATCATCCTCCCGCCGGCGGTCGTGCTGATTCCCCAGTTCCTCATGTGGAGCAAGCTCCACCTGGTGAACTCCTTCCTGCCGCTCGTGGTGCCGGTCTGGTTCGGCGGCGGCGCGTTCAATGTCTTCCTCCTCCGCCAGTTCTTCCTCACCATCCCGCGGGATTACGACGATGCGGCGCTCATGGACGGGGCCACCTATTTCCGCATCTACTGGCAGATCATGCTGCGCTTCATCCAGCCTGCCCTCATCGCGGTCGGACTCTTCCAGTTCCTCTTCGCCTGGAACGATTTTTTCAATCCACTGATCTACCTCAGCTCACAGGCGACGTACACGCTTGCAATAGGGCTGCGGTTCTACATCGGGAGCTACGCTACGCAATGGAACGATCTCATGGCGGCATCCGTCATCGTCGTCGTGCCGCCGGTCATCGTCTTCTTCCTGGGGCAGCGCTACTTCGTGGAAGGGGTCACGCTCACCGGGATCAAGATGTGAAGCAGGGGGGACAGGCGCATGGACACGGTGAATCAGAAGGGGCTGCGGGCGCGGATCAAGGGCGGTTTCTGGCACAGGTACCAGTCCCTGGTTCGGGAGCGCGTGCTCCCGCACCAGTGGAAGGCTATGAACGACGAGATTCCCGGCGCGCCCAAGAGCCATTCGGTGGAAAACTTCCGCATCGCGGCCGGTCAGGCCGAAGGCGCACACGAGGGAATGGTCTTCCAGGACAGCGACCTCTCCAAGTGGCTGGAGGCTGTCGGCAACATCCTCATTGACGATCCGCAGTCCATCCCGGAAATGAGGGTGAGGGCGGCGGAGGCGGTCGGGCTCATCGCCGCGGCGCAACAGCCCGACGGGTACGTCAACACGTACTTCACCATCAAGGAACCGGGGCGCCGCTGGAAGAACCTGCGCGACGCGCACGAGCTGTACAGCTCGGGCCATCTCATCGAGGCCGGGGTGTCGATGTTCCGCGGGACGGGGGACACGAAGCTCCTGGAGGTCGTATGCAGGCTCGCGGACCTCATCGACCGAAGCTTCGGGGTGGAGGAGGGCAAGATCCGCGGCTATCCCGGCCATGAGGAGGTGGAGCTCGCTCTCGTGAAGCTCTACCGCATCACCGGTGAGAAACGGTACCTCGAGCGGGCCCGGTATTTCATCGATGAGAGGGGGCACCGTCCGAACTACTTCGAGACGGAAGCTCTCCGGCCCGACTTCGTCTCCCTCTTCGGCGCCGAACCGCCGGAGTATTACCAGGCCCACCTGCCCGTGCGCGAGCAGCCCGAGGCCACGGGGCACGCGGTTCGCGCGATGTACCTGTACATCGCGATGGCCGACCTCGCGTTGGAACGGGGAGATCCTACGCTGCGCGATGCCTGTGACAGGCTCTGGCAGAGCGCCACGCAGAGGAAGATGTACCTCACCGGCGGCATCGGCGCCTCCGCCAACAGGGAGTCCTTCAGCGCCGATTTCGACCTCCCGAATGACACGGCCTACGCGGAAACCTGCGCCGCCATCGGGCTGTTCCTGTTCTCCTCCCGCATGATGCGGCTGCACGACGAGGCGAAATACGCCGACGTGATGGAACGCTGCCTGTACAATGGAATCATCAGCGGGCTGTCCCTGGACGGGGAGAGCTATTTCTACGTGAATCCGCTGGAAGTGATTCCGGCCGTGTGCGACTCCAACGGCGCCTACCAGGCGGTGAAATACCGCCGCCAGCCCTGGAACGGCTGCGCGTGTTGCCCGCCGAACATCGCGCGGACGCTCGCCTCGCTGGGTGACTTCATGTACCATGGGCGGGGTGACACACTGTACGCTGACCTCTTCCACAGCGGGACGCTGGAGACGGCGCTGGGTGGGGCGGCCACGGTGGTCCGTCAGACCACCTCCTACCCGTGGTCGGAGAGGGTTTCCTTCGAGGTCGCACCCGCATCTCCCGCGGAGTTCGACCTCGCGCTGCGCATCCCCGCATGGTGCCGTGCGGCGTCGGTGTCCGTGAACGGCGCCGCAGCCGGCGGCGCGGGTCCCGACGGCTACGTGCATCTGCGCCGGATATGGCGCGCCGGGGATTCCGTCGTGCTCACCCTTCCCCTCGTTGCGGCGAGGGTCCACGCCGATCCGCGCGTGCGGGCGGACCTGGGCAAGGTCGCGGTCCAGCGCGGCCCGCTCGTGTACTGCCTGGAGGAGGCAGACAACGGCCCGGGGCTCTTCGGAATCAGCCTTCCTCCCGACGCGCCGCTGACGGCCGTCGATCGGCCCGACCTTCTGGGCGGAATCGTCGCCATCAGCTCCCGCGGCAGGGCGCCCGCGCGGGAAACGGCTCACGGCTCACTCTACCGGCCCGAGCAGGACGACCTTGGCGCAACGGAGCGTTCCCTCCTGTTCATCCCGTACTACGCATGGGCGAACAGGGAAGCGGGAGAGATGACGGTCTGGCTCCGTGAATGAGTGACACGGTGTTGCCTACGGCGTTCTGAAGCCTGTATTATTCGCTTGCTACGGAACGCACACCATGAAAAACCCTGGGAAGAAAAACGTACAAAAAACCGCGTATCGTCGAAGCAGGCAGCGGGAGAGGATCCTCGAGCTGCTGCGCTCCACGGAGTCGCACCCCACCGCCAACTGGGTGTACTCACGCCTCCGCAAGGAGTTCCCGAACCTCAGCATGGGCACGGTGTACCGCAACATCGGGATCCTCGCCGAGCAGGGGCTCATCAACCGGATCGACTTCGGCAGCACCTTCGACCGGCTCGACGCCAACGTGAGCGAGCACTATCACTTCATCTGCGAAAATTGCGGCGCCATCAGCGACCTCGACGTGCCTGTCGAGCAGCGCTTCAACCGCCCTGTCGCCGCTGGTGACGGCTTTGTCGTTCACAGGCACGACGTGGAGTTCTACGGCCTGTGCCCGAAATGCTCGGCAAAGGCTTGACGATGCCCCTCGTGCGTATCGATATTAGTAATCGTTCCGATTAACAATATTGTCGATGCAGGAGGATGAACCCATGGCAGATGAGAGGAAGCTGACGACGGAATCGGGCGCCCCGGTGGCGGACAACCAGAGGTCCCAGACGGCGGGCCCCGATGGCCCGGTGCTTCTCCAGGACCACGCCCTCATCGAGAAGCTCGCGCACTTCGAGCGGGAGCGCATCCCGGAGCGCGTCGTGCATGCGAAAGGCTCGGGGGCTTTCGGTCATTTCGAGGTGACGCGGGACGTATCGAAGCTCACCAGGGCGGCGTTCCTCGGGAAGGTCGGCAAGCGGACGGAGATCTTCGCGCGGTTCTCCACCGTCGCGGGAGAGAAGGGCTCGGCGGATACTGTCCGGGACCCCAGGGGCTTTGCCGTCAAGTTCTACACGGAAGAGGGCAACTACGACCTCGTGGGAAACGACACGCCCATCTTCTTCATCCGCGATCCGCTGAAGTTCCCCGATTTCATCCACTCGCAGAAGAGGGACCCGTATACGAACATGCAGGAGCCGGACAATGTCTGGGACTTCTTCTCCCTCTCCCCCGAGACCACGCACCAGTTCATATGGCTTTTCGGGGACCGTGGAATACCTGCGAGCTACAGGACCATGGATGGCTTCGGATCGCACACATACCAGTGGGTGAACGCGAAGGGCGAAGCGGTGTGGGTGAAGTACCATTTCAAGACGGACCAGGGGATCAAATGCCTCACAGCGAAAGAGGCGGCAAGGATCGCCGGCGAGAACCCCGACTACTGCCAGCTCGATCTCCTGCAGGCCATAGAGCGCAAGGAGTATCCCCGCTGGACCCTGAAGGTGCAGGTCATGCCCCTGGCGGACGCGGCGAAATACCGTTTCAACCCATTCGATCTGACGAAGGTATGGTCGCAGAAGGACTACCCGCTGCAGGAGGTGGGAAAGCTCGTCCTGGACAGAAACCCCGTCAACTATTTCGCCGACGTGGAACAGGCGGCCTTCAATCCCGCGCACTTCGTCCCCGGGATCGGACCTTCTCCCGACAAGATGCTGCAGGGAAGGCTCTTCTCCTACGGAGATGCCCACCGCTACCGGCTGGGCGCCAACCACACGCAGCTCCCCGTGAACTCACCGCACGCCGCCGAGGCCCGCACCTACGGGAGGGACGGCCTCATGAGGTTCGACGGAAACGGCGGGGGGTCGAAGAACTACGAGCCGAACAGCTTCGGGGGGCCGGTCCAGTCGAACGAGCCTCTCTACGCGCCCCTTCCCCTCGTGGGCGCCACGGGCAGCTTCGCGTGGACCCCGCATCCCGCGGATACGGACTTCGTCCAGGGCGGCGATCTTTATCGGCTCATGTCGGAGGACGAGAAGACGCGGCTCGTGGAGAACATCGCGGGGAGCCTGTCCCGGGTGAGCCGGCAGGAGATCATCGATCGGAGCATCCGCAATTTCAGTGCTGCGGACAAGGACCTCGGTGACAGGCTCGAGAAGGCGGTGCGGGCGCTGCGCTGAACCGTGGCGCGCGCGGTCGGTGACGCGCGGGGAGGCGTCCTCCCCGCGCAGGCGGCCCGCGTATGGTCCACTAGTACCCGACGGTGAACCTCTGCCGCGAATGCCGGGGCTTTTCCAGCTCGTCAACCATGGCGATGGCGAAATCTTCCATTGAAACCCAGCTCTTGCCGTCAGCGCCCGTGAGCAGCGAATCGGTGCCCAGCCGGAACGTACCGGTCTTCGGTCCCGGCACGAACACGGCCGAGGGGGAGAGGTACGTCCAATCCAGGTCGTGCTCGGCGCGGAGAACCCTGAGGAACTCCTTCCCGGCGAGTGCCTCGGGCTTGTATTCAGCGGGGAACTCCGGCGTGTCGATGAGCAGCCGTCCGGGTGCCACCTCCAGGCTTCCCGCCCCGCCGACGACGAGGAGGCGTTTCACCCCGGCTTTCTTGACCGCGCCAATGATCGCCTGAGGGCGCATGGAGATGAATCGAGAGGCGCTGATCAGCGCCTCATGTCCCTCCAGGAGACCGACGAGGCTCTTTTCGTCCTGCGCGTCTCCGCGCAGGGCAGTCAGGTGCGGCCGTGCCGGTACCGTCTCCGGGTGACGGGATATTCCCGTCACCTCGTGACCCCTTCCTATCAACTCTGCAAGCAACCTCGATCCGACATTCCCCGCCGGCCCGATAAGCGCAACTTTCATAGCTGCCTCCTTTGCGTATTCTTCAATAATACAAAAACGCCGGCGGGATTGCACCGAGGAGCGGGGTGCGATTCAGGGAGGAGCCGCGGCACGAGGCGTACGGGACGGTTGCCGTTTTCGAGGACCTGTACGGCGACACGTGGGACCTGCTGGAGCCGACGCAGGGCTGAGGCAGTGCTCCTACAGCGAGCCGTCCGGTTGAGCACACCCCGATTCGTCGGCCTTTCCGCGGACGATGAGCTGAATGACCTCGTCGAGGGAGGTGTCGGCCACCCTTTTGCACTCCACGCGCTTGCCTGAGCGCATCACCATGACGCGGTCGGCGGTCTCCATGACGTCCTGGATCCGGTGCGTGATGATGATGATGGAGACGCCCCGTGCCTTCAGCTCTTCCATGAGGTGGAGGAGCTCCCTGATCGCTTTGACTGAAATGCTCGCGGTCGGCTCGTCCATG
The DNA here is from genome assembly GCA_003141795.1 of Spirochaetaceae bacterium. Next base: position 1,089 of record PLNO01000115.1, on the reverse strand, counting down.
ATGACCACGCGCGCGTTGAAGGCCATCGCTCGCGCTATGGCCACGGCCTGGCGCTGTCCGCCCGAAAGGGTCTCGACGAGCGTGCGCGGTGAGCTCAGGTCGATGTGGAGCTGACCGATGAGGTCGACGGTCTTACGGGCGATCGCTTTGTCCTGCACGACACGGAAGAGCCCGCCGAGCACGCGCCGTGACGGCCATCGTCCGAGGAAAACATTGTCGCTCATGTCGAGATTCCCGCAGACGGCGAAATCCTGGTAGACCATCTCGATGCCCTGCGCCCGCGCCTCCCGGGGGCTGGGGAAATTTACGGGCTTTCCCTCGTACAGGATCTCGCCCTGATCGAGGGGAACAGCGCCGCTCAGGATCTTCATCAGGGTCGACTTGCCCGCCCCGTTCNNGGATCTTCATCAGGGTCGACTTTCCCGCGGCATTGTCGCCGACCAGGCCCAGGATTTCGCTGGGGTACAGCTCGAGGTCGACCCCCTGCAGGGCGCGCACCGCGCCGTAGCTCTTGTAGATCCCGCGCATTTCAACGAGCGGCGTGTCAGACATCTCTCACTCTCCTCATGCAAACGTGGGGGCGGAGCCGACGACGGTCCCGCCCCCCGGATATCTAGTTCACCTTCATCGTGTCGTTCTTGTACGAGGCGGCATTGTCCTTGGTGAGCATGATGACGCCCGTATCGGTCACGCTGGGGACGGGCTGCTTCTTGAGGAGCTTCGTGAGGTATTCGACCGCGCGATAGCCCATCACGTACTGTTTCTGGACGACCTNNCTCTCGGGGAGGTCATCGAATCCGACGACCTTGATCGCCCCCGCCTTGCCCGCTTCCTTGACGACCTTGCCGAGCGCCGGTGCCCCGAAGCCTTCGGAGCCGAACATGGCGTTGATGCCGGGGTTTCCGAGGAGCATGGCCTCGGCCGCCTGGATCCCCTTCTGCAGATCGCTGTCGTCAGGCTGCATGTCGACCACCTTCATGCCGGGGAACTTCGCGATCGCCGCTTTGAAGCCGTCGACGCGCGCGACGAGGTTGGGCTGATCGAGCCGGCCCGTGAGAATGGCGATCGTGGCCTTTCCGCCGGTGATCT
>PLNO01000109.1 GCA_003141795.1 Spirochaetaceae bacterium | reverse complement strand
CTGTCCGAAGTCCCTCTTCAGTCCGGCAGGCTCCATCCCCCGGGCCGCGGGCTGCAGCGGGTTGAGGATGTCCACGCCGCAGGCGATAAGGTCGGGAACGATCTCCCGCACCGCGCCGCAGGAATGGAACATGAGCTTGACGCCCTCCGCATGTACGACGTCGGCCATCCGCTTCAACGGCTTGAAGATGTAGCGTTCCATGACCTGCCGCCCCATGAACAGGCCCTCCTGCGTGCCCAGGTCCGTGAGCGCCCAGAAAACGTCGATCCTTCGGCCCGAGGCTTCCATCGTCCTGTAGAAGTCCTCGATGAAAAAAGCGACGAAACGCTCCTGCATGTAGTCCACGACGTCCTGGTTGATGAGGGAATCAGCGAGGAAGTTCTCCAGCCCCCGAACGAGCCCTGGTCTCTCGTAGAAGTCCGCGTTGCCGTAGAAGATCGCGAAGCCCTCGCAGCTCCTGACGTCTTCCGCGACATGCGAGTAGTCCACGTCGTCACAGCTCGGCCACGGGAAAGCCTTCACCTCGTCGATGCTCTGAGCGTCGTACAGTGCGCCTCTCGTGTGCTCCCATTCGAATCCGAACACGGTGGAGGTCTTCTCCCAGCGCTCGCCCCACATGTTCTGCCGCACACCGCCGCTCATCGTGTCGGCGGGATAGACGGGAGAAATGTAGCGGGTGTCGATGGCAAAGGCCCTGCGCACCGCCTCGTCCGAGCCTGCACCGAGGTCCTTTCTGAGCCTTTCCCATACCCCCGGCTCCGCCCAGATGTCCGCGGGGATCCTGTCGGGAGTGCCGTGGGATAGGGAGGTCAGAACGCGTTCCCGGCTGTCCATACTCACCACTGCTCGAAGAGCGTGCGGTCAGGGCCGTTGTGGTGGTAGATCTTCCAGCCCATGTACTTCGTGAGCGCCTCGTAGAGGACGTCAGTCCGCGGGTTGTAGCTCAGCGCAACATGGTGCTCGAAGCCGTTGGCGGTCAGGAAATAGAGGAACTTCTGCATGTTCGCCATTTTCATGACACCCGTGGTGCCGAACGTCGAAAGGGTGTCGCCCGTGATTTCCGCGTCTCCGATACAGCCCACGATCCTGCCGTTGACGTCGTCCGTGGAGAGCCTCGCCCATGCCACGGGCCCCGGCTTCAACGATCCGTGCAGCGTGCAGAAGCAGGAATCCTTCGGATTGCCTTTGACGGCCATGGCGTTGAATCCGGCTTTGGCCTCCTTCATGAAGGAGAGGGCCGTATTGCTGCAATGGAAGAGCACGAGCTTGTCCGGGTCTTCGTCGTAGTTGTTGTTCCAGTCGAACAGCGCCGTGGGTCCGCCGCCGGCGAGCTGAAGCGCGTACATGGCGATCGCCCCCATGACGTCAACCTCACAGGCGGAGGGCAGGAGCTCATCGCTCATCATGCTCATGATCGAGCAGGGGAAGATCTTCAGCGCTTCCTGCATCGCGCTCCAGCACTGTATCGCGTAGGAGCTGATCTGATACTCCTTCACCCAACGCTCCAGCACCACGCCGAGCTTCGCCGTGGTCTTCATTGCCGCTGGGGGGATATCACGCGTGCTCGGCAGATAGCCGGTGAGCTTTGCGAGCTTCTGGGCGACGAGGGGGTCGGAGTCAGGGAGAGCGTTGACTTCCGCCACCGTCTCCACGAGGCTCTTGGATTCGACGCTGATCCCGCCGGCCTCCAGCAGCTTCTCGCTGTAGCGCACCGTCTTGAAAGGCGTGGTCCGCTCTCCGATGCTCCCGATCCTCGCACCCCTGAGGCCGCGCGCGACGCGGCAGACGTCGACGAACCATTTCAGCTCACGGGCGAACTCCTCCGACTGCGGTGCAACGACGTGCAAGGCTCCGATGGAATACGGGATACCGTATTGCTTCAGGTTGTTGCACACGGAGAGCTTCCCGCAGAACGAGTCCCTTCGCTGTGAAACGGAAAGCTCCGCCACCCTGTCGGGCCAGGCGTGAACGTACACCGGCACCGACAGCCCCGACAGCTTCACCGAATCCGCGATGGCCCGCTCGTCCCCGAAGTTCGGCAGCGTGATGAGGATGCCGTCGATCTTTTCCCTGTTGTCGCGGAAGAGCCGCGCGCAGGCCTGGGCATCCTTCCAGGTCATGACCACTCCGTCCGGGGCGTCTTTCGGGGTGAGGGCGATCGCCGCGACACCCAGCGCATCCAACCGGGCGAGCATGTCTTCCCTGCCCTGCTTCGCGAGCGCGGCGGGGAAGACGTCGCGATTGCCGACAATGAGCCCCAAGGTCGTGCGTGACATGATTCCTCCTGAGAAGCCCGTCCATTTATCTCGTGATGTGAGATATTATTCCACATTTCGCCTTTCTCGTCAAGAGCGCCGCGAGCACGTTCGGCATCGGCCGCACGCACTCGACGCTCACGCCAGGTTTGCGTTACACTCCGTTGGCATGCGACCACCGCCGGCGAAGAGCATCTCCGACCACGCTTCGATGAAGCTCAACAACCAGCTCTCCATCCTTCGCTGCGTGCGGGACGACGGCCCCATCTCCCGCGTCGACCTGAAGGAGAAGACACGGCTGAGCTGGGGGACCATCACCTCCTCCACGCGGGAGCTTCTGGACCGGGGGGTGCTCACCGAGATCGGCGCCGTGACCACGGGGCTGGGCCGACGTCCGGTGGAGCTCGAGCTCAACCGCGCCCGCAATTTCGTTCTCGGCATGCAACTGGGAAGCTCCCTGGTCCGCTCCGTGCTGATGGATATCAAAGGCGGGGTCGTGGGGGAACTGGATGTGCCCGTCGATTCGGAGGGAACGTCCTCGGAAATACTTTCGACGATCATGGAAACCGGGAAGAGCATCCTCCGCCAGAACAGGATCGATCGGACCGCCCTTGCGGGAGTCGGGGTCGCCGCACCGGGCGCGGTGGATTATTCCACGGGGATGTGCCTCTACGCTCCCCACCACCCGAAATGGAAGAACGTCCCGCTCAAGGAGCGCCTGGAGCACGCTTTCGGCGTCCCCTGCTGGGTGGACCACCCTTTCAACTGCTTCGCCCTCAGCGAAAAGCTCTTCGGTCTGGGGCGGGGCGTGGAGAACTTCATCTGCGTCCTTCTCGGCACGGGAGTGAGCGCCGGCATCGTGCTTGGCGGAGAGGTCTACCGCGGCTCGGAGAACTTCGCGGGGGAGTTCGGCCATACCTGCATCGACGAGGATGGGCCCCTGTGCGCGTGCGGCAACAACGGCTGCATCGAGATGTACGTGTCGGGCCCGGCCCTTGCGGCGGATGCGGCCCGAAAGGCGCAACGGGGAAGGAACAAGACCCTGCTTTCCCTCGCGGGAAACGACCCCACACGCATCACGGCGGAGATCATGGAGAGCGCAGCCCGACAGGGGGATCCGCTCTCCCGCCAGGCCTTCGCCCGCATGGGGACCGTTC
>PLNO01000146.1 GCA_003141795.1 Spirochaetaceae bacterium | reverse complement strand
GTACCGCTGAAATCGTGGACGCTGAGCTCTCCGGAGACCGTGCTCGCCGTGCTGGTGGAATCGCTCATCCCCTGGATGCTGACCGTGCCGGAGACGGACTGTACGTGCAGCTCCGCGTCCCGGGTATTGTAGAAGGTGAGCTTGCCGGGGCCTGCCGAGCCGAACACCCGTGTCGTCTCTATCCACACCTTGAGCCGGGAGCCCGTCTTCTGGTGCACGACGTTGAAGTCGCGATGAACGAAGAGGCTGTCTTCGGGGATGTCGGCGCTCATGGAAACGGTGGACCCGTCCTGCCCGATCACCTGGACGTCCAGAGGTCCTGCCTGAACGGAGATCGAATCGATCCCCTGGAGGTTGAGCTCTTCCTCCGCCCTGCCTGACGCCCCTGCGGCGCACGCCGCCAGGAGGATCATTGCTGCCGCGATGTATGCGTGTCGTCCGTTCATGCTCATTGAAACACCCGCGGTTTGCCCGGGCGTCCCTGCATCCGTATCTTTTGCACATGAATGCGCCACACGAAGAAGACCTGTCCCTGCTGGATGCCTACTCACGGGCCGTGGTGGAAGGGGTGGAACGGGCGAGCCCTGCCGTTGTCCACATCCAGGTGAGCGGCCTTGGGAGGCGTGGGGAGAGCTCGGGAAGCGGCTCCGGGTTCATCATCGCCCCGGACGGCTTTCTCATCACCAACAGCCACGTCGTACACGGTGCCACCCGCATCGACGTGACGCTCAACGACGGCCGCAGGCTCGGGGCGGACCTCGTGGGGAACGATCCCGATACCGATCTTGCGGTCCTCAGGATCCATGAATCCGGTCTGCCCTCCGTGCAGATGGGGAGCTCGCAGGCGCTGCGCGTGGGCCAGCTCGCCATAGCAATAGGCAACCCGCTGGGGTTCCAGTGCACGGTCACGGCGGGGGTCGTGAGCGCTCTGGGCAGGTCCCTGCGCTCCCAGTCGGGAAGGCTCATCGACGACGTCATCCAGACCGATGCGGCGCTGAACCCCGGCAATTCCGGTGGCCCGCTCATCACCCACCGCGGGGAGGTGATCGGGGTGAATACCGCGATCATCATGGGCGCCCAGGGCCTGTGCTTCGCCACGCCCATTTCAACGGCTCAGTACGTCGTTCCCCGCCTCATCAGGGACGGCCGCATCCGCAGGGGCTGGCTGGGGATCGGCGGGCAGAACATGAAGGTCCCGCCCCACATGGCNNTGCGTTCTTGTTATTTCAGTGGAACCGGGCTCTCCGGCGGAGCGTGCCGGCATCCAGGAGCACGACTTGCTGGTCGAGTTCGCGGGTTCCACGGTTGCCTCCATCGACGACCTGCACAGGCAGCTCACGGCCGAGCGGATCGGCACGCCGGCGGATTTGGTGGTGATTCGCGACTCCAGTCGCGTCTCCCTGAAGGCCGTGCCCCGGGAGCCCGCCGATCCGTTGAACAACTGAAAGGCGGTGCAACAAATTATGCAACGACCAGTGGAGATTTTTAGAACATATGATATATTATCAAGCATGAGCAAACAGCTTTTTGTCACGATCGCCCTGGTTTTCGCCGTTGCGGTGGGGGTCTCTGCGCAGGCCTTCACGGTCAACTACGTTGACGGCACGGTGGAGCTTCAGGGCGCCAAGGGATGGACCGCCATTTCCATCGGGGATCAGATCCCCGCGGACTCGAGCATTCGGATTTCCCAACAGGGGTCGATCGAGCTGAAACGTGGAGCCACGAAGCTCGCCCTCCTCAAGGACGGCACCTACGCCCTTGCAACGCTCGCCAAGGCGGGCGGAACGGGCAGCACCGGCGTCGCGGGGGCCATCACGCAGAAGCTGCAGTCGCTGGTGACTGAAAAGCCCAAGGCCAGCACGGCAGGTGGAGTGCGCGGTGCGGAGCAGGGAGCCGGGTCGGTGACCTGGGTGGACGAAAGCGACGACGCGCGCGCCCAGATCCAGAGCCTGCTGGACAAGAAGCAGTACACCGACGCGGTGAAGCAGCTGAACGATGCAATCGCCTCCGCGTCCTCCGACGCCGACGTTGCGGAGTTCAGCTATATGCTCGGTTTCGCCTACTACGGTGCGGGGCAGACCACTCGCGCATACAAGGTGCTCGCCAAGCTCGAGCCCACCATGGACGTGCAGTGGTACGCGCGCTACGTGATCCTCAAGGCGCAGGTGCTCGTGGACACCCAGAACTACAATGACGCCCTCGCAGTCCTCAAGCCCTTCATCGACAGCCACCCTACGGGAGAGGCAACGCAGGTCGCCTACCTCCTCAGCGCCGTGAGCCAGAAGGGGCTCGGTGACGCCACCTCGGCGCGCGCCTCCCTGGACGCCGGGTACAAGATCGACCCCTCAACGGGAACCGCAACGCTGATCGACCAGCAGCGTAAGGCGCTGTAGTGAAGTCCCCCGTCCGCTCTGACGGGGCTCCGGCGCCCATCGGGCCGTATTCGCAGGGCATCGTCGCAAGCGGGAGGTTCGTCTTCGTTGCCGGGCAGGGCGCAAAGGACCCGGTAACCGGTCAGCTTCCCGCCGATATCGAGGCGCAGACGGAGCGTTGTCTGGAGAACGTGAAGGCAATAGTCGAAACCGCCGGTGCAAAGATGGCGGATGTGGTGAAGGTGAACGCCTACCTGTCGGNNCGAGCGCCTGGGCGCCGGCTGCCGAAAGCTCCTCCGCGGGCCTGAACCCCCATAGCACTCCCACCGCAAACATCCCCGCCGCGCTCGCGGTCTGCATGTCGGTATTGGTGTCTCCGAGGTAGAGAAAGTCCGACGCCGGCGTCGAGAGGAGACGGCATACCTCTTTCACCGCTCCCGGGTCCGGCTTGATGGGGATGCCCGGTCGGGCGCCGAGAACCGCGTCGAACTTCCTCCCCTGGAAGAAATGGCCCACCACCTCCACCGTTGCCGGGTGTGGCTTGTTGGAGAGGATGGAGAGCTTCACCCCACGCGCGGCAAGCTCGTCCAGAAGCTCGGGGATGCCTTCATACGCGTGCGTTTTCAGGCTCCATCGCCTGTCGTACTCCGCCCGCATGAGGGGAACGGTCTTCTGCACGATCTCCTCGTTGCCCCTCACCGCGTCAGGCAGCGACCTGCGCACGAGGTTCGCCACCCCGTCTCCGACGAAGTATTTGTAGGCGGACATCGGGTGCGTCGGGTAACCGAGTGATGCAAGAGCGGCATTCATCGAATCACCCAGGTCATCCAAGGTATCGAGGAGGGTCCCGTCAAGGTCGAAGAGAACAGCTGTATGTGCCATAGTGTTGAGGCACTATAGCCGGATGCTGAAGAATTGACAACGGAAACGGGAATCATCACTATGCACGGGGAGAAATCATGGAAAATACATCGGACACGGCTCACCCCTACATCGGGAGGGAAGCGATATCCACGCCCGAGATGGCGCGTGCTGCGGTTGCCGCGCTGAATGCTGACAGGCACGTCGGCGGCGATGCCGTGGAGGTCGTCTACTATTTCTGCGTGGACCATGACGGCCCCCCCATGGCCGGGCTTTCCAATGCCGCACGCATGGTGCTGGAGCACGGGACGCTGAAGTCCTGGCACAATGAGGGCGATGCTGCGGTGCAGAAACCGGACGGCTACGACCTCTTCATGAGCTGGGCAACTGACGCGTGCCTCTTGCAGTCGGGCCCGGGGTGGGAAGCCGGTCTGGTAACGATCGCCTATCCCCTGACGTTCTTCGACAAGCGGTCCGACGGCAGGGTCTCCCTGAGCCAGCTCTTCATGGCGGCGGCGAGCGAGCCTTTTTCCGCTTTTTCGTTCTACCGGGCGGCAAAGATCGTCGACATGCGTTTTCCCGACTCCCTGCGGCGGAAGTTCCCGGGGCAGCGCTGGCCCAACCAGCGCGTGCGGGAATACCTCGAGCTCACGGCGGATGAGCCCATCATCGGCACGATCGTCAAACCGAAGACCGGGCTCACTCCGGAAATCTTCTCCCGCAGCGTGGTGGAAGCGGCGCGCGCCGGC
>PLNO01000142.1 GCA_003141795.1 Spirochaetaceae bacterium | reverse complement strand
ACGGATCTGCTCCTCCTGTTCGCCCCTCAGATACCCTTCTCCCGCAAACCGGCGGCGGGCCGCAGGGGGGCAGGGATGTTCCTGCGGATATTCGCGGGGCTCGTGCTGCTGGCGCCGATCTACGTGCTGGTCTACTTCGTCTATCCCCATCCCGCCGCCTACTGGGCAGCGCTGGCGGTGCTCGTTGCCTGCCTCGTCGCGGTAAGGCTCACCGGCAGGCGGTACGCGGCCCGACGCCTGAGCCGTGAGGAGTTCGCCGCGTAATGCCCGCCGCATTCTTGACCACGGGGCGGATTCACGGTACTACACTCAAGTGCGGATTTTCTTCCGCGTAGTAAAGCCTCAAGGAGCCCCGAATGGACATCCTCACCCTCAACTGCGGCAGTTCGTCCCTGAAGTACCAGCTCTACCGTTGGGAGGATCGTGATGTGCTCGCCTCCGGCATCGTGGAGCGGGTCACCGTGGGCGGATCGTTCATCAGCCACTACTCGAAGAAGAGCGGCAAGAAGACAAAAATAGAACACGACTGCCCCCATCACAGGGACGCGATCGAGCTGATCGTCCGCACCCTGCTCGATCCCGAGATCGGGGCTATCACCGACCTTTCAGAGATCAAGGCCGTCGGCCACAGGGTGGTGCACGGCGGGGAGCATTTCGCGAAGTCGGTGATCATCGACGACGCGGCGCTCGCCGCTTTCCGCGAGCTTTCCGACCTCGCCCCCCTGCACAACCCGCCCAACATCACCGGCATCGAGGCTGCGCGGGAGGTCCTCCCCAATGTGCCGCACTGCGCCGTGATGGACACCGCATGGCATCAGAGCATGCCCAAGACGTCCTTCCTCTACGCCCTCCCGTACGAGTGGTACGAAAACTACCGGGTGCGCCGGTACGGCTTCCACGGCACGTCGTTCCTCTACGTGGCCAAGCGCGCATCGGTCCTTCTGGGCAAAAACCCGTTCGCCACGAACCTCATCTGCTTCCACATCGGCAACGGCTCCAGCGCCAATGCCGTGAAGAACGGGGTCTCCATGGACACCTCGATGGGCTTCACGCCGCTGGAAGGGCTCGTGATGGGCACGAGGGCGGGCGACCATGACCCGGCAATCGGCTACTACATCATGCGCAAGGAAGGCCTGCGGCCCGAGGCCATGGATACGATCCTCAACAGGAAGAGCGGAGTGCTGGGGATCACGGGCAAATACACCGACAGGCGCGACATCGAGCAAGGCGCGTGCTCCGGCGACGAGCGCTGCCAGATGGCAATCGACATCGAGGGGTATCGCCTCAAGAAGTACCTCGGCTCCTACTACGCGGCCCTGGGGCACGTGGACGCCATCGTGTTCACGGCAGGTGTCGGGGAGCGGGGACCCATCACCCGGGAGAAATGCCTCGAAGGCCTGGAGGAGATGGGGATAGTGCTGGACAAGCGGAAGAACGAGCTCTCCATGACGCGCAACGCGGAAACGGAGATCACCGGCCCCGGCTCCCAGGTGCGCATCTTCGTCATCCCCACCGACGAAGAGCTGGTCATGACGGAAGACACCTACGCTCTCATCCAGGGCACGTACGACATCCACACGAACTTCACCTACTCCTTCCAGAGCAGGGGGTATGTCAACAAGGCCCGCGAAGAAATGCTGAAAACGGAGCTCGCCGAGAAGCGGTCCCTCGCCGAGGTCATTGCCCGGCCGCGGTAGGCTTTTCCGCCAGCGCCAGGAGGGCGGCCTCCACCGCGTCGACCAACCGGTCCGGAGTCGAGGCGCCCGCCGTGATCCCCACGCTTCCGAAACCCGCAATGCCGTCCGGCAGCTCGGCGGGGCCTTCGATGAGCCATGAGGGACGACCGGTGGAACGGGCCGCCTCATACAGCCACCGTGTGTTCGCGCTCGTTTTTCCCCCGATGACCACCAGGGCGTCCACCCTTTCCGCGAGCCGCAGGAGGCTCTCGCGCCGCCTCTCCGTGGACGGGCAGGTCGTGTCTGCGATGAGGACGCCCGGAAAGCGGCGTCGAACGACGGCGCAGACGGCCTCGTAGGCTTCGCGGGAAAGCGTGGTCTGACCGACGACGAACGCTGGCATGGCGATGTCGGCCGTCTCGGCCTCCGCGGCAGTTGCAATGACCATCGGGTTCCGCACGTGCCCTGCTATTCCCCGTACCTCGTCGTGCGCGGGGTCCCCGACGACGACGACGGTGAACCCCCTGCTCTCGTGATCGGTCACGAGGTTGTGGATGCGCCGAACGTTGGGGCAGGTCGCATCGACGACCCGCAGCCCCGGCCGCTCGAACGCCGCGCGCACCCCTGGCGCGACCCCGTGAGTGCGCAGAACGAGGATGCCGGACGCAATCTCGGACGGGGCCTCCACCGGCGCGACGCCCCGCGCCCTGTATTCGGCGACGACCGCCGTGTTGTGCACGAGCGGGCCGAGGGTGGAGACGGGTGTGTCGGGATTGTCCCTGAGGGCGCGGTCCACGAGCGCGAGTGCGCTGCGGACCCCGCTGCACATCCCGAGTGTGTCTGCGCGGCGAACGACCATGCGGGTGAGTGTAGCACGGGTGACGTCACGCTTTCATTGACTTTTACCCCCCCCGTTCCTACCTTTCAACTGAACAAGGAGGAAGTCATGGCCAGCCTGCAGACACGCTACATGGGAATCGCTCTTGCCAATCCGGTGATCGCCGGCGCGAGTGATCTTACATCCAATGTGGACAGCATCAAGCGGATCGAGGAGGCCGGAGTCGGCGCTCTCGTCCTGAAGAGCCTCTTCGAGGAGGTAATCCAGCTTGAGCGTCTTCGGCTCGAGGAAGACCTCCACAAGGATGACAACCTCTACGGCGAAATGGCGACGATTTTCCCCAAGCTGCAGCACGCAGGGGCGCGCGAGCACCTCATGTGGGTGAAGAAGGCGCGGGAAGCGGTGAAGATCCCCGTCATCGCCAGCCTCAACGCCGTGGCTCACGACACGTGGCTGGAATACGCGAAACAGCTCGCTGACCAGGGAGTCGACGGCCTGGAGCTGAACTTCTTCGCCACCCCGCGCGAGCTCGACGTCGGGGGGGGCATGGTGGAGGAGGAGCAGCTGGAGATCGTGCGGGAGGTCCGCCAGGAAGTGAAGATCCCCATCGCGGTAAAGCTCAGCGTCTTCTACTCCAACCCGCTGAACATGGTGAGCAAGCTCGATCGTGAGGGCGTGGACGCTTTCGTGCTCTTCAACCGGTTCTTCCAGCCCGACATCAACGTCGACACCGAATCGATGATTCAACCCTTCAACTTCAGTACCCAGGCGGACAACCGCCTGCCGCTGCGGTTCGCAGGGCTCCTCCACGGAAAAATCAAGGCCGATGTGTGCGCGAGCACGGGCATCGTGTCGGGCTCCGACGTGACAAAGATGCTGCTTGCCGGCGCGACCGCCGTCCAGGTTGTCACGGGCATATACAGGAACGGCGTGAAGTCGCTCCGCACGATGCTCGACGAGCTTGCCCGCTGGATGGACGCAAAATCCTACGCGACGATCGATTCTTTCCGCGGGAAACTGTCGGCCGAGCACGGAAAGGATTCCTGGGCGTACACGCGCGCTCAGTACGCGAAGATGCTGCTCGACGCGAAGGAGTTCGCCGAGCCCGTTCGGGTCTGAGCTTTCTTGGGGGCGCGTCCTTGCTGGCATGGACGCGCCCGGCCCGATCCGCTACTATGGCGGAAGCATGAAACGCAACACGGTGCTCATCGTCCTCGTGGCTCTTGCGGCCATCGTGCTTTTCCTGGATCCCTTCCAATTCTTCAATCGCAAATCGGATGTGCTCAAGAGACCAACGGTCGCCCCGACGACGCTGACACCGCTCGCCCGGTTCGCGCAATCGAGCTGGCGCTCCCCCGAGGACTACATCATCGCTTCCTTCGCCAGCCACGACATCGTCATGCTCGGAGAGTTCTTCAAAATCAAGGAGAACGTGAGGCTCGTCGGAGACCTCATCCCGCGGCTCTACGCGGCGGGCGTGCGCAGCCTCGGGATCGAGTACGCGCTCTCCGACAGCCAGGCCGCTATCGACGCGCTCACGACGGCCGATGCGTGGGACGAATCGAAAGCGAGGGCGATCACCTTCGATTGGCTCGTCACCTGGGGGTATCAGGAATACATCGACCTGTACAGGGCGGCCTGGCAGGTGAACAGGGACCGTCCGCGGGGAGCGCCGCCGTTTCGTATCGTCGGCCTGAACGTCCGCCAGAACTGGGGATATCTGAAATCGGCGCGCGACATCAACGACCCGAAGATCGTCGCGCAAATCTTCGCCAACGGCGTCCCCGACCAGCACATGGCGGAAACGATCATGCGGGAGTTCGTGCAGAAGGGGCAGAAGGCCCTCGTGTACGCGAGCACGCAGCACGTCTTCACGCGGTACCGCAACACCGAATACGCACGGAACGCCGCAAGCATGAAGCTGCCGGAGACGCGCCGGGCTGGCAACATCGTCTATGACGCGATCGGCTCCCGCGCCTTCTCCGTTTCCCTTCATGCTCCCTGGCCCGACGGACGCGCGGGAAGCGGCCTCACGTGGGCGGCGGGCGGCGCAATCGATGCAATGATCGATTCGCTGCCTGCCGACAAGAAGTCGGGCGGCTGGGATACGGCGGGAACGCCGCTGGGCGCGCTGTCGGTGAAGGGAAGCTCGTATGCGCTCGGCGGCAATGCCCTCACCCTTGGCGACATCTTCGACGGGTACGTCACCCAGGGCCCGATTGCGCAGTACACGGTGGTCACGGCAATCAAGAATTTCGTGCGGCCGGCGGACGCCGAACGGGCGGCGAAGAACTTCCCCGGCGTGAAGCAGGCGCCTCCGACAGTGGAGGAGATCAACAAGTCGATCCAGGACGACGTCCAGGCGATGGGGAAGACCCTTTCGCAGTTCAAATAGGTCGGCTCACCGATGCAGGGTCTGGTGGTGAGGTTCGAGGACGAGAGCCTGCTCGTCGTGGAGAAACCCGCGGGGATCCATACCGCACCGCTGCACGCCGGTGAAGAGGGCACGCTGCTCGGCATGGTGATGGAGGCATACCCCGAGGTCCGCCACCTGCCCGGGTTCAAGACCGTGGAGCCGGGGCTTCTCCACCGCCTGGACAGGGAAACATCCGGACTTGTCGTGGTGGCGCGCACCGCTCAGGCCTTCCAGACCCTGCGGGCGGGATTCGAGACGATGCGCAAGCAATACGCCGCGGGATGCGCGATCGTCGAACAGCCGACGGCGGATTCGTTCACGGTGACAAGCCGTTTTGCACCGTACGGCCCCGGGCGCCGCAGGGTGCGGGTGGTCACCGCGGAGGAGAAGAGCCCCTGGGTCCTGGAGGCGGCGACCCGTGACGTCCATGAGACGACGGCGCACGTGCTCCGCCGGACCGAGGGACGCGCGCTGGTGCTGGTGGAGATAACGCGGGGTTTCCGTCACCAGATACGGGCGCACCTTTCGCACGCCGGCCTGCCGCTCCTCGGCGACGTGCTGTACGGCCGGCCGGTGCCCGAGCCCTTCGTCCAGCGCATGTACCTGCACGCCGTGCGGATCGGGCTCCGCCACCCCGTCACGGGGGTCGCCCTCGTGGTCGAATCTCCCCTGCCGCCCGAGTTCGCGGCGCTTTTCGGGATCGAGCCGGCGGCAGGTTTGCCCGCCTTCGAAACAGGACGGAAAGGAGCCACTTCATGAACGCGCAATTCCAGGACAGGGACATCATCTCCATCACGGACTTCTCCCGGGAGGAGATCCTCGCACTCTGCGATGCGGGGCGCCACATGGCGGAGATGGAGAAGTCGGGGGGCCGCAACGCGCTGCGCGATGCCCTGAAGCACCGCACCCTCTCCTACATGTTCTACGAGCCCAGCACGCGGACGCGTACCAGCTTCAACACCGGCATGCGGGAGCTGGGGGGGCGCTACGACGGGTTCTCGGGGACCGAAGGCACCTCGGTGATGAAGAACGAGACGGTGCGCGACACGGTCACCATGATGTGCGCGAACCACAACGACGTGATCGTCATGCGCCATCCGCTGGACGGCTCCCTGCAGTGGGCAGCCGACGTGGCGAACATCCCCGTGATCAACGGCGGGGACGGAAAGAACGAGCACCCGACGCAGGCGCTGCTTGACGTACTCACGATCTATGCGCTGCGGGAGGGCAAGCTCGACGGGCTTCGCATCGGGTTCGGCGGCGACCTCTCCCACGGACGCACGGTACGCTCCCTGAGCCTTGCCCTCTCCCACTTCGACAACGTCACCATACGATGGGCGGCCGAAGATTTCCTGGGCATGCCGGACGACCTCATGCAGCTCCTGGAGGCGCGGCACGTGAAGGTGGAGAGGGAGAAGAGTGTGCGCGACGTGATGCGCCAGGTTGATTTCTACTATATGACACGTCCGCAGCTGGAGCGCATGCCCGGCGTCAAGCAGAGGGACATCGTGGCCATGATGAAGCAGTACCGCATCGACGAGGAGAAGATCGAGGGCTTCGATGTTCGCGTGCTCCACCCGCTCCCCGTGAACAGCGAGATCGCGGAGATCGACTACCGCGTGTATTTCACCCCCGCCCAGGCCTTCTTCGCCCAGGCCGAGTACGGCATCTTCCTCCGCAAGGCGCTCCTCCATGAGATGCTCGGCCATGCCGGCTACAAGCGCTACGACGGCCGCCTGCCGCGGGAGCTCGGCACCGGCAACAACAGGCTGCCCCGCACGGTCCACGGGGGGAAGCAGAGCGGCATGTTCATCGACAAGATCCAGGACGGAACCGTGATAGACCATCTCTCCCCCGGTACGCTGCGGGCCGTGAGCGACGCCCTGGACCTGGAGAACCGCGGCTACTCGTGCACCACTGCAACGATCGCCGAAAAGCCCAACCCGTTCATCAAGACGAACATGCGGGAGCTCCCCGAGCGCGACCTGAAGCGGATCAGCCTCCTCTCCCCCGAGCCGACGATCAACAGCGTGAAGAACGGCCGCATCGCGGAAAAGTTCGTGTATCTGCTCTGCACCAACGCGAACTGCATCACGCGGACGGTGAACGAGGACGTGCCTCCCCGGTTCTACAACGATGCAGGCACCATCCGCTGCCGCTACTGCCGCAGGCCGTACACCATCAGCCACCGTAAGGTCACCGACCAGGAGAAGAAGGCCTACCTCGCCTCCCTGCCCGGCCGCATCGAGATCGTGGAATATCCAGAGTAGAAATGCAGACCGAAATGGAACGGGCCGTACTGTCGACCATAAAGATTCCGGTCGCGCTTCGCGCGGCGTGCCAATGATCGACCCCCACGTCCACCTCCGGGACTGGAATCAGGCGACGAAGGAGACGCTCGCCCACGGCCTGTCCGTCGCCTACCGCGCGGGCCTTGACGGCATCTTCGAGATGCCGAACACCGATCCCCCCCTCACCTCGCGGGATGCCGTGCTGCGGCGTATCGATGCCGCGGATGCCGCTCTCCGTGATCGGGGCATCCCCGTGTTTCACGGACTGTACGCCGGCCTCACCGCTGTGCCGAAGCAGATCGAGGACATGGTACGGGCGTGGAAGGAGCTGTTCCCCCGCGTCGTGGGCCTGAAGATGTTCGCAGGTCATTCGACGGGGAACATGGGCATCATCGATCCCCGCGAGCAGGCCCTCGTGTACAGGACGCTCGCCGCGCTCGGGTTCACAGGCGTGCTTGCCGTGCACTGCGAAAAGGATTCACTGCTGCGGCCCGCCGAATGGGACCCCGCACGGCCGTCCAGCCACAACAGGGCCCGGCCTCCCGCGGCCGAGGTCGCCTCGGTCGACGATCAGATGAGCTTCGCCAGAAAGGCGGGGTTTCGCGGCACGCTCCACATCTGCCATATCTCGACGCCGTGGGCGCTGGACGTGCTTCGGGACGCGCATGTCACCGGCGCGGCTGCGCTGCGCGTCACATGCGGGCTCACCCCCCACCACGCGTTGCTGGACGCCGGCATGCTCGAGGAGGCGGACGGGGTTCTGCTCAAGGTCAATCCGCCGCTGCGCCCCGTGCCGATGCCGTCGCTGATGCTCCAGCGTCTCCTTGACGGGGACATCGACTGGATAGAGACGGATCACGCGCCGCACACGCGCAAGGACAAGGTGGAAGGATACGCGTCCGGCTTCCCCGGTATGCCGTTCTACCCGCGGTTCGTCCGGCTGCTCTCCGCGCGCGGCATGCCGGCGGAGCGGGTCGTCGAGGTGACCCACGCGGCGATATGCAGGACCTTCGGCGTGGAAATTCCCGTGTCGGGACGCGCTCCTGAAAAGGGATTGGAGAAGGAGTACGAGATGGACCCCTTCTCTTCATTCGCCTGATTGTTGCGCAGTGCGCTGATTTTTCGTCACGCATACGTGCGATTTGGAATGATCATTCCAAACGGCGGGCTTCATGTCGGAAACGCCGGGCCCGCGCCCGCCCGGCGGGACGCGACCCTTTTCAGTTCAAGGGCTGGCCGGCACCTGAGCAATCTGCGACAATTCCCTGAAGATGGCCGCGTTTTGCGGGTAGATCTGCTTGTAGATCGCCCTCTGGCGTTTATACACCGCCATCGCGGCGTCGCTCGGATGTGTGAGGCGNNAATGACGGGGATGGTCGTCCCTATCGCCGTTCCTGCCGTCACAGCCGCGCCGATGGCCGAATGCTCGTCACCGCTTCGCCACTCCACGGGCATCCCGAAGACGTCTGCCTGGATCTGTCGCCACACCGGGCTTCGCGACCCGCCGCCCGAGCACAGGATGCGTTCGACGGGAAGGCCGAGCTCTCTGAAGATGTCCACCGACTCGCACAACGAAAACACGACGCCCTCCATGATCGCCCGTACCATGTGGCCCCGGCCGTGCCGCAGGGACAGCCCGATGAAGCTTCCCCGCGCCGCGGCATCCATGTACGGCGTGCGATCCCCGCACAGATACGGTGCGAACAGGAGCCCCTCGCTTCCCGGGGCCACGCTCTCCGCCTCGCGCGAGAGCAGGTCATAGACCCCCTCGGTGTGCCCGAAGATGGTTCGCGCGAACCACGGGAGTGAGAGCCCCGCGGAGAGGCAGGCGCCCATGAGGATCCACAGCCGGCGGTCGCAGTGGCAGAGGGTATGAACGCGACGGTCGAGGAAGGGACGCTCGGCGGCCGTGATGACCGTCCCCCCGGTGCTGATCGCCACGGCAACGACTCCCGGCCGGCTCACTCCGAGTGCGATCGCGGCCATCGACTGATCCGACCCCCCGACAGCGACGGGGATGCCCTGCGCAAGTCCGGTTTCACGGGCCGCCTCCTCGCTGACCTCCCCGGCGATGTCCGTCGCGCTCAGCACGGGAGGCAGGAGAGCGGGCTCGAGGCCGAACCGCCGCGTGAGCTCCTCCGACCATCGCCGGTTCCTGACGTCGAAGAGGAGCGTACCGGACGCATCCGAGTCATCCGTGGCGATCGACCCTGTCAGGCGAAAGCGGATGTAGTCTTTCGGGAGAACGACGCGCGACGCCCGACGGTAGGTGTCGGGCTCGTTCCTCTTCACCCACGCGAGTGACGGAGCGAGGAATCCGGTGGCGATCGGAAGTCCCGTGATCGCGCCGACCGCCGCGGTTCCCGGCGAGCGATCCCACTCCGCGCAGATCTCAGCGGTTCTCGCGTCGGGCCAGATGATCGCGTCACGAAGCGGGTTGCCCGCGGCATCGAGGAGAACCAGCCCGTGCATCTGGCCCGAAAGCCCGACTGCCGCGACCCGATCGCCGCGTTTCAAGACCTTTTCGGTGACGTACCGCAGACATTCGCAGGTGACGCTCCACCATTCAGCGGGGGATTGTTCGGCGAAGCCCGCGGCGGGCTGCCGGATCGAATATTCGCGCCCCTGGAGTGCCACGGTCTCCCCGGACTCATCGAGGGCGACGACGCGAACGCTCGAGGTGCCGAGGTCAATACCGATCACGCAGGCCATGCTGTGTCCGTCCTCTTCGTTGTCGCGACTCTACGCGATGATGACTTCGACGCCCTGCTCGGCCATCTGGCGACGGACGTCGTCGGTGACCGTATCGTCGGTAATCAGGTAATCGACCTCCGACAGGGGGATCGTGTTCACGTTGCCCCTCTTCCCCCATTTCGAGAAATCGGCGCACAGCACGACCTGGTCCGCGCGACGCGCCATCTGGAGGATGATGTCGGCGATCTCCAGCGAATACGTCGTCAGGCCTGAATCCGCCGAGAATCCGATCGTCCCGATGAACGCGTACTTTGCATTGAAGCGCGACAGCGCGTCGAGAGAGAGCGGGCCGATAAAGCATTCGTCGAGGAACCTGAACTCTCCGCCGACCATGGTGAAAATGATTGAAGGATTCAATCGGAAGTGCGCGATCTGGAGGATCGAGTTCGTGATCACGTGGATGTCCCGCTTGCCGATCAGATAGCGCGGGATCATGGCCGTCGTCGTGCCCGAGTCGATCATGACGGTGTCGCCGTTGCCGATCATCTCCGCGGCCTTCTTGGCGATTTTCGTCTTCTCCTTCAGGTTCGCGCGCTGTCTCCTGATCATCATCGGATGGAGCGACGGCGTCGCTTTCCCGTGACTGCGTACGATCAAGCCGCGGCTCGACAAGTGGTTGAGATCGTTGCGAATCGTGGCATCGGTCACGCCGAGCGTGAGGCTGAGCTCCATCACGCTCGTGCCCGGCTTTTCGATGAGTATCTCGAGAATGCTGCTCTGCCGTTCCGTGATCAGCCCGTCGCCGTAGCCGGACTCGGCATGCATCACAGGCTTCATATGAGGTCCCCCTCGCTCGCAACCGTCGGGAGTATAGAGGAAAAAAGATGCCGTTTCAACCCAATTCGATAGCCTTTCAAAAGCAGATTGACAACCATTCAGAAATCATTTATAAAGCGTTTGCTACAAAAGTACAAGAAATGGCAATGCACGGAGAAGGTGATCATGCAGCTCTTTATCGACACGGCAAACACGGAAGAGATCGCCAAGGCGAATGACTTCGGGTTCCTCAGCGGGGTGACCACGAACCCCACGCTCGTTGCGCGCGAAGGTGCCGCGTTCCACAACCTCATCCGGCAGATCGCGGGGATGGTGAAGGGCATCGTGAACGCCGAGGTCCTCGCCACCGACGCAAAAGGCATGGTGGAGGAAGGGGTGGTCCTCTCAGGGCTCGCCGAGAATATCATCGTGAAGATCCCCATGACGGGGGACGGTCTGAAAGCGGTCAAGGCCCTCTCTGCAAAGGGGATCCGCACGAACGTCACCCTCGTCTTCTCACCGGCGCAGGCCCTCCTTGCAAGCCAGGCGGGAGCGAACTTCGTGAGCGTCTTCGTCGGTCGTGCGGATGACGTCGGCGTCGACGGCGTCGACATCATCCGCCAGATTGCCCAGCTGTTCGACCGTCGCGGGATCGGCACGCAGATCATCGCCGCCAGTATCCGGGGTCCGAAACAGGTCGTCGACGCGGGAATGGCCGGCGCGCATTTCGCGACAGCTCCCTTCAAGGTTCTCATGCAGATGATGGTGCACCCACTGACGGAATCAGGTCTCCAGAAGTTCATGAAGGACTGGAGCGAGCAGGCATAGGCTCCAGTACCGATTCGGTACGGCAAGGAGGTGCGATCGAGTCTTTCGCGCCGTT
>PLNO01000287.1 GCA_003141795.1 Spirochaetaceae bacterium | reverse complement strand
GGCGATGTCGCCCTTCCCGCCGGCCATGTCATACGCGGCCTGGACGAGCGTGCGTCCGATCTTCTCCGAGTCAGCCTGGTTGACGTGCGTCAGGCGGCTTGCCGGATTGACCGACGAGTCAAGAGAGAAGACCTTGATGCCCGCGGCTTTGGCCTTCAGGAGCACCGGCTGCAGAGCGTCGAAATCGTTTCCGACGATGCAGATAGACGCGACCTTCTGGGAGATGAGCTGCTCGAGGATCTGGATCTGAGCCTCGGCAGTGGGCTGATCGGGCGCGCGGAGGATGGCCTGGAAGCCCTGCTCCTCGATGCCGGCCTTGAAGCCGCCCATCTGCTTGTCGCCGTACGGGTTGCCCGTATTCTTGAACACTATGGCGTACTTGGCGCCCGAACCTGCTGCCGTGCCCTTTTCACCGCTTCCTGCGGCGAAGAGTGCAATGGGCAGCGCAATTGCCATGATCGCGGTGATCACAGCAATCCTGGTGATGACCTTTCGCATGTTCTCCTCCTCCTATGGTTTGCCTTCGCCCGGTTGCTTTCCCGCCGTGATCGGTTTCACCGCGTGGAGCACCGGGTGTTGATGCCTGCCACGAAATCGGACATTGAGAACGAGGACCGAGAGAATCAGGAGCAGCCCCACGATGATGAGCAGGACCTGCGCCTGGATGTTCACGAGACCCAGCCCGTAGTTGAGGAACCCGATGATGAAGATAGCCAGCAGCGGGCCCGCCACGCGCCCCTTTCCGCCCGACGTGCTCACGCCGCCCAGCACGACCATGGCGATGACTTCCAGCTCGTAGCCCTGCGCCACGTTGGGACGGGTGCTTCCCATCCGTGAGGTGAGGAACAGTGCGGTGAATCCCGCCATGAGACCGGTGAGCATGCTCACGATGAGGATGACCGAATCGGTCTTGATGCCGGAGTAGCGGGAGGCGGTCATGTTGTTCCCCATCCCGTAGATCTTCCGCCCGAAGCTCGTCTTGTGCAGCAGGAGCCCGAAGACGACGGCACACACCGCGAACACGATCAGGACGAAGGGGACCTTTCCCACCGAACCCCAGCCGAGGAACGAGTACCATGCGGGGAACTTGCCCGACGCCTGATCTTGCAGGATGACGTAGGCGATGCCGCGATAGATGATCATCGTTGCCAATGTGACGATGACCGCCGACAGCTCCTTGAACCTCGTCATGAGGATGCCGTTGATCAAACCACAGACGGTCGCCACGACGAGGCAGAGAACGACCGCAAGCGGCATCGGCAGGCCGGCGTTGTAGGTCACCGCCATTATCACCGCGGAGAGCGCAACCGTCGAGCCGACCGAGATGTCGATGTTCCCGAGGATGATGACCATGATCATCGGCAGCACGAGGAACGCCTTGTCGAGGAACGTCATCGGCGTGCCCAGGAACGTATCGAGCGTGAAGTAGTACGGGGAGAGCGTGCTGTTGACGACATTGACGGCGATGAAGATGAGAACGAGCAGCCATTCCCACTGGAGGAAGAAGGAGCGCCAACTCCACGGCCTCTTGACCTGTATCGTTCGTTCCACGGCTGCCATGCTCATATCACTCGCTTTCTGAGGGTCAGGCGCTGGCTGTTGCGTTTCACCAGCACGTTGAGGAGGACCGCGATCAGTATCACGACTCCCTGGATCGCCTGCTGCCAGAAGGGCGAGACGTTGATGAGGGGAAGGGCGTTGTTGAGGATACCGAAGAGGATCGTGCCAAGGATCAACCCCGAGACTTTTCCGCTGCCTCCGGAGATGCTCACTCCTCCGAGAACGGTCGCGGCGATGACGTTCAACTCGTAGCCCACCGCCGTGTCGCCCTGGGCCGAGGCGAACTTGCTCACCCAGAGCACTCCCGCGAGGCCGGCGAGGGTCCCCATGGCGGTGTAGACGAACCACACGATCCTGCGCCGCGGGATGCCCGAGATGTCGGCGGCGGCGGGGTTGGAGCCCACCGCGTAGATCTGCCGTCCCGTGCGCACGTGATTGATGAAATAGGAGAACACGAGGAAGATCACCACCGCGATGATGATGAGGTTGCTGATGCCGAACACCTTGCCCGTCGAGATCGACTTGAATCCGTCCGACATCTGGTAGGAGCTCACCCACGCGCCCTTGCTCACCAGGTAGGTAACGCCCCGGATGATGTTCATGAACCCGAGGGTGGCGATGATGGGAAGCACGTTGAACCGCGCGATGAGCAGTCCCATGAGCGCGCCCGCCACCATGCCGACGAGCATCCCTTCGAGGATCGAGAGGACCGGGGACAGCGTCGGGATTGCCGTCACGGTGAGCGCGCTCACCATCCCGCTGAGCGCTATGGTCGCCCCGATGGAGAGGTCGATGCCTCCCGTGAGGAGCACCATCATCATTCCCACCGAGAGGATGCCGAGGATGGCCGTGTTAGCCAGGAGGTCCCTGATGTTGGAGAGGGTGAGGAAGTTGTGGTTGCGGAGCTGGAAGACCGCGCAGAGCACCACCATGAAGATGAGGAGGCCCAGTTCGCGGAAGCTCTCCGAATAGGACGAGGATCGTTTCATTTCCCCACCGCTGTCGCCATCGCCGCGCTGAGAATCAGCTCCTGCGTGGCTGTCGCTGTTTCGAGGATCGCCGCGACCCTCCCTTCCCTCATGACGACGATGCGGTCGCTCATGCCCAGGACCTCCGGCATCTCGGAGGAGACCATGATGATGCCGTAGCCCGCCTCCGCGAGGTCGTTCATGATGTTGAAGATCGCCGTTTTGGCCCCGACGTCGACACCCTTGGTCGGCTCGTCGAGGATGATCACCTTCATCGTGCCGGCAAGGAGCTTGGCCACGATGATCTTCTGCTGGTTGCCGCCGGAGAGCGTGGCCGCCTTGTCGAAAACGCTTCCCGCCTTCACTGCAAGCTTCTCCGAGAGCTCCTTGGTCACCTGGTTCTCCTTCTTCGTATGGAGCCAGCCCAGCGTGGCGAAGTTCCAGAGCGTGGGGAAGGTGACGTTCTTGGAGAGCTCCCAGTCCAGAACGAGCCCCTGTTTGAGCCTGTCTTCTGGGAGATACCCGATGCCCTTCTGGATTGCTTGCGCGGGGTTGGCCACGTGCAGCTCTTCGCCTTCCAGGAGGATGCGTCCACTGTCGGCGTGGGTGACACCGTAGATTGATTCGCAGACCTCGGTGCGGCCGGCGCCGATGAGACCGGTCATGGCGAGGATCTCCCCGCGGCGAACCGAAAAGGAGACGTCCTTGAAGAAGCCGGTGCGGGAGAGGTTCTCCACCTTGAGAACCTCCTCCCCGATGGCCACCTTGCGCTTGGGAAAGAACTGCGTGATCTCCCGGCCGACCATCGCCATGATGATCTCTTCCCGCGAGATCTCGTTCAAGCTCCACGTGCCGACGTAGCGTGAGTCGCGGAACACCGTGACGCGCGTGGCCAGGCGGTACATGTCCTCCATGCGGTGGGAGATGAAAATGATGGAGACGCCTTTGTCGCGCAGGCCTTCGGTGATCCTGTACAGATCCTCGCTCTCCCTCATCGTGAGGGGGGCGGTGGGCTCGTCCATGATGATGACGCGGGCGTTCGCGGAGAGCGCTTTGGCGATCTCCACGATCTGCTGCTGCGCCACGGAGAGGTCGCCCATGGGGGTGCGCGGGTCGAGATCCGAGTCGAGCTTCAACATCAACTCTTCCGCCCGCCTGTGGAGGTCCCTCCAGTCGATCTTGCGCGTCACGGGGTGGATCTTTTCGTGCCCGATGAAGATGTTCTCCGTTACCGAGAGGGAGGGGTAGCAGGTGACCTGCTGATAGATCGCGGCGATCCCGATCCTCTGGGCATCCGCCGTGCCGCGGAAATCCACGCGCGCCCCGTCGAAGAGGATCTCCCCCGCGTCGGGCTGGTAGACGCCCGTGATGACCTTGATGAGAGTGGACTTGCCTGCACCGTTTTCCCCGATGAGCGCGTGGATCTCCCCGGGCTTCAGGTCGAAGTGAACGTCGTCCAGCGCTTTCACACCGGGGAAGGTCTTTGTGACGTGGTTCAGCTCGAGAATGCGATCAGTCACGCCGCGTGTCTCCTGTCAACAGATCCAAAGAGTCTTTGGGGGCCAGTGCTTTGGAATGCATTGCGATGCTGCCGGGAATTGTCCCATCTCTCATCCTTTGCCGCATAAATTGCCCCGAAGCCATTATAAGTGACAATCTGTAAAATACAAACAAATTCTCAAAGAGCCGATTGTTTTTCTTTATGCCCCTAACGTTCTACATGCATTCGGGAAAGGATCATGCCTTCCTGACCGTCTCCCCCTCCAATTCGATTCGTACGGCAATGGGAGCGACTGCGTCGTCGTCGGGGGGACGGTTCGCTCGGGTTTTGTCCTCGCGTCGGTCCGGGGAACCGTGACCTCCAGGTTTTAGTCCATTCCTTCGAATGGAATGTCCATTTCGCTCAGCCGGCAATTGTGTAAATATGTTTTGAAATATAATTCGCTACAGTAGGAGGTCCAATCGATGAAAAGATCATTGCCGCTGATCGCAGGGTTGTTGCTTGTTTTTGCAGCGGGTGCATTCGCTGCGGGACAAGGAGAGAAGAGCAAGGGCCCAGCTGCTCTTCCGCCTGAGTTGCAGAAGATCAAGGACGCGGGAGGACAATACGCGGTCTTCGAGGCGCTCCGCCAAGCCGCCGATGCGGGACAGCAGTACCCGGGACTCCCGGGAAAGGGCAAAACCCTCGGGTTCGCGAACATCTATGGGACCCTTCCCTTCTGCGTAGCTGTTCAGAAGAGCATCGGTGATCAGGCGAAGCTGGCGGGTTTCGATGCCAACAGCCTGTACATCGTGGACAACCAGTACAACTCGACCCTCGGATTGAAGAACGCGGATATCATCCTCGCCAAACACCCCGACGTGTTCGTCGAGTACCAGGCCGATTCGAAGGTGAACGCCGTTGTCGCGCAGAAGTACGGCGCCGCAGGCATTCCCCTCGTTGCCATCGATGTGCCGGTTCCGACGGCACCCTTCGTCGGAATCAACAACCCCCAGGTCGCAATTGACGACGGCAAGACGCTGGCGAGCCTCATTCGTCAGAAATGGGGCGGATGGGATTCCGTCGACCTCGTGGTGATTCTCCAGAATCCGGTGGGCGGGGAAGTCACCATGCAGCGGAGCGATGGCGTCGAGACGCAGCTCATGGCGGAGTTCGGGGATGCTGCCAAGGCCAAGATCGTCAAGCTCGACGGTGGAACCGGTGAGACCGATCAGGCGAAACAGGCGATGGCAAACGTCCTCGCTGCGCATCCCACCGCGAAGAAGATCGCATTCACGAGTCTGAACGACGAAACCGCCGCAGGTGGCGTTGCTGC
This sequence comes from Spirochaetaceae bacterium, assembly GCA_003141795.1. The sequence goes on along the minus strand of PLNO01000287.1, from coordinate 8,320 downwards.
CCTTCAGGACGCGGGTCGCTGGAGCCAGAACGACGTGATCAACGTGACCCTCGGTTGTGACGATCTCGGACAATCGATGCTCCGCTCCCACCAGGCCGATGCGAGCATCGCCTTTCTTCCCGAGCATTACGGCAACTTCGTCGTTGCGGCGGCCATTGCCCGCATCTACGGCCAGCCGGTTCCGGACAACATCTTTGTAAAGACCGTGGTGGTCACGCTCGCGAATCTCGACCAGTACTATCCTCCCAAGAAGTAGATATCCGTCGCACAGTTCACGCTAAGGACGGACGAAATGAGAGGCAGATCGACAAACGTCGATCTGCCTCCACTGTAGAGGCGCTGAAGAAATGCTGCTAGAAGTTTCGCACATCTCGAAAAGCTTTCCGGGGGTAAGGGCCCTCTCTGACGTTTCTCTTGGCGTCGACTCGGGCGAGGTTCTCGGGATCGTCGGGGAAAACGGCGCCGGAAAATCGACTCTCATCAAAATACTCTGCGGCGACTACGAGCGCGACTCAGGCCTGATCCTCATCGACGGCGCAGCGACCCAGTTCCGTTCACCGGCCGATTCGAGGAACGCCGGGGTGCGCGCAATACATCAGGAATTGCAGTGTTTCGATACACTGAGCGTGGCCGAGAACATCTTCGTCGGTGAAATGCCTGCTCGAAGCGCGCTGAGACAAATCGACTGGAGCAGGGTCAGAAGAGAGGCGAACGAAGTCCTGGAACGGATGGGGGTCAGCCTTCATCCCGATACCCTTGTAGGGGACCTGTCGGTGCACGAGAAGCAGGTTCTTGAGATCGCGAAGGCCGTTCATCGGAAGGCGCGAATCCTCGTCATGGACGAGCCGACCGCAGCCCTGGGACGAGATGACATTCGCTCGCTTTTTTCCCTGATCGACGGGCTTCAGAAACAGGGAGTTGGCATCATCTACGTGTCCCACCGCATGGAGGAGGTCTTCGAAATCACCGACCGTGTGGCGGTGCTTCGAGACGGCCGACATGTGGGCACGCGCCAGACCCGCGACACGAATCCACAGGAGCTCGTGAGCATGATGGTCGGGGAAGAGCTCGATTTCGGCCTCCAGACGGCCGAGCGTTCTCGCGGTGAGGAGGTCTTTCGAGTCCAGGGCTTGTGCATCGACGACCTCATCACCGATGTTTCGTTCAACGTGCACGCCGGAGAGGTGCTTGGCTTCTTCGGCCTCCTCGGGTCCGGGCGTCTCAACATCCTTGCCGCCTGCTACGGTCTGGAAAAACCGACGAGCGGGGAGATGCTCGTCCGCGGCACGAAAGTTTCGATCAACTCCCCCAGCGACGCCATGGCCGTCGGTATCGGGTACATGCCGCTGGACCGGAAACTCGATGGCTTGGCCCTTCCCATTTCGGTTCAGAAGAACATCACGATGAACAACATAGACCATATCGGGAAGGGACCCCTCATAGACCGTGCCATCGAGCAGAACCACGCCCAGCAGTGGTTCGACCGCGTGAGGATCAAGGCGGTCTCGATGGAGACCGAGGTCGGAACTCTTTCCGGGGGGAACCAGCAGAAGATCGTGCTCGCGAAGATGCTGGAGACCGACTCGAAGATCCTCATCCTCGTCGAACCTACTCGAGGAATCGATGTCGCAACGAAGGCCGAAATCTACGATATAGTTGACGATCTGTGCAGGCATGGATGCGCTGTCCTGCTGGTAACAAGCGAAATTCCCGAGATGATTCGACTGGCGGATCGGATCATGGTGATTTCTCGCGGAAGAGTCATGGCAGAGCTTCCCAAACGGGAGGCAGATCAACAAACCCTGCTGAACNNGCAACAAAATAGGATCGTACAGACATGGCGTCTTCAAAGTTAAGAACAATCAACTCGACACACATACTCTATGGGATCCTCATCCTTCTGTTTGTCACCTTCTCGATCTTGAGCCGGGACTTTCTGTCGGCATACAACATCACGTCGATGCTGGCGAATATCGCGTACACCGGCATTCTCACGGGATCCATGGCGCTCCTGATGATCTCGGGGTGCATAGATCTTTCGGTGGGTGGCGCAATCGGTCTCATAACAAGCATCATGGCCCTCTTGCACAATCTGACGCCGCCGCTTCCGACCTGGCTGATCCTGATCATCGGCCTCGGATCAGGGGTCGCCTTTGGGACGCTGAATGGGCTGCTTGTCACGAGACTGCGATTGAACTCGATCATCGTGACCCTCGGGACGCTTTCCATCGCGCAAGGCCTCGCGTACGTGCTCACCGGAGGGATTTCCGTTCAGATGCTCGAGCCTGTCACGGCTTTCATCGGCTTGGGCAACATCCTACGAGTCCCCACGGCCTTTCTCATATTCGCCCTGTTCTACGCCGGCATCGGCATACTCCTCGCAAGGTCCAAACTCGGACGCAAGGTCTACTACATCGGGTTGAACGAGCGGGCGGCGAACCTCGCAGGGGTCAACATCGCGGGGACCAGGTTGTGGCTGTTCGTCATTTCGGGATTTGCTGTCGGGCTCTCCAGCTTGATTCTTATCGGCCAGTCCGGTGTCGGTATGCCGCAGCTCGGGACCGGCTCGGAGATGGAGGCGATCACTGCCGCGCTCCTCGGGGGCGTGGCCTTTGCCGGCGGCAAGGGTACGATCCCCGGTATTCTCGCAGGGGGCCTGATCATCGGAGTGCTCTACACTGGATTCACGATCATTGGCGTGCAATGGGTGCAGATCCAGTTCTTCCAGGGCATCATCCTCGTGTTGGTCGTTGCTCTGTACGAATCAAGGCTGACAAAGGGAAGACGATACTAGAATGGACAACATAGACAACAAAGCGAAAGGCGCCGAAAGCCAGCCGAACCGCCCCAAGGGAAATTTCGTCAGCCGCAGCAATACGAGCGGAACGCTTATCGCGCTCCTGGCCATCCTTGTGCTGGGATTCGGGCTTTTAACGAAGAATTTCTTCACCTTTGTGAATCTGAAAGCGATTGTCAGCGAGATCCCGATTTTCGCCGTGGTAGGGGTCGGCATGACATTCGTGATCCTCATCGCCGGGCTTGATCTCTCGGTCGGCTCGGTGCTCGGCTTCAGCGTCATCTGCGGGGTCCTTTTTTCGAATCTGGGCCTGCCGGCGTGGGTTGTGGTCATCGCCTCGGTCATTGTGGGCGGAGTTCTCGGTTTCATAAACGGTCTACTCATCACGAAAGTCGGCGTCAACCCCGTGGTAACGACGCTGGGGATGATGGCGGCGGCTCGTGGCGCGGATTCCTGGCTTGCCCTCGGGGTGCCGCTGCTGAAAGTCGGCCGGGTCTACGACGAGAAGCTCCTCGGATTCGGACGCCAGTATATTCCGGCAGGTGCGCCGATTCTTCCGATTACCCTGATCTACATCGTGGTGATCTACCTCGTCGCTGCCTATGTTCTCAAGTACACGCGCTTTGGCCGTAATGTTTACGCGGTGGGTGCGAATCCGTATGCCGCGAAGCTGGCGGGCATCAAGGTCGACAGGATAAAGCTGCTTGCGTACGTCATTTCGGGAGCCATGGCTGGCTTCGGTGGAATGATCCTTCTCGCGCAGCTCGGCCTCGGAAGAAACGATGCGGGCACAGGGGTCGAGCTCCAGGTGATAACGGTCTGCCTCCTGGGCGGCATCAGCCTCGCGGGTGGCCGAGGCAATCTCTTCGGCGTGCTCGTCGCCGTTCTCATCATCACGGTAATCGAGAACGGGATGGTGCAGCTTCAATCGGTATACGGGATCTCCTACTTCTGGGACAGAGTCGCCAAGGGTGTCGTGTTGCTCGCTGCAATCCTGATCGATCATTATCGACAGAACGTACGACAGAAAGCCGTACGGATTCGCCAGTAGCACGCGCTTCAGGCGGCCCGCATTCTCGGAGAAGTCTCGAAGATTTGTTGGCAGCACAGCCGCGGAAATACGGCCCGCAGCGCACACCCCGCTCGTGGTATGATCGACCCGCGCTGCGATATTCGGAGTTGTCGAATCTTTTGGCGCGGTCTGCAAACGGATCGCGGTCCGTGCGGAGGCTTACATGAACGTCAGGGATCGATTTCTCACCGTCATGGATGGGGGCATGGTTGCGTCCCCGAAATGGGAGTTCGGATACTGGGGGGCAAACTACGCCAATTGGTACCGTGAGGGGCTGCCGAAGCTTCATGAGCCGCGCCCCCTGGCGCGAACAGGCACCACCAACTCCTCTCTGTACATTCCCTGCTGGAACTCGCTTCCTCCCGGCCAGTTGTCCGCGGGAATGGCCGTGCTGGGAGGCGGCCTGTACTGGCCGACGCAGGGTTTCGCTCTGGATGACGACGTAAGGGTTGCCTGCGGCATGGACAAGAGCCAGATCCTGGTCAACGTTGACCTGCTCTTCAGCCCTTGTTTCGAACCGCGCATCCTGGAACAGACCGAAAGCTCGCTCGTGTACGTTGACCTCGACGGGGTGAAACGGCGGTTTTCGAAGGAGACGGGGGTCATCCCGGTGGCGCTGGAGAACCCGATCAGGGACTGGGCCACGTGGCGGAAGCTGAAGGATGAGCGACTCACTCTGAAGAACATTCACGGCAGGTTCCCGCACAACTGGCCGGCCCTCGTTGAAAAGTACCGAAACCGTGACTACCCCCTGGTGTTGGGAGGCTACCCGCAGGGGTATTTTGGCACCCTGGCCCATCTCATGGGCTACGAGCATCTCTTCTATAATTACACCGACGAGCCGGCGCTCATCCACGACATCCAGAAGACCTTCACCGACATCTGGATCGCCGTGTACGAGGAGGTGCTTGCACAAACCGACGTCGACATGTTCGTCTTCTGGGAAGACATATCGGCGGGCACGGGCTCCATGGTGGCTCCCGCCATGATCCGTGAATACATGCTGCCCTACTACAAGCGGCTCACCGGATTTCTCAAGGCTCACGGGGTGAAGGTGATCTTCGTTGACACCGACGGAGAATGCAGCGATCTCATCCCTCTCTTTCTGGAGGGGGGCCTCACCGGGATGTACCCCATGGAGGCGAGCTGCGGCGTCGACATCGTCAAGGTGCGAAAGCAGTTCCCGACCCTCCAGCTCATGGGCGGGATCCCCAAGTCGGAGATACCCCGCGGACCTGCCCGGATCGAGGAGATCCTGCAGCCGGCCCGCGAGGTCCTGAAGACGGGACGCTACGTGCCATTCGGCGACCATCTCATTCCTCCCGAGGTGCACTGGGAGGAGTTCAGCTACTATCGGCGGAGGCTCAACGAGCTGATCGACGCATCGCTGTAGACGGGCTGACGAGTCGGCGGCCGAAGCGTCGGGCCGCGTGGCCGCCGACCGATCTATCGGGTCACCACTTCGAGGGGAATGCCGAGTGCAACCGAGGCGCACTGGAGCCGATCGATGTGCTTCCCGAGGCTGATCACGCCATGGTGGCTGGGACCCAGGTTGCTCCATCGTTCGGTAAACTCCCGCAATCCGCAGTTGAATCTGACCCTGCAGTTCGTGTCGCCCAATCCGAGGGTCGGTCCTTCGACAATTTCCCCTTCCGCAGCAATGAACCTGTAACCGCCGCTCGCGTCCTGCGTCAGGGAGAGGAGGGTCGTCGCGCCGGTTTTGGGGAAAAACTGCGTCAGGTATCCTTTGCCGGTTTTGCCGTGGAACAATTCTGACGCCGAAAGGGTGGGCTGGCGCGATGAGATGGCGGCATCGCCTGCGCCACTATGTCCGATGATGCAGACGTCCTCGTCGAAGTCCATGGAATAGAGCTCTGCCAGTGTCGCGCTCCCCGCCAGGGCCTTCAGGACCGTCATGGCCAGGGCAGCCTTCATGTCACCCTCGACGGTGCACGCGACTCCGTCCGTGATGAGGATCGACAGCGCGGGATTGAGGCTCGCGAGCAGCTCAGCAGCCGCGCCGGTCGGAGATGCTTCGAAATGCGTTGCGATCCCGAGAAGTGAATGCTCTTGGACAACTTTGTTCAAAGCTCCGAGGGTGATTGCGACAGTGTCCAGGTCCTGAGCTGTGACGGACGAAGGGCAGTTGAATGTCGCCCTCAAGCGGTCAGCCCCGTCCTTGCGTTCCGCGGAGGTCACGTTTTTCATTTCGGCGATGATGTCTTCCCATTCGAGATGGCGGGTCATCGTGCCGAGCGAATCGAACAATGCGGTCTCATCGATATAGAGGTCCATCATTCCGGGATATGGCCTGCCGAGCAGGCCAAGGGTCCGGGTCCTCAGTCTCTGGCGGATGCCTGCAACAGTGCACCAGAGTCTGACCCGCCGCTCGAGCTCAGCATCGCCGTCAAGGTGGCCTGTAATCGTTGCAAAGGTCTTTTTCGTGCGGATCAGCACGGCGGTCATTTCAGGGAGAGCGGCGCATGTGCACGCTACCCCCAGCCACTCTTGAGTGCTGGCAACATTTTTGAAATCGAGCGTCCGAACCGGCTGCACGTTGAGGAGTATGACGGGAACGTCAACAGCGCTGACTGCGGGAAGGAGCGTTTCTGAGTTGGCATACGTGGTCAGGTGGCAGAAGATGATATCGACGTGTTCCCGGGCAAACAGAGCGCCTGCGCGGCGTGATGCGGCCGCGGAATCGACCATGCCGGCAGAAATGATCTCACCCGAACCTTCGAACAGCCTGGCCATGCGCTGATGGGAGCCGAGAATACCATCCCGCATGCCGGGAAACTGAGGCCAGTATGCGCCGAGCCCGACGGCCATGAGGCCGATCCGTGGACTGATTGATTCGCGACCGTTCATTGTGCATTCCCCCTTCCTCGATTCGGCAGATCCCAAGGTTGTCGCCGCAAGCCAGAACCGCCATGTTTTCGATCATGCCGTCGGGTCTGCAGACCCCCCGGGCACGAAGACGAGTCGGGCCTGTCTCAAGTCGCGCGTCGCGCCGCAACCCTCATTATTCTTCAGCAGATCTTCAGGCAGTCAATCCCCAAAAGACGGGAGAGCTTCCCGATACGGTCAGCGATGTGCCCGACCCCGATCGCGCAGTGGTGGGCGGGCCCCGCCGTGGACCATCTGTCGGTGAACTCCCGCGCCGAGATGGGGAAGCGATACCTGCTGTTGGTGTTGCCGATTTGCAGCGTGGGACCGGGGACGGATTCGCCTTCAGCGGTCAGGAGGAATGTCGTACCGCCCCTGCCCTGCACGACGGACAGAAGGGTGACCGGACCGTTCTTGACACTCATCTGGATCGACAGCCCCTTGCCCGGCTTGCCGTGGTAGACGGGGAGGGGCACGAGCCCCACGGCCCCTTCGGCGATCGTCGGATGCGCCGGGCCGTCGTGGCCCCAGAGAACGACATCGTCGTTGTAGTCCACCACGTAGAGCTCGGAGAACGATCCGCCGGCCCCGAAGCAGTCCATGATCTTCATGGCCATGACGTTCTTGACCTCGCACTCCCCAGCGACCGGGACGTGGTGCGCGGTGAGCAGCGTGTTGCCGGCAATGACGGAGGTGACGATGTTCTCGTGCTCGTTTCCGTCCACCCCTTCGTAGTAATAGGCCATTGCGCCCAGGCCCTTGTCAGCGGTGAGCCTGTCCAGCGCGCAAGAGGTGCGTGCCGCCCGGGCGAGCTCTGAGGGGGCGCATTCTGCGGACACCTTGAACTCGGCGCTGAACTGGGCGAGCTTGCGCTCGACCTCGTCGTCGCTGACCAGGTCCCTGTGCTTTCTCAGGAGATCCATCTCCATGAGCTCGAAATGGCTGCCGAACACCTGGGCCATGCGGGTGATGTCGGTATACACGTCGAGCATGCCCCCGTAGTAGTGGCCGAGAATGCCGATCCGCGCGTCACGAATCTCGGCTCTGACCTTGATGGCGTCCACCCACGCGGTGATCTGCTCCCAGACGTAGTCTTCCTGCAGCCATCCGGAGACGAGGTGATAGTCGATCCCGCAGTTATTGAAGACGTTGGCGATCTCCGGCGCGCTGCAGGCCTGGCAATGCGCGAGCCACTCCCCCGTCATCACGCCGCGGTCCCCCAACGCGTTGAACTTATCATAGTCGATGGCGGGAACGGGCTGCAGGTTCAGCACGATGATCGGCACTTTGGTCTGTTGCGCGACAGGCAGGACGGTTTGGGAGAGCGCGTACGTGGAGATATAGAGGAATAGTGCCTCGACGCGACTCTCCTGAAAGAGCCGGGCCGCGGTCCGTGCAGCTTCAGGATTGTCGACAAGACCCGCGTCCACGACGTTTACACCGAGCGTCGAGAGCCGCTCCGCTATGGAGGACTGATATCCGACGAGCCGATCCTTGAGTCCGCTGAACTGAGGCCAGTACGTGTCGAGTCCGATGCCAAAGAACCCTATCGTGTTGTGCCCTGT
>PLNO01000328.1 GCA_003141795.1 Spirochaetaceae bacterium | reverse complement strand
CCCGGCGCCCAGGATCCGGTCGATCTCGGCCGGGTCGGAGAGCAGGCGGCGCATCTCGCCGCCGATCGGGCCCATCACCGAGACCGCCAGGTCCGCGAGCTTCGGCTTGAAGGCCCCGAACCCCTGGCCGGCGAACTCGGTCAGGACGTCCTGCGGCGTCCGGCCGGCGAGCGCCGCATAGACGCCAATCAGGTTCTGCGCCTCGGCGCGGTCCGCAAGATCCTCGAGCTTTTCCGGCAGATGCCTGCCGCAGCGGAGGAGAGCCTCGTTCCGCGGGACTCCCTCCTGCGGGAGTTCATCGGCGGAAGCTCGTACTCGTATTGAGCGCGATGATGGAAAGTGAGTAAGGCATGAACGCAAACGCTATCGGCACCCCCCTGTTTACGAGCCCGCTGCTGTGGGTGATCCTTGCGGGCCTGTTCGTCGGCGCCGCGCTCAGCCGTGCGACGATGCGTACGCGTCAGAAGGCCAACCCCGAGCGCGCCCGGACCCGCAAATGGATCCTCGTGTGCGCGTGGTTTTCCTTCGCCGTGGTGCTGGCGCTCCTCGCTGTGTTCATCCCCGGGCCCGCCCGCATCATGGACCCGAGGCTCGCCTGGGCCGCCGGTGGCGCGGCCGCGGTTTCCTTCTGCGCTTTCCGGTTCAAGAAGGCGCTGGGGATCCCCGTCGCCGTTCTCCTCCTCGGGATCGTGATCGTGAGCGGGCTGTTCCTGCAGAGCATCCACGCTTTCACAGGGGAGACGGAGATCGGCGCAATTCGGGTGATCAACACGGGTACGATGGACATGCGGCTCGAGCTGGTGGCTCGCGGCAGCCTTCCCGTGCTTCTGAACATGAAGGGGACCTACTTCGCCCCCATCGTGAAGGTCGTGATCTTCAACGACCTCTTCGTTTTCCTGGGCGCCAGAACCTGGTACCGTTTCGAAGGGCTGACCTCGTTCGATCAGAATCTCCGCCAGCAGGACAGCGATTTCCGCTTCCCACAGCCCATGGGTTTGTCCGAGAAGATCTGGACTCTCTTCGAGCGGAATGAGACCCGCATCCCGGGCGTCAAGACGGCGCAGATCGAGATGATCCTGAAGCGGGCGGAACAGTTCGGAAGCTACCGGATCATGGTGCAGAACGACGGCGGGGTCCAGGTGGTGCCCAAATCAGGCTGAGCCGCCCGCGTGCGGCCTCTTGCTGCGCCTTGGGGGGGCCTCGGCGAACCTTCGGGCCAGGAAAATCGCCTTGTCTACCATGGAGGCGGTGACGACCAGAGCCGTGATGTACAGGACGACCGTCACCACGGTTTGGTTGCCGATCCAGGGCACGCGGAGGAGCTTTGCGATCTCCAGCACGTACAGCACCATGAGCGCAAAGATCGATGCCTTGCCGAGGAACGTGGCCAGCGGGTTGGTTTTTCCTTCCTTCAGGCTGAGCATCGCCATGCCGAATGCGAAAAGCACCAGCCGTGCCATGACCAGCAGGAAGAACCACAGGGGAACCAGATCGAAATAGAAGAAGACGATCGACACGGCGATGATCATGAGATAGTCGCTGGAAGAGTCGAGATATCGCCCGACGAAGGTGATCTGGTGGCGCCTGCGCGCGATCATGCCGTCAAAAGTGTCGGTGACAAAGACAAGGGCGAGAAGGGGCAGGAGCACGGGCAGCACCGGCGATTCCGAGCTCTGCACGATGAGGAAAATGATCGTCGGAACCGAGCTGAGCCGACCGAGGGTCAAGGAATTGGAAAGATTGACGCGCTGGAGCATGACGTCCGAGCCGTCGAGGTGGAAATCGGCCTTTCGTGCGATCAGGATGGCGGTGAGACCTGTTTGATAGACGAGTGAAATGCCCCAGAACAACGCCAGCCTCTGCCATGCGACAGCATATCCCAACGTTACGGCCACCATGATGGCGCTCTGCAGAAGAAAGAGGCCGACGCCGTGCAGGGCAATGCTCCTGGTGAGGGTCCTGTTGGCAAGCATCACGGCGAATCTATGGCGCTCGATGCCGACTGTCAAGGGACGCCGTTGACCATTCCGTGGGAAACACTATGATGCACGCATGACGTTGCCCATGATCCTGACGCTGGCAAGGATCGTCCTGGCGCCGGTATTCTTTCTTCTTTTCTCGCTGGCGGGGACCGGCCCTTTCGGGCTCCTTGCGGGTGTGTGGGGCGTGCTGCTCCTCATCGAGCTGTCCGACCTGCTTGACGGGCATTTTGCGCGTCGCCTCGGTCAGGTATCCGAGCTCGGCAAGGTTCTCGATCCGTTCGCGGACTCCATCAGCCGGCTCACGTACTTCGTCGCTTTTGCGAGCGTCAGGATCATGCCGGCGTGGATCCTGCTCATTCTCATCTATCGTGACGTGGCCGTGGCCTACATCAGGGTGATGATTTCCCAGAACAAGGTCATGATGCCCGCCCGGGCGAGCGGGAAGCTCAAAGCGTGGGTATATGCCTTTGCGGGCATCGGCGGTACGGCGGTATTCACCCTCCAGAGAACAGGGTGGCTTTCTGATATTTCAGGTCCCCTCAGCGTTGTTTCGCTTGTGCTGTTTGTCCTCTCCGCGGCCGTTGCCCTCTGGTCTCTGGCAGACTATGGTGCTTTTTTTCTGAAGAATTTCCGCAAAGCTAGTTGACACATACGTGGCGTACTGCGTATATTCTCTTTCGCCTCACGGTTAATACGAACCT
>PLNO01000257.1 GCA_003141795.1 Spirochaetaceae bacterium | reverse complement strand
CTCGGAGAGCTGGGGTCCCCTGTCACCTACACCTGGCGGCCGGATCGCGTGGAGCGACACATGCGCTACGAGCAGCTGGACTTCTCCTCCGTGACACGGATGGCTGTCGGCAGCGACGCTGTGCTCATAGAGCTCACGGTGCGCAACCGAAGTCTTCGGCAGACCATCGCGCCGGACCTGTACCTGCGCCTGCTCTCAGGGGTGGAGAAGCTCGAGGACACGAGCGTATGGAACACAGTGGCCTCTCCGCTGGCGGCGACCCGCTACGACGAGCAGCGGCGCGCCTTCGTGTTCTCAGGTGCCGCAGGAGCCGTTGCCGTACAGGGAATCGACCAGTCCCCCCAGGGGCCGCGATCCTCGGTCGCCCTGGCCGAATGGGTGTCGGACGGTGACATGCGGGGCATCGTTTCGAGCAAAGTCAAAAGTCCGAGCGTGTNNGCCGGGGTTCGGGCTCAGCGTCCGCCTCGCACCAGGGGCCGTGTGGCGGCTGCGCTTCGTCCACGTAATCGCAGACGAGATGCAGCGCGCGCTGGCCGAGTTCGACGGGCTGATCCGCGGATTCGATGAAGAAGCCGCCCTGGCAGAGCATGAGTGGGCGGAGGAGATCGCGGCAGCCTTCCAGCCCGGCAACGACAGGTTCTCCGGATGCCTGCCGACCCTGCGCAATGTCGATGAGCCGATCGAGAGGGCGTACCTCGCGGGAGTCTCCAACCTTCTCTTCATGAAGCGCTCTCCCGTCGGGGGAATTCTGCCGCGGGTGTACAAGAGCATAAGCCCGAGGAGCGGCCCGACATGCTGGCTGTGGGAGACCGAGCAGGCCGCCCCGTCCATCGCCCTGCTGGACCCGCAGTACTTGCGGGAGATTTCGAGCGTCTGGATGCAGTCGGATATCCATCGCGGCTGGGCGGTCAACTACCTGAACGGCCAGATGCTCGGGACCACCTATTCGGTGAATGACTACGCCCTGTTCATGACCGCCTTCGAGTACGAGCGCTTCAGCCGCGACAGGGCATGGCTCGATGCCCGGCTGGGCGCCGCCACCGTCGCGGATCACCTGCGACGGTGTGCGACGGGCTTTCAGTCGCGCCCCCGCGACGGGGCCATTGTGGACTACGGCACCGCGCGGCATCTCCTGGAGTGCGTGCCCACCTACCAGCACGGCGTTGCATCTCTGAACGCGGCAAACGCGTGGATGTGCCGTCAGCTCGTCGATCTTCTCGAAGACCGCGCGAGCCCGGAGGAGCGCGACATGCTGGGCCGGGCTGCCGCCGCGATCGCCTCCGACGTCCTGGGCCGTCTGCTGAGAGAGGACGGAACCTTCTCCTGCTTGTATCCCGACGGACGGCTCCAGGGTGTCGCCCACTGCTACGACTACACCGTCGTCTCCGCGGCCCTGGACACTGACCTTTCCCCGGCCATGCGCGGGCGAATGACCGATTTTTTCCTGAACAGGCTCATGACGCCGAGCTGGATGCACGCCCTGGCCGAGGACGACCCGGCCGCCGCGCTGAACTTCCGTACGGACCATTCGGCCACGGGCGCCTACAGCTCGTGGCCCGCGCAGTGCATCCGCGCCCTTGCACGCGCGGGACGCTACGAGGAGATCGTGCGATGGCTGGGCGTCGGGAATCCCAGCGGAGGGATCGCCGGTGTGGCGCGTCAGGGCCCCTACGGGCAGGGCGTCTTCCACGGCGGGCCGGGGAGCCTGCTGGAGGGAGGGGCTGCCCGCAAGGCGCCCGACGATGCGCCCCATTACGAGGAGTGGATCGACTTGGCGGGTGCGGCGTTCGTCTGGGCGATCCTCGAAGGTGTGTTCGGCTTGAATGTCCCGCTGCACGGTCCTGTCACCGTCACGCGCGCCGCATGGGATCGTATGCCGACGGCGGTGATCGAGAATATCGTGGTGGGAGGCGCGCGCTATCGCATCGTCGGCGGCGCGCTGGAAGGAGTGACCTCGTGACTTCGAAGGAGAGGATGCTTGTCGCGCTCAACGGCGGTACTCCGGACCGGCTTCCCGCGACGATCCATCAATGGCAGGACTACCACCTCAGGACCTTCATGGGAGGGATGACGGACAGGGAAGCTTTCCGCGACGTGGGGCTGGACGCCGCCATCACGCGCAGCCCGTTCCTCACGCCCGATACCGCGTCGTGGAAGGTACGGGTGACGCACCCGGGGCCGGGCCGCACACGGAACGAGATCGAGACCCCCTCTGGAGGTCTGTCGTACGAGACGGAATCCAACGAGTACACGAGCTGGATCAGCGAGCACCTCATCAAGAACGACGGCGATGTCGACCTTTTCGCCGCCCATTCCCCGCGCCTCGGCCTGGATCGCGATCTGCTCAGGCGGGAGTACGATGCCCTCGCTGACGACGGCATCCTGCGGATGTTCATCATTGGTCACCAGGGAGGCTGCTGGCAGGATGCGTGCGAGCTGTACGGCACGGAACAGCTCATCATGGCCACATTCGACAAACCCGATTGGGTCCACCACTTTCTGGCGGTCCTGCTGGAGAGGAAGCTCGACTTCATCACCGACCACATGAAGGGCGCGGCGGTCGATCTGGTGGAGACCGGCGGCGGTGCCTCCTCGTCCACCGTCATCTCCCCGTCCCTTCACGAAGCGTTCTGCCTTCCGTACGACAGGAGGATGCATGATGCGCTGCACGCCGCGGGGCATCGCGTCGTGTATCACACGTGCGGCGGGATGAAGGCGATCGTCCCCCAGATACTCCGCAATGGCTGCGACGTCTCCGAGACTCTTTCACCGCCGGGGATGGGCGGGGACATTGCCCTCGAGGATCGCTCGCCGATCAAGGCGGCACTCGGGGCTCGGCTCGCCCTCGTCGGTGGGCTGGACCAGAACAATGTCCTCAGCCACGGCTCGAAGGAATCGATCACCGCGGAGGTGGAGGACCTCTTCTCCACTTTCGGCAGGAACGGCGGCTATGTCATGAGCGCCAGCGATCACTTCTTCGACGTTCCCCGGGAGAACCTCGTTCATTACGCCCTCGTCGCGCGCGCCTGCACGTATTAAGGGGCTATAGGAGCATTCAGCTCTTCGAACGGCCCGCAGCCTGTCGTCTCCTCGAAGTGCACATGTGCGCGCCACGATCGAGTCTTTTTGAACCATGATTATTTTCCTTGCGTGCCGCCATGTTCTATTGTAGTCTTAGAGCGAGCGCTCGCTCTATGGTTCCAGGGGAGGTGCGGCATGGACCAATTCACGATGGCCCGGGTGAATGTCTTCGCCTTACTGCGCTGTCTCGAAGAGTTGCCCGCCTACGATGAGGAAGCCCGGAACATCGCGGACGGACGACGGGAGACGATCCAGTTCTCCGTGGGAAGAGTCGGCAAGGCCCGTCTGGCAATCGGGGGGGGCGCGTTGCGTTTTCTTCCCAGCGCGGGTCGATGTTCCATCCTCCTCTGGTTTCCGAAGGCGGAGAATCTCAACGCGATGTTCGCCGGAACGGGAAATCCCGTTCCTCTGAAGGGATTCACGAAGCTCGGATATTTGAAGGGACCGTTTACCCGGCTTACCGAGCGTCTTGCCCACTATCTGAAAACAACCCCTGAGCTTCTCCACGACGCGAACTACAGGAAGGCGAACGCTGCGCTCAGCCTCTGCGCGGCGGCATATGCCTCCGTGGAAGTGGGGAACAACGACCGCTTCGGAAAGCTCAACGCCGCGCGGATGGCCGACGGGGAGCTGCGAATAGCGGCCGTCGGGGGCCCCGAGCTCGGGCTTCACGTGGAGGCCGGCCACCTTCGGTGCACGAAAGGCTCATCCGCCCGGCCTCGCGCCCGGATGGAGTTCGCGGACCTCGAATCCGCCGGGGCCATGCTCAGGGGGGAGATCGATTCCTATACCGCCATCGGCGCGGGGAAGCTCGTGCTCGGCGGCTACGTGCCGCTTCTCGACAACCTCAACAAGATCCTGGGCATCGTGCCCCGTTATCTGCGCTAGGAGGCACATCGTGAAGACCTACGAACAGACGAAGAGCCGAGAGATGTTCCTGCGGGCCACCAGGGTGATCCCCGGTGGTGTGTACGGGCACCTGGGGCCGGCCGAAGGCTGCTTCATGCCCGTTCATTCCTACCCGCTGTTCTCCTCCCGCGCCAAGGGTCCGTATTTCTGGGACGTGGACGGGAACCGGTTCATCGATTACATGTGCGCCTACGGCCCGAACATACTCGGCTACGGCGATCCCGACGTGGACGCCGCGGCCCTGGAACAACTGAAAGAAGGGGACTGCGTCACCGCGCCGTCGCCGAAGATGGTGGAGCTCGCCGAGCTCCTGGTGGACACGGTGGCAATGGCCGACTGGGCCTTCTTCTGCAAGAACGGCGGCGATACGACGAGCTTCGCGGTCATGATCGCCCGCGCCGCGACGGGGCGGGACAAGGTGGTGCTCACCAGGGGCGGGTACCACGGTGTCGCCCCCTGGACGCAAAAGCTCGGCCACCCCGGGATCACCGAAGAGGACGTCGCCAACAATCTCTCCGTCGAGTTCGGCGACATCGCGGCGCTGGAGCATGTTTTCGAAGAGAACAAGGGAAGGATCGCCTGTTTCCTCTCCACGCCGTACCACCATCCCGTCATGGAAGACAACAGGCTCCCGCCTGAGGACTACTGGCGGAAGGTGCGCGAGCTGTGCACCCGCCACGGCGTGGTGCTCGCCATCGACGACGTGCGCTGCGGATTCCGCCTGGATGTGGAGGGGTCCGACAAGCATTACGGTTTCAAGGCAGACCTCGAGTGTTTCTGCAAGGCCATAGGGAACGGCTGGAGCATCTCCGCTCTCTGCGGTGTGGATTCGCTGAAGGAAGCGGCGGGATCGGTCATGTATACCGGCTCGTACTGGCTTTCCGCGGCGCCCATTGCCGCTGCGGTTGCCTGCGTCGGGAAGCTGCGCTCGATCGACAGCGCACGGGTCTGCACCGAGAAGGGCCGCCGGCTGACGCAGGGTCTCGTCGACGCGGGGAGACGGCACGGATTCGACCTTGTGGTCTCGGGGGAACCCGCCATGTGGTTCATGCGCATGGCGGACGACTGGAGCGGCGAGATCCACCAGGCATGGGTGGCCGAGTGCGTCCGCCGCGGTGTGTTCTTCGTCAACCACCATAATCTCTTCATCAATGCAGCCCTCACTGACGAGGACATCGCATACACGCTGGATGTCGCGAGCGAGGCGTTCGCCGTGGTGGCGAACAGCCCGGTTGCCGCGCAATCGAAAGGGAGGTGATCATGCCGCTGTCACACGAAGAGCTCGTCAGTCTGGAGCGCACGGCGCACGAGCTGCGCCTGCTCACCCTCGATACGGTGGTCTGGGCGGGAGGCGGGCATATCGGCGGCGCTCTTTCCGCAATGGATATCCTCACGATTCTCTACCATAAGTATCTCCACATCGACCCCCTGCANNAAAGAGGACCGGGACCGCTTCATCCTGTCCAAGGCCCACGCCGGGGTCGGCTTCGCCCCGGTGCTCGCGAACCTCGGGTACATCGATCGCGAATTGCTCAAGGAGTACAACCACACGGGCAGCCCTCTCGGCATGCACCTCGATTCGACAAAGGTCCCCGGTGTGGATGCATCCACCGGGTCCCTCGGTCACGGCCTGTCCATGGGACTCGGGTTGGCCCTGGGAGCGCGGCTCAAGGGCCAGACGTGGCGGACCTACGTGCTCCTGGGCGATGGCGAATGCAACGAGGNNGGAGGCGGCCATGGCCGCCTCCCACTTCAAGGCGGCGGCTCTCACCGCGATCGTTGATCGCAACAGATGCATGATCGACGGTCCCACGGAGGAGGTCATGGCGCTCGAGCCCTTCGTCGACAAGTGGCGCGCCTTCGGATGGGAAACTCTCGTCGTGGACGGCCACGACTTCTGCGCCCTGGCGGGAGCGCTCGATCGGGCGATTGTCCGAACGGACGGCCCGACCGTCATCATCGCCGAAACGGAGAAAGCGCGCGGCATCGACTTCATGGCGGGAGACTACCGCTGGCACTACGGCTCCCTCGATGCCACGAAGACCGCGGAGGCCCGCACGAGCCTCGAGAGCTACTTCGCGCAGCGAATGGCGAAGCTCGCCCAAAACGCCGGCGTCGATGCGCGCGGCCTTGTCACGGAAGGAGCCTGAAGATGGCCGGACTTACGTACACGATGATCGATACAACCAAGCTGTCCACTATGGAGATTTACGGCAAGACCTTGTGCGACCTCGGGGCCGAGCACCCCGAGGTGGTGGCCCTTTCCGCGGATCTGGCGAAATCGACCAAGATCGGCCTTTTTGGCGAAGCGTATCCTGAGAGGTTCTTCAATGTCGGTATTGCAGAACAGAACATGTTCGGCGTGGCCGCGGGGCTGGCGCGGGCAGGCCTCGTTCCCTACGTGTCGACGTTCGCCATCTTCTGTTCCATGCGCGGGCTGGATCAGGTGCACACGGACATCTGCT
The DNA here is from genome assembly GCA_003141795.1 of Spirochaetaceae bacterium. The sequence goes on along the minus strand of PLNO01000257.1, from coordinate 18,840 downwards.
ATCAGAACCTCGACGTGAAGATCATCGGCACCCACGCCGGCCTCTCCTTCGGCCAGGCGGGCTCAACCCATCACTGCACCGAGGACATCGCGATCATGCGGACAATGGCGAACCTGACCGTGATCGTTCCGGCAGACGGTAGGGAAACCTCCCACGCGGTCCGCGCGGCGTACGCGCGCAAAGGCCCGGTCTATATCCGCATCAACCGCGGGTTCGACCAGCGGCTCTACGACGGCGGGGACTACGGCTTCGAAATCGGCAAGGCGGTCACGTTGCACGAAGGGACGGACCTCACGGTGATCGCCTGCGGCTCGTGCGTGTGGCAGGCGTTGGAGGCGGCACGGCGGTTGGAGAAAGAGGATGGCCTCAAGGTGCGCGTCCTGGACATGCATACGGTGAAGCCGATCGATACGCAGGCCATCGAGTCCGCGGTCCACGAAACGAGACGGATCATCACGGTGGAGGACCACACGGTCATCGGCGGCCTCGGGGGTGCGGTCGCGGAGGTGGCTGCGGGAACCGGGAAGTCCTTCAGCTTCAAGCGGCTGGGCATTCCGGACTGTTTCTCCGTCATCGGGCTCCATGAAGATCTCATGGCGCTGCACGGCATCGACGAGAACGGCATCGTCGCCGCGGCGCGTGAGCTCCTGGGCAAGGACTTCGAAGACGACGAGTCATGGGAGGACGAGGTGTAGCATGGACAACCAGACAGTCTACGCCTCACGCATCTTCCTCAATGCGGCCCTTCCGCTCCTCAAGGTGCTCGTGGAGGAGAAGCCCACCTTGAGAAAGGCGTTTGCCGGCAAGAGCGGGGTCGTGCAGGTCAGCGCGGTCGAAGATGGGCGGGGGGACACCCGGAAGATCGGCACCCATTTCGTCGTTACCTGCGGTGAGCTGGCAGTGGTCTGCGGTCTGGCCGAAAAGCCGACCATCGAGCTCGAGTTCGCCTCCGTCGAGTCCCTGAACGGCTTTTTCTCCGGCGCTTCGAAGAAGCTCCCCCGGATCCACGGCATCCTCAAGGCGCCGGGCCTTCTCGTTGCCACGTTCAGGGCTCTGCTCACCATGGCCGCGGCGCTCGGGGCAAAGGAGCCGCCTTCGGACCCTGAGGAGTGTGCGCTGCTCGTCAAGCTGTACTTCTATCTTCTGTCGTCGGGGATCAGCCAGCTCAACAAGGCAGGGCACCCGGCCGTGACGAAGTGGACCGCACAGAGCCCGGACCGCGTGTACGCGTGGGCCGTCGCCGGCAGACCGGACCTTGCGGCGTTCATCCGCGTCAAGGCAGGTCACACCCGCGCGGCACGGGGAACCTACGAGCGCTCCAAGCCGTTCTTCACCATGAGCTTCGATTCGCCGCAGAGCGCGCTCGGCATCCTGCTCGAGCGCGACGACATGATCGCCGCCACCACGCAGGGGCGGCTCACCATGCTCGGCGCACCCGAGTACGGGGCCATGCTCGGCGAATACATGATGCTCGTAGGGAGCCTGGCCAAATAGAGGCGGTCGGACTTGACCCTTACGCCCGGCGCCCGTACGATCCGGAGAAATGAAGAAGAATGAGCATTCCCCCGTCCGAAAGAAAAGCTTCCACACGAAAACGTTCGACAAGATCGATGAAGACAGGCGCGAGACGATCCTCGGCGTCGCCATCAGGGAGTTCGCGGACAAGGGGTTCAACGGAACAAGCATCAATGGGCTCGCGCGAAAGGCCGGCATCTCCATCGGCTCCCTGTACAGTTACTTCCATTCCAAGGACGACCTGTTCCTCACCGTCTGCGCGAGGGGGCAGGAAGTTCTGCAGAACGCCCTCGCCGACATCGATCCCGAGGTCGGTCTCTTTGCGGCCTATCGCACCATGCTGGACCGCGCCCGGCAGTACGCGAAATCCAATCCCGACCTCAACCTCATCTACCTCGATGCAACCACGCAGGGTCTGCGGCACCTGGCGCGGCGGCTCTCCGGCAGCCTCGAGCCGGTCACCGCGAGCCTCTACCGGAAGGTCATCGCGGCGGCGATCAGAAAAGGGGAGGTCCGGTCCGACATCAACCCCGGGGCCACTGCGTTCTGCCTCGACAACGTGGTGGTGCTCTTCCAGTTCTCTTTCTGCTCCGAATACTTCCGCGATCGACTTCGCATTTTTCTCGGGATCGCAGACGACCAGGAGATTGACGAGGAGGGCCTCGTCGAGGCCATCCTCGACTTCGCGCGCGCCGCGACGGGGGCGTAGTCTCCAGTAGCTCAGGGGGGGGGTGCCATGCACAAGGTCGAGATTGGGCGTCCGATGACCGTGTCGAACCCTTCACTCGTGGCTGCGGCTGTCGCAGGGGCGAAGGAATCGAAGCTTCCCGCCTACCGCTGGGTCGTGCTCGCTATATACTGCGCGGTTCAGAGCATGGCGCTTCGCGAATCGCTGGCGAGGTGAATATGGATCTACCACAGCTTCAGGACCTTTTCGACCGGCAGGGCTCGAACCGATGGCGCGTTGCCGGGACAGGGGCGGCGGAACGCGTTGCCAAGCTCTCGCGCCTGCGCGCCGCGATTCTCCGACGGCAGGAGGAGCTGTACTCCGCCGTCTGGGAGGACTTTCGCAAGGCGCCGTTCGAAACGTGGCTGACCGAGGTCTTCCCAACGATAGAAGAGATCGACGTAGCCCGCAAACGTCTTGCATCCTGGATGCGTGAGAAGAGGGTAGGCGGCGCCTTTGTCCTTCCGCTCGCTTCCGGTCGACTTCGCTATGAGCCCAAGGGCAGGGTGCTCATCATGGCGCCCTGGAACTACCCCTTCCAGCTCTTGATCGCACCGCTGGTCTCCGCCGTGGCGGCCGGTAATGTCGTCATCGCCAAACCCTCGAACAAGACGCCGCGGACTTCCGCGTTCATCGTTTCCCTCCTGGGTGAGCTGTTTCCGCCCGAGGAGGTGGCCGTTGTCGAAGGATCCGGCGCCACCCTTGGAGACCAGCTCCTGACGCTCCCCTTCGACCACGTTTTCTTCACCGGGAGCCCGCCGGTCGGTGCACGGGTGGGGGAGGCCGCGGCGCGGATCCACGCGGGGGTGACCCTCGAGCTTGGGGGCAAATCCCCGACAGTTCTCCTCCCCGATGCCGACGTCGACGCCGCGGCGGCCAGGATCATGTGGGGCAAATGCCTCAACGCGGGGCAGACCTGCATCGCCCCCGACTACCTCCTGTGCCCGACGTCCCTGGTGGAACCGTTCGTCGTGTCGGCGCGGAAGACAGTGCAGAGATTCTACGGCGCCACGGAGGAGGAGTGGCGGCGGTCGGAGTTCCTCCCGCGCATCGTGGACACGAGCTCCTGCGGTCGCATCGAGCTCCTCGTGAAGGNNCTGGAGAAAGGCGCAGTCGTGGAGTTCGGCGCCCGCTTCGACCGCGCGGAGCGCTATGCCGCACCGACGCTCCTGACGCACGTTCGCCCCGACATGGAGATCATGGCAGCGGAGATCTTCGGCCCGGTTCTGCCTGTGATCACCTACGATTCGATCGACGAGGCCATCGATTTCATCCGGTCCCGGCCCAAACCGCTTTCCCTCTACGTTTTCGGGAGGAACGTGCGCGTCGCGCGACGCGTGGTTTCCGCTACGACATCAGGGAGCGTCTGCGTCAACGACATGATCGTCCAGATCGAGAACCCCAACCTCCCCTTCGGAGGAGTGGGTATGAGCGGGACAGGCAGCTATCACGGCTTGTTCGGCTTCAAGACGTTTTCCCACGAGCGCAACGTCGTGATCCAGGGTCCTCTCTCACTGGCTACGGCTTTCTATCCGCCCTACGGGGGACGTTTCCAGAAACGGTTTGCAGCCATGATCAAGAGGCTGCGCGGCCTGAGGTAGCGGGAGCGTATTTCGCCGCCGCTCCACCCTGCGAGCATCCTGGCATCTATCCGGATCGGGTCGGGTCCGAATCGCGTCGGCAATTGACAAAAAGGATGGGCGCACTGATCTTATACCTGTCGGTCATGCCGATCGACACGGAGGAAGAGATGGCGGACTACACGTTCGACGGACGACGTTTGACGAAGATCAGCTCGGGTCAGAAGCTCGCGCAAGTCGAGAAGGACACCATTCGGTCCTACAACGGAGCCGTATTTGGCCAGGTTGAGGGCAAGAACCTTCGAGATTCCCATGGCAAGAAGGTCGCGGAATTCGATGGCAAGGACGTCAAGGACGACAAGGGCAAAAAGGTCATCAGCATCAAGGACATTCAGAACATCATCGAGGGCGATGCGGACATCAACCTGGCCGCAATGTGGTACTTCTTCGTGAAGGACCGCAAGGATCACGCCGGCGTTCTCTGAGGATCGCTCTCGAGCGCATGCCCGCGTACCAGTCCGCTAGAAGACTTCACGCACAAGTGTCACGCCGATCCTCGACACTTCAGAGATATTGAGCCGTGCCAAAATCCAGGTCCAGTGTCTCCGATCCCGAGACTATCATGCCATTCAGCGTGATTGTCCTCGTTTCCGGGCCAGAGCCACTGGCTGTAACGTTTCCGCTCGGGACCGGGACTGCAGAACCCCCATTTACCGAATATGCGGGATAGCCGGAGGCGAAGATCGGGCCTCCTGCGTTGTCCAGCGTCGTGAGCGTCACCGTGTAGGTCCCCGACGGAACCCCTTCGATAGAGTATTCGACGGTCTGAGCACCCGCAACGTTGGGGTTGGCAAGGTTCACCTGGGCGGTGTACTGGAGGGAACCCAGGGAGACCGTAACCACAACGGGGTTGATGAAGTACCAATCCGTACCCGACACTACCCCGCTGACGGTATAGGTTCCGGCGCCGGGGGTGCTGCAGGAGCAAACGGCCAGAACGAGCAGGGCCGCGGTGAGAATGAGGACCGCTCTCTTCTTCGTCATGACGAGAACATATCTATCCTGCAGCCGAACGGCAACAGTATCCATCCCTTGTATGCGTGGTGGCAGCGGAAAGCCCATTCGGATCACAAAGCATCACAACCCTATGCGGCAATCGGACCCGGGTGTACACTACGGTGAAGTTGCACCGTGCTCGCTGTGCTGGAAGAACTGGTGGAGGTCACAGCATGAAAGTCAGGGGAATCTTCGTTTGTTTCAGTTTCCTCGTCATGCTCGGTTGCACGACAAGTCAGGTGAGAACGGCCGAAGTACCCAACCTGAAACTCTCCTTCATCGTCGACAAAGCGTACGACGAGCACAACATCATCTGGATCTTCCGGCACGATGACCCCGCTGGACTCGAGGGTCGTGCTGCAAGCATGGGCTTTGACAGTGACCTTGCGCGGAGAATCCGTGAAGCAGCGAATCCATCCGAGGTTGCTGATCTGGTCGGCAAGCTCGTCGACGATCGTTTCCGACACGACGGTGCAGCTATCGAAGCTGCCAAAGAGGATCTTGCAGTTCAATGGAAGGATTTGCTTCCGTCCTTTTCAAACGTGGTCATGGAAACGACCGAATCACCGTGGGTCCATCCTGAATACGTTTGCGTTGTCTCGTCGTACTTTGCCGGCTTGAGCGACTGGTCGGGGAACAAAGTCGCGGTACGTTTCGATTACGGTCCGGAATATAAACGAAGGATACTTGCGCACGAGATAGTGCTTTCCGATGTTTTCCAGCTCTTGCGCAAGCGGTACAGCAGTGCGGAAATCGGCGATTGGCAGGTCTGGGCATTTTCTGAAATCACCGCTGTTTTGATTCTCGACGACCCGAGGCTGCAAGCATTCTGGCCGAGCGTTCCTCAGGATGGAGTGATTTCGGGCTATCGTCAGCTTGCGGGGCCGAAAAAGCAACTCAAAGAGTTGTTCGATCACAGGACCAGTTATAGGGACTACGAGGAAAAGTCAGTTTCGGTCTTGAAGGACTTTCAACCGTTCGTGCTGAAGTCCGGCTGGCTGGGAGTTTTCTTCCACGACATCCAGGTCGTAGACTCATCTCCGCAGTTCATCGCTGACATGCACCTGACCGACACAAAGGGGGCATTCATCCTGGGCGTGTACAGGGGCTCTCCGGCGGACAGGGCCGGCCTCATGGTGGGCGACTGCATTACGGCCGTCGGGTCGACGCGGATCGAAAGCGCCGGCCAGCTCACACAAGCCGTCGGTTCCCTTGCCGCCGGCACGAAGACCGACATGACCGTGCTCCGTCTGGGGGAGGAGAAGGTGCTGTCGGTGACTATTGGAGAGCGGGGTCTCAATGACACGGTGGCACAGCCCAGGGACCTCTGGCCGGGCTTCACCGTGACGGGAAGCTCCGGTTCCATGCGCGGTGTTGTGGTGGCGTCGATCTCAAGCGAGAAGTCCCCCGCGGGTGTTGCGGGGCTCAAGATGGGAGACCTCATCACGGCGGTGAACGGCATCACGATTGAATCCTCAGCGGACTTCTACAGAGCCATCAATGTGAACGGTGGGAGGGCTGCGATCATTTCGATCGCGCGTGACGGCAATGAAATCACCCTGAGACTGTAGGCCGATCCGCCAATAGGGCACTTGCTAACGCATCTGCGGGACCGTGCACTATTCCCGTCTTCCCCCCTCGCGGCGGGCCGCGTCCGCAAACGCGCACACGTTCTCCCACGGCGTCTCGGGCTGCACCCTGTTCGACGGGCAGAGGATGCAGCGGCCATCGGCGCCCATGGTCCGCACCAGCCACGCCGTCTGGCGCCGCACGTCGTCCGCCGAGGCGAGAGACAGGGTCTTCTGGGCGCCGAGGGTCGCGCACAGGATGAGCCTGTCTCCCCACCGCGCCTTTGCCGCGGCCTGGTCCATGCACTCGGGCTGGACGGGGTGGAGCACCTGGAAGCCCGCCTCCGCGATGTCCTCCACGATCTCGGTGATGTTGCCGCAGCTGTGCAGGAAGAACACGGCCCCGGGCGCCGCGCGCCTCACCGCGGTGAGAACCCTCGTCCACGCGGGCTTGATGAGCGCGCGCCAGATCGCGGGGGAGATCTGCATGCCCAGCTGCGAGCCCGCGTCGTCATAGAAGGCGAGCACGTCGATGCCCGCCTTCGCCGACTCCAGTGCGAGCCGGGTCGTGAAGGAGGCGACCTTTTCCACGATGGCCGCCGCGATGGCAGGCTCCTCGATGAGGTCGATCATGAAGCGTTCCATGCCGCGCAGCCACCATGCCCATTCGTAGATGCTGCCGGCGTAGCAGGCGACCGGATACCCCCGTGCATGGAAGGCCGCAACCTTCTCGCGAACGCCGGCCGGCTCCAGCACAGGCCCCGGGAAGCCCTCGATCTCGCGGACGCTCGCCGCAGAGGCTAGGGGAGGAAACATCCGCTCGTAGGTGTCCTCAGCGCCGCCTGCCCAGTGGCCTATGCCCCACTCGTCGAACTGCGTGCCCTGCGGCGCATCCGGATTCCAGTGGCGGGGGTCGCCGTGGAAATGCTTCCCGACCGAGGCGAGCCTGAAGTCGTAATCGAAGTACTCGGCGGGATCGGCGGCGACCGTTTCTCTTTCGAACCGGCGCTGGATCGTCGTGGTGAACCCCTCCGTCCCGCCGATGTCCATGGTGAAGGGGATCCACGCGGGCCTGCGGCCCGAGACGAGCATGCGGAAGTTCTCCAGAGGCGTCATACCGTTTGCCTTCCCCCCGGCTGCGCCCCTGCCATCTCGGTGAACGCGCCGAGAATCATGCCCGCCGCGCCCGCGCAGAGGAGCGCGGGCCCCGGCTTCGTCTCGTAGCCGCCCCTGCCGAAGTTGTCGACCGTCGGGATGTACCCGAGGTACCCATTGGCAAGGCCCACCGGCACGGCGAGCTCGAAACCGTGAAGTCCTTTCAGGGCGAGGCCGATTTCAACGAAGGGCTCGCCGGGGACGGCAAAGAACCCGATCCCCCCCACCCGCAGCAGTTGCAGCGGCACGTCGTACGCCGCGGGCCGACCCGCGGCAAGCGCCAGCAGCTCTCGCGCGAACATCCGCTCGACGACCGGATCGCCGGCAAAGATGTCATCCGCCGTGAGGTCGCCGCCCGTCAGCTCAGAGGCGGGTCGATCGAGGATCGCGCGTGCGCGGTCCCGTTGTGCGGCCGTGATCTCGATGCCCGGCACACGCAGCACCCTCCGCGCGGCCGACAGAGGCTCGCCGTTCGTCGGCACCCCCGCGTCAAGCGACGCGAGCACGGCCTCCGCGTATGCCTTCCCGATCCTCTGCGCCTCCGTATACGACGCCTGTTCGAGAAGCCGGCCGAAATCGAAGTGGTTGATGTTCCCTGCAGCACCAATGACGGGGATCACGAGCGGAACGTCGCCCCCCGGGCGGGAGGGGCCGCGGCGGCCGCTCATGCCCCTCCCGATCTCCTCTTCCATGATGCCGGGCCAGTCCGCGGAAACGAGCTTCCCCCCGATCGTGTCCACGTGGTTCGAGGCGCTCACGAAGAGGCAGCGCGTCGTTCCGTCTGCGGCGATCAGGGCCACGCTGTTGACCTCGTCGTCGACCGGGCCCTCCGGCCGCACGAGCGAGGGGTGCATCCGTGGCGGATTGGTGGCCACCGTTCCGTCCTTCAGCCACCACCTCCTGTTCGAGGCGAGCCCGGGCGCGAGTCCCCGGCAGATCCGGATGCGGACCGGCTCATCAGTGCCGAGCCCGGCCGCCGCCCGCGAAATTCGGGACTCGAGGAAGTCGAGATACGCTCCATCGCGCCTGACCTCGTACAGGTCGGCCAGGGCGGGCGCCGTGTGGGTGTGGCTTGCAAAGACAACGACTCGCTCGACCGGCACGCCGCTTGCGCGGGAAGCGGCCAATGCGAGCCGGGTTGCGTCCTCGATGCTGAAGAGGCACGAATCCAACTGGACGAAGAGGAGCCGGGCCCTGCCGTCGGACAGAAGCGCAAGCCTGCAGTGCAGAGCGTCCAGGACCCCCTCGGACCGCCGGTCGTTGAAGTAGCCCAGCAGGGAAACCTGTCTGTCGGGGGTGACGTCCTCCCGTGCAAACGACGCTCGCAGCTCGCTCATGCCTGCAGTGTGGCAGAGCACGCGGCGCATGATCAAGTCCGGGTCGTCGGACCTTGCGCGGGCGACGGGATTCCCCTATCATTGCCCCCCGAGGAGACACGCGCATGATCAAGCCCACGGTCGGTTTCATCGTCTACGGGGTACACAAGGACGGCCTGAAGGACCCCATGGGCAGACCCTTCATCGATGAGGCCATCGTTGCCCGTTCGAAGGAGGCCCTTCGCGCACGCGGCATCGTGCTGAAGGACTACCCGATCGTGATCGCCTCCAAACAGGAGGCGCGCGCGGCCCTCGCCCAGATGAAGAAGGATGACGACGTGGACTGCGTCGTGCTTTTCTCGGGCACATGGGTCTGGGCGGCACATATGGTCGCCGCCGTCCGCGACTTTTCCATGAGCGGAAAGGCCGTCGTGGTGTGGACACACCCGGGCTCCCAGGGCTGGCGACCTGTCGGCGGGCTCGTCATGCACGGTGCGCTCATGGAGGTCGGCATTCCCCACCGCTTCGTCTATGGCGATGCCGGGGAAAAAGCGGAGGTCGATCGCATCGAGAGCTACTGCAGGGCGGCGCACCTCCGGCGGATCCTGAACGGGGCCACCATCGGGACGTTCGGTGGAAGGGGAATGGGGCAGACATGCGGCGCGGCCGATCCGTCCCAGTGGATGCGCATGTTCGGCGTCGACATCGACTCGCGCGATACCACCGAGCTGATCCGTCGCGCGGAGAAGCTGCCCGCGGAAGCCGTGGCGGCCCTGGGACCCCGGCTGAAGAAGCTCTTCGGTAAGGAACCGGAGCGGACTCTGGTGAATGAACGCTCCATCCGTCTCTATCTCGCCCTGCGTGAGATCGTGACCGAGGAGCACTTCGACTTCTACACCCTCCAGTCCTTCCCGGGCCTGGGTGATGACTACACGGCGACCTGTTTCGCCCAGAGCATGATGCTCGAGGACGGGTGGGGAACGTCCACCCTGGGAGACTTCAACACGGCGCTCACCGTGTTCCTGCTGGGAAAGCTGAGCGGGGAGCCGATCTATTACGGGGACCTGCAGCATATCGACAAGGCGAAACGGGAGATCAAGATCATCGGCGATGGCGCCATCCCCCCGTCCCTGGCTGGAAAACTGGGGCCGGCGGGATTCGCCGAGCACGGGATACCGACCGAAGGGCAGGCCGGAGGACTCTCGGTGCGGCTGATCTGCAAACCGGGCCCAGGCGCGCTCGCGCGTCTGGGCCGGGTCAACGGAGCTTTCCAGATGGTGCTCGCCCCATGTTCCGTCTTCGAGCCTTCACCCGACGTGCTCAAAGCGCGGCTGGAGGAATGTGGCATCCCGTTCTGGCCGCATGGATTCGTTACAGTTGGTGGCGACATGGATGTTCTCCTGGCGAGCTGGACGAACGAGTACGCGTGCCTTGGCTACGGCGCCGATCTCGTACCGGCACTCAGCGATTTTTGCGAGCTTGCAGGCATCAAGGCGATCATTCCTTGAAGGTAGCGCCCACGATCCTTGATTACGACCCGCGTCCGCTCCTGAAGCGGCCCGCGCACATCCCCCAGCGCGCGCGGTTTTCGGTGATCGACTCGCACAACCATCTGTTCGGCGACGTGCCGGCCGATCAGCTCATCGAGGTGATGGATCAGACGGGCGTCGAGGTCTTCGTCAATGTCACCGGAAACTGCAGCATGCCCTTCGACGAGAAGGGGTACACGATCCGTCGTCGCGATCTCGGCGTCTTCATGGATGACTACGTCTCCCGTTACCCCGGCCGATTCGCGGCATTCACGATGGCGGAGTTTGCCCGGTGGGGAGATTTCCGCCTGCAGATTTCGGGCAGCTTCGTGCAGGAATGCATCACCTCTCTCGAGGGGGATGTCCGCCGGGGGGCCTGCGGACTGAAGATCACGAAGGAGCTCGGACTCGCCTTCCAAGATGAAAAGGGGGCGATGCTCGCGATCGACGACCGGCGCCTGTATCCGATCTGGAGGCGCGCGGGAGAGCTGGGAATACCCGTGCTCATCCACACCAGCGACCCTGTCGGATTCTTCCTCCCCGCCGACGGGGAGAACGAGCACTTCCCGACGCTCCTAAAGTATCCGGGGTGGGGCTTCGCAGGTTCGCACTATTCCAAAGGCGAGCTCCTGGACCAGCGGACGCATATAATCGCGGACAACCCCGGTACCATCTTCATATGCCCGCATGTGGCAAATAATCCCGAAGACCTCGACTGGGTGGCCTCCCTGCTTGACGCCCATTCCAATCTCTTCATTGATCTATCGGCCCGGATGGACGAGCTGGGGCGGCAGCCCTATTCCTCCCGCGACTTCTTTCTCCGCTATCAGGACCGTGTCCTTTTCGGGTCCGACATGCCCCTCTCACCCGGGATGTACCGCAGCTACTTCCGATTCCTGGAAACGCGCGACGAATACTTCGACTATCCCGGCTATCTCGGTGAGCCCGTGATCACGCGATGGAAAATCTATGGCCTCTCTCTTCCTGACGAGGTCCTGGAGAAAATCTATCGTGGCAATGCCCTGAGAATAATCCGGGGGCTCACGGTGAAGGCATAGAGAGCCCCTGCGCCTCTCACGTCCCGAAGATTTCGTCGGCAAACCGCACGGGACCCGAATCGGTCCACACCTCGATCCCCGGGCCCGGTTGCGCGATGAAGAAAACGGCTTCGGCGCCTGACCGCGGATAACGCGCGGCGTATCGTTCGCGCCAGCGGGCCATCAGCCCCTCCGCGCGATCGGCAGTGGTCACCGCGAAGATGCTGCCGCCGAATCCGGCCCCGAATCCCGACGCACCCGCCGCGCCGAGCCTGCAGGCGGATTTCTGGAGGAAGTCGATCTCTGGAACGATGTTCCAGAGATACTTCTTCGATGCCCGGTGGGAGGCAGAGACGAGTCTTCCGAATGCCCGAAGGTCCGCAGCCCGCAGGGCGTCGAGCGCGCCGGGGATGTGCTTCCCATCCTCGAGAATGAAGTGGCGCACCCGATCGGGGAGACTCGGAGCCGCATCGCCGGGCGCGTGGGCAAGCGCGGCCAGCCACCGCGAGCCGCCAGGCTTCGGTTCGTGGTTCACGACTTCCCGCAAGTTGGAAAGCTGCGTTCCCGCGAGCTGGTTGAATCTCGTCACAGAGTCCCTGACGCGCCGGGATGCCATGTTGTACTTGTCCAGCGCTTTCCCGGTCTTTTCTGCCCGAACTCCGGAGAAGGCGACGACCATTCGCCAGTCGGGAGGCCACGGTATGTCGGCCAGAAGCTCAGGCGGGCTGAATCCGAAGAGAGAAAGACAGTCAGGCCGTGCGTTGAGAATCGCGGCATGGTCTTCGGACCCGCCGAACGTGCCGACGCCGGCGTCTCCCTCCAGGGCCTGGAAGCTCTGACCGTTCTCCACGCACGCGAGATAGGCCGAGAGCTCCACGGCGTTCCTGATGTTCTCTTTGAATGCAGCGTTGTCTTGAATCCTGTATGCCGAAGCGATGGCTGTAAAGACCATCATCATGAGCGCCGAGGAGCTGCTCATCCCGCTTCCACTCGGTAACGTGCTGGAAAAAAAGATATCCACGCCTCCGACCTGGCCAGGGAAATTCCGGGCGAGCCGTCGCGCCATGGTCATCGGGTAGTTCGCCCACTGGCCGACAGGAGGCGTAAGGGTCTGATCAAGGTCGAGCTCGACCGGACGAAACTCGGTGGATTCCTCGAAGAGTCGGATCCGTCGCACGCGGGACGGCGCCGCGGCGAAGAGAAAANNTCTCTTCGCCGCGGCGAAGAGAAAACCCTTGTCGATCGAACAAACGAGTGTCCGACCACCGGCGTAGTCGGTGTGCCGACCGAAGACCTCGATCCTTCCCGGCACGAATCCCAGACTGACGTTTTGCCCGGAGGGTGTTCCCGTCGTTGCCGCAAGCATGTCGAGGAGATGGAGGGCACTGTCACGTCGGGATAGCCATCCCGGGGACATACCGGCGCCAGAAGTGAGTCGATTGCGGAGGGCGTGCAGGGTTTCGAGCATGGCAGGCACTCACGATATCGCCGATGTTCGGAATTGTCCACCAAGCGATTGGCGCCTGCGGGCGGACTCTGGCGGTATCGCGCGATTCGTCTATACTGACCCCCATGAAGGGTGTCATCGTCACGGCGGGGTACGGTACCCGCTTTCTTCCCGTAACAAAGACAGTGCCCAAGGAAATGCTTCCTCTGATAACGCGGCCCGCCATCGATTTCGTCGTGGAGGAGCTCGTGAGCTCGGGCATCACGGAGATCCTCTTCATTACGTCGCGGAGAAAAAAGGCGCTCGAGGATTACTTCGACCGTGAGATCGAGCTGGAAGCCTCCTTCCGCGCTGCCGGGGACGAGAGGAAGCTCGCCGCGATTGCCCCGCCTAAGGCGACCTGTTACTTCGTGCGGCAGCCCGAAATGCGGGGAACGGGACATGCCCTCCTCCTTGCCCGGGATTTCGTGGGCAGGGAGCCGTTTGTTGTCGCGTATCCCGACGACCTGCACTTCGGAACTCCGCCCCTGGCGCGGCAGCTCATCTCAGCATGGGAGGAGACGGGTTGCTCCGTGCTCGCCACTCTGTACGATCCGCCCGACTTGAACCGCTATGCGATCATTACTGTCGCTGAGGATGGCCAGCACGTGACGGGCATTGTGGAGAAGCCGCCGCGGGGACAAGAGCAGAGCCGTGAGGCGTCCATCGGGCGGTTCCTCTACGCTCCCGATTTCCTGGACCAGCTTGCCGAGGAATGGAAACGGCGCGGCGCGGGGGAGTTTTATCATGTGCCCGCGCTTCTCGCCCTGGCGCGCAAGGGTCGCGTTGTCTTCCGACGGGTTCAGGGAGAACGGTTGGACACCGGCGATCCATCGGGCTACCTGGAGGCAATCATCAAATACGTCGACACGGTCCCCGAGCTCAAGGCTACCCTGGACCGCATCCTCGCGCGTCGGGGCACGTGATGCGTGGAGCGCGGCCGAAACTCCCTATCCCTTCACCGCGCCACCAGCAAGTCCCGCGACCAGCCTTTTCTCGATGAAGAAGAACAGGATCAGCACCGGGATGAGCGCGAGGAAAGCCGCCATGCACAGGTACTGCCACTGCGTGGTCCAGCGCCCCACGAAGTTGTACAGCGCGATGGTGAGCGGCATCTTGTTCTTCGACGAAATGAACGACAGGCCGAAGAGGAACTCGTTCCACGCGAAGATGAAGGAGTAGATCATCACGGTCACGAGGCCCGGTACGGCGATCGGGATCATGATCTTCGTGATGGTCTGCACGCGGCTGCACCCGTCGATGAGCGCAGCCTCCTCGATGTCCTTCGGGATGGTTTTGAAGTAGCCGTTCATCATCCACGTGTTGAACGCCACGGTGAAGAGAGCGTCCATGATGATGAGGCTGGCAAGGGTATCGTACAGCTTTGCCGCGGTCATGATCTTGAAAAGCGAGATGATGACGATGACGGGAGAGAACATCTCGATCATGAGCAAGAGATACAGCGCGGACTTTCGGCCAACGAAGCGCAGGCGGGAAACGGCATAGGCCGCCGGCACGCACAGAAGCGTGTTGAGAGCCATTGCGCCCAGGGCGATAAAGATGCTGGTCTTGAAGTAGCTGGCAAGGTCGTACTGCGTCCACACCTTGATGAAGTTCTGCACCTCCACGTGCGACGGGATCCAGATCGGCGGGGACTTGTACACGTCCTCACCGGACTTCAGCATGGTGGAAATCATGACGAAGAACGGGAAAAGCATGAGCGCCAGGAGGATGATCGTGAGAGGGATCGTGAAGATTCGCGCGCGGTTCTGCCGTCTCATCAATCGTTCTCCTTTCGGAAATAGAACCGCGCGTAGATCACACTCACGATCGTGAGGATCGCGAAGGTGAGGACAGCCTGTACCGCGGCGCTGTCGAACTTGAGGAAGACGAATGCGCTCATGTAGACGGACGTGGTGAGGATGTTCGTCGCGTTCGCCGGGCCGCCCCGCGTGAGGATATAGATCACGTTGAAGTCGTTGAAGGTCCAGATCGCGGAGAGAAGCGTTGTGATAAGGATCAGCTCGCGCAGCCCCGCTAACGTGATGGAGAAGAAGCGCCTGCCAGCGCCCGCGCCGTCCATATTGGCAGACTCGTACAGCTCTGTCGGTACGGCCTGCATGCCGGCCAGGAACACGAGGGCGAAGAACGGGATGCCGGCCCAGATGTCCACCCAGATGCACGCGATGAAGGCGGAGGTAGGCCGTCCCAGCCACATCGGCGGATTTGCCCAGAGACCTGTGATCTTCAGCGTATGGTTCAGCAGACCGAACTCGGGGTGGTACACCCATTGCCATAAAAGCGTGCTGATGGGCACCGACGAGGCCCAGGGGATGATGAAGAGCATCCGCGCGATCTTTCTCCCCGGGAACTTCATGTTCAGAAGGATCGCGATGAGCATGCCC
Source organism: Spirochaetaceae bacterium (assembly GCA_003141795.1). Next base: position 3,466 of record PLNO01000257.1, on the reverse strand, counting down.
ATGAGGAACTTGACGACGACGGCGATGACGGTCCAGTTCAGCGACCGCAGGAGGACTCCCCAGAATTCGGGGTCCGTGAGGCGTTCCGCGTAGTTCTTGAAGCCCACGAACTTCGTGAGCTGGCTCAGCTTGTTGGTTCTGAAGAGTGACATCACGAACACGTACACGATGGGATAGAACATGAAGGCGATGAGGAAGATCACCGTCGGCGCCAGCAGCACATAGGCCAGGCGTGCCTCGGCGTTCCACAGTCTCTTCCTCAGCGGCACTACAGCAAGGTTAGCCACGGTTGCCCCCGGTCTCTATGGAATGAAAACGAGAGGGGGGCGATTGCCCCCCTCCTGGGTTATCTGAATGCCTCTTACATGCCGCGCGAGCTGTCGATCTCCTGCGCGGCCTCGTCAAGAGCCTGCTTCGGGGTCGACATGCCCTGGAACACCTTCTCGCAGGCGTCCCAGATGATGTTGTTGTACTCGTCCCAGCCCTCGATGAGCGGCCAGGGCTTGGCGGTCATGGCGGCCTGGCCAAGGGTCTTGTACAGAGGGGTCTGCCAGAACGGCGCCTTGGCGGCGCTGATGGTGACAGGCGGGAAGCCGACGAGCTTGTCGAACTCGCCCTTCCACTCGTCCTTGTAGAAGAAGTCGATGAACTTGCCGGCTTCCTTGAGCGCCTTGGCCTTGGTGAAGAAGGCGATGGAGTCGGTGATGATGAGCCCGGTCTGCTTCTGGCCTGCAAAGGGCGGTATCAGCCCGTACTGCGCCTTGAAGGAGGATTTCGCATCCTTCATCCCCGATTCGGCCCACGCGCCGATCATCACGTAGCCGGCCTTGCCCGAGTAGAAGATGGGATGGGAACCCATGCGGTCCATCGACGTGAAGCCGTCCTGCACGGACTTGTCCTTCAGCGCGATGTCGGCCATGAAAGTCATGGCCTTCACACCCGCCGGGCTGTTGACGGTGCACTTTCCCCAGGAACCGTCGGCATTGGTGGCAAAGTAGTCTCCGCCTGCCGCGTAGAAGTAGTAGCAGAAATCGGTGAGCTCGGTGAATTTCTTGCCCGGCATGAGCAGGCCGTACACCCGGCCCGGCTTCGTGATCCGCTTCGCCTGAGCGCGCAGCTCCTCCATTGTCTTCGGCATCACCGTGGTGAGGCTCGTATTCATGGCGAGGATGCGGGGGCCGGCCGCGACGGGGATGCCCATGAGCTTGCCTTTGATCTTCGCCTCCATGGCCCCGGGGGCGATGTTGTCGAGGGTCGCCTTGCTCACGTACTGGGTCACCTCAGCGGCTGAGTCGGTGGCCATGTAGTCCAGAAGCCACCGGGTTCCGATCACCGCCAGCTCCGGCGGGTTGCCGCCTGCGAGGGAGGTGGTGATCTTGTTCTGCATGTCGTTCCAGTTCACGGGCACGATCTGCAGCTCGATGTCAGGATACGCCTTGTTGAAGGCGCTCTCGAGGGATGCGCGGAAGTCCTCCGTGAGGCCGTCGTACAGCGCCCAGAAGAAGGTGACCTTCGGCTTGGCGGACACCGCTGCCGGCACGAGCACGGCAAGGATGAGGACTGTGATGATGAGCCGGAACAGGAAGGAACGCTTCATATTACCCCCTTGTCCGAAAACAAATGCAGCATGTCACACGGACATGCGACAAGCGATTGTATGGTGACCCTTTTAGGTTGTCAATCTTTTTTGGTCCCACTGCGCTTGCGCTGCGGCCCGAGCGGGGCGGATCCGGTGGTCGGATCTGATGCATTCATGAATGACGGTATTCGGCGGATTGTATGCAACGGACAGGACTCGAACCGTCACTCCCTTTCGGGCACCAGCCCCTCACGCTGGCAGAGGCCGGTTTTTCGAGGTGCAGCCAGTTGCCACGAAACGCATCTATCGGCCATAAATGTATTCCATGTAAGAAAATCGGTCAAGCAAAGCTGTGATGAGTCGTAACGAAATGCAGGGACGAAGCGAGCGAGCAGGACCATGGCGCGACGCGGCGTAGTCGGCGACCACCGACTTCTGCTTTCGCAAGTCACACATGCCCACAAAATCGGGGCACTACAAGTCCGAGGTCTGCACCGAGGAGTGGAGTATTCGTGGCCGCGCGCAGGTGAGCTGAATTCGGAGGAGCGCTACATCATTTGTAAGCCGATGATTGTCCCGTTTGTCTTCACGTCAATTCTGCCAATTCATTCCACAGTATTGGCCGCTTGACTCACACCGGCTATGTCATTAAGTTGACTCAGTCATCCATATGTCGGAGGTGAGCGCTTGAAAGAAATCCATTCGAGGAAGGCTGAGTTGGCCTGCTCGACAATTGCAGGGCTCGTGGTCCTGATGCTTTGCGGCTGCGCGACCCTCGACACGTCATACAGGGATCCCTGGCACGAGAAAGATGCAGCAGCAGGCATTGTTGAAAAGAATGTAGAAATCGGTCCGGTCACCCTGAACTATGCTGAAGGTCCCGATAATGGCCCGGCGCTGTTACTTCTTCATGCCCAGCACATGGACTGGTATAGCTACAGCCGAGTCCTTCCCGAATTGTCAAAATCTTTTCACGTATTCGCGGTATCGTACCACGGGCACGGGAAGACCAAGAGCCCCGTGGATTACATGAACGCCACGCACATTGGAAACGACCTTGCTGCCTTCATCGAAACCGTCATCAGAGAACCGGTCCTCGTCACAGGCAACTCCTCCGGAGGGCTTCTCACCGTTTGGCTTGCCGCCAACAAGCCCGACTTGGTGAGAGCGATCTTGCTGGAGGATCCTCCCCTGTTTACAGCCGAGTATCCTCGTTCCAAGACCAGCGTGGCCTACAAAACCTTTACGACCTGTCATGACTACCTGGAGGGGAACAACAGCGACTTTCTCATCTATTGGCTGAATACGAATAAGGCATTCATAACAAAAATGGCCGGGGATAACGCCCTCGGTCTTATCGTCTCCAGCATTCAGAAGTACCGTGCAGCCAACCCAGGTCAACCGGTGGAACTCAATTTTCTTCCCGATATTTTGCGGCTATTCATCCGCGGCCTCGATTACTACGACCCCTATTTTGGCGACGCGTTCTACGATGGAAGTTGGAATGCCGAGTTTGACCATGTGGAAGCTCTCAAACGGATCAAATGTCCCGTACTGCTTTTACAGGCGAACTTCAAGGTGCTGGACGACGGCACTCTTGACGGTGCCATGGACCAGAAAGATGCAAACCGAGCGGTCTCACTGATCTCAAACGTCAAGTATGTCAGGATAGACGCCGCTCACGTGGTTCATATAGACAAGCCTGATGAGTTCATTCGAATCACCAGGTCTTTCTTCCTGGGCAAATGAGATTCCTGGCTCCCTGTCAACGACGTATGGACACCTTTGTCAGGTTGCTGGTTCGGCTTTCAGGCACGTCATGTCTGTCGTGCTTCATCGAAGTGGGTGGGAAATGATCGACGAGATTAAGGGCACCTCTAAAAACCG
>PLNO01000130.1 GCA_003141795.1 Spirochaetaceae bacterium | reverse complement strand
TCTTGTCGATGAAGTTGAAGGCCAGGCTCTGGTAGTTGTAATCGCGCCTGCGGTCCACTTGGACTCCCCGTCCTGCCCGGGTGACCGAGTAGACGCGCAGACGGGGCTCCTCTCCGGTGAGGAGGGAGGACAGCTCGACGTGGAACTTGCCGGCGACCTGGTAGAGGAAGCTCGCCGGGATGTCCGTCTCCCCGCTCTCATAGCGGCGATAGGTTTCCACCGGAATGCCGAGGTCCTGCGCGCAGGTCTCCAGCGAGAGCTCTGCGATGTCACGCAGCCCGCGGATGCGGTCCGCGATCTGCCTGATCTGCTCGTTCATTGGATGCCTCCTGGGTACGGTAGGGGACGGACGGAAGTGTAGCTGAAAAACGGCGGGGGGTCCAGAAGATTGGCCCCCCGCGCACATGCGCGGAGGGCCACACAGAAGGAGGTTCTATGAAGATTCATATGACAAACAATCATCGAGACCAAAGGTTACGGCTGGGTTACGAGGCTTGCGCTAGGAGCCGGACACGTCTATACTGGGAGGAAAGGAATCACTGATGGCAGAACGGATAGGCGATTTCCTCGTACGGACAGGCGCCCTGCAGCAGTCCCAGGTGGATGCCGTGATCGCAGCTCAGAAGGCGGGCGACAAGCGGACATTCGGGGAGATCGCGGTCGGCCTCGGTCTGGTCCCCCAGACTGCGATCGACGCTTTTGCGGCATCACACCCCACATAGCACCAATCCTGGCGGAGAATGAAAGGCAGAACATCCCTGTGACTCGTTCACTGTACCTCACGACTGATTCCACGGGAAACCTCGTACCGGCAACGACAATGGAGCAAGCCATCGTCGAGGTTCTGTCCATCCCTGAAGAGTACTCCGACGAGGCAGCTCTGCTCATCGCGGAGACCGTCCACAAGGCAGGCATTCTCGAAACCCGCGCACGGGTCGGATCCCGGGGCGGACCGGTCCGTATCACGTGGGCGGCGCTGGTGGAGAAGGGGATCGCGGCCGGTGTGCTCGAGGAGCAGGTGGACGCCTGATTCGCGCCCGGGATCGGGCGCGGCGCCAGCTGCAACCCAGGCGCCGCCGATCGGATCAGGGCAGGATAGCGAAGACCCTGGCGGGAAAGCCAGAGCCGTTCTTCGGTTTCGGAAAGCTTGAAACGACGATGGCGCCCGCTTCGGGGACCTTGTCGAGGTTGTCCAGCAGCTCCACCTGGTAGTGATCAGTCCCCAGGATGTACGTCTCCAGAGAGTAATCCCCTTTGCTGCAGTCGATCCCGCTTCCCGTATCGGTCGTCTCGTGGCCCGATGCCGTGATCTTCCTCTCTTCGAAAAGATAACGGAGGACGGGAGCGCTCCACCCGGGGAAATGGGCGACCCCTTTGGCATCCCTGTTCTGCAACGCGGCGTCGTCGGGCCAGCGCTTCGACCAATCCGTGCGCAACGCGACGAAGCACCCTTCCGGTATGGCGCCATGGCGTGATTCCCACGCCTTCACGTCGTCCATCTGGACGACAGTGTCGGGATCCCTCGTCACCTTTTCGTGGATGTCGATGACGACGAGGGGGAGGATCATTTCCCGGCAGTCGATCTGATCCAGCGTGCGCAGCCCCCGCACGAAATGTGCGGGCGGGTCCGCGTGCGTGCCCCACTGTCCGACGATCGAATAGCGGTGCACGTAGATGCCGGCGCCTGTCGTGCCCACCCCTTCATCATACCAGTAGAGAGTTTCCCTCTGCTCGTTGGGAAACCCCGGCCAATGGGGGATGCCGGGAGCGAAGGCATGCGTGAGATCCACGAACGTACGCGATTTCAACGTCTCGTAGGCCTGTGCAAGTGTCATGCTGCGGGAGTCCATCGTACGCTCCTTTGGGGGCATAGAGTTGAGCGCGCACCGCTTTCAGCAGTGCGCGCCGTGAAACGGTAAGGGATCAGGGCGCCGGGACCTTCTGCGGCACGACGAGCGCGCCCAGGGTGTAGGCGCCGTCCTTGATCGCGACGATCGTCACGGTCTTCTGCGGCACCCTCTGGCCCGGTTGGTAGGTGATCGAACCCGTGACGCCGGCGAATCCCTTCGTGACGGCAAGGGCGTTGCGGATGGCCTTCCCGTCCACGCTGCCTGCCTTCTTGATGGCGTTCGCAAGGAGGTACACCGCGTCGTAGCCCAGGGCGGCGAATGCGCTCTCGGGGTCGCGCCCGTACTCCTTGTGGTAGGAGGCGATGAACGCCCGCATCTTCGCGTCCTTGCTGCTGGCATCCATCAGGGAGTGCGTGGAGAAGTAGACGTTCTCCGCCCCCGTGCCGCCGACGCCCACGAGCTCGGGGCCGTCATAGCCGTCGCCGCCGATCATGGGGAGCTTGATTCCGGCATCCCGGATCTGCTTGGCAAGGGCGCCCGCATCGGAGGCCTGCAGTGCCGCCACGTACAGAACCGCCGGCTGGGGGGAGAGGGCTTTCAGGCGCGTGATCTGCGCGGAGAAGTCCGTGTCTCCCTGCGTGTAGGTGTCTTCAAGGACCACCTTGCCGCCCAGTTCGGTGTAGCGGGACTTAAAGTACTTGGCCAGGAGCGTCGTGTATTCGGTCCCCTTGTCCCAGAGAAGCCAGCAGGTCTTGCCCTTGAGGTTGGTAAAGGCGAACTCGGCCCCGGCCGCGGCCTGCACGTTGTCGCCGAAGGGCTCGAGGAACATGAAGTCGCCGACCTGGTTGGGAAGCTGGGGCGAGGTGGCACCGGCGGTGATGTAGGGGATGCCCGCCTTCTGGGCGATAGGCCCGATGGCGAGGGCGGAATCCGAGTCGGTGTTGCCGACGATCGCGACTACCTTGTCCGACGAGACGAGCTGCGTCGCGATGTTGCCGTTCGTCGCGGAATCGGTCTTCCCGTCATAGAGCACGAACTGGATCTGGCGGCCCAAGAGGCCGCCCGCGGCGTTGATCTCCTTCACCGCGAGCTTGGAACCGTTCGCGGCAGGGACGTCGAGTGACGCCATGCCGCCGGTGAGGTTGTAGGTCCCGCCGATCTTGATCGTATCCGCGGCGGCCGTCGAGACGGAGCCTGCCGCGAGCGCCGCGACGAGCGCGAGGGTAAGCAGCAATGAACGCTTCATTTTCCTCTCTCCTTTCGAGATTGTTTTCAGTCCTTCGGCTGGCCAGGCCTGTCCGGGTCTCCTGCGCCTCCTTCATGAGTTTTCCGTTCGAAGAAACGCCGCAGATCGATCNNTGAGTCCCTTGCGGCGGAATATCACCACGAGCACGAACCCGACGGCGAGCACGATCTGGCTGAGGCCGTACAACGGCGGAATGGTGATCCCCCCGATATGCAGACCCAGCTCCGCATTGCGCAGCAGCTCCGAGATGACCGTGATGAGCACCGTGCCAATGATCGATCCGCTGACGCTCCCCATGCCGCCTACGACGAGCATGATGATGATGTTGAAGGTCTGCGCGAAGTAGAACGACGCGGGGGAGAAGGAGGTCACGATGTGCGCCCAGAGCGCCCCCGCCACGGCGGTGAGGAATGCGCTCGTCACGAATGCCATGAGCCGGGAGCCCAGCACGTTGACCCCTATCGCCTGCGCCGCGATCTCGTTTTCGCGCACCGCGATCATTGACCGCCCGTACGGGGATCGCACGATGCGCCAGACCACGTAGATCGTGACGGCGAGGCAGCCGTAGACCCACCAGATCGTCGTTAGGGAAGAAACGCCGGAGAAGGTGCGCGCCCCGCGGGTGAACTGCGTCCAGTTCACGAGGACGATATGCACGATCACGAGGAATCCCAGTGTCGCCACTCCCACGTAATGGCCGCTCAGGCGCATGAGGGGAATGCCGATGAGCAACGCCACGATCGCGGCGATCACCGCCGCGATGAGAATGGCGGGCAGGAACCCGAGCTGCGTGCCGGCAATCCATGCGGGGAGATCGGGGAGGTTCACGGCCTTGGCCTCCACGGACAGGGTGAGGATCGCTGACACATAGGCGCCGATGGCCATGAACCCGACGTGGCCGAGGGAGAAGACGCCGGTGAAGCCGTTGGAGAGGTTGAGGGCCAGCACGAGCATGATGCTGATCCCCAGGAGCGTCACGACGCGCAGGATGTAGGGGCTGGCGACCCTGTTGACGAGGAAGACCGCAAGGAACAGGACGGCAAGGGCGACGAGCGGGGGGAGAAGCCGGGAGACAAGGGAACGCTCAGTGCGGGCCGGCATCAGACCTTCTCCCTTTCAGTAGACCCGAGGATTCCGTTGGGCCTGACCAGGAGCACGAGGATCAGGAGGAGGAACACGAAGGCGTCGCGGTAACTGGACAGCGACGGGGGGAGAAAGCCGATGAGGAAGATCTCCGCAAACCCCAGCACGTAGGCACCGAGCACAGCCCCGGCGAGGCTTCCGAATCCCCCGATCACCGCGGCGACGAACGCCTTCAAAAGCGGGATGAACCCCATGAGGGGATCGATCTTGCCCAGGCGGGCGGCCCAGAGGATGCCGGCAACCCCTGCCAGGGCGGAGCCGACGGCGAATGCCGCCATGATCACACGGTTGAGGTTGATCCCCACGAGCTTCGCCCCGAGTGAGTCCTCGGAGACGGCGCGCATGGAGACGCCGACCCGCGTGCGCGTGATGAAGAGCAGGAGCAGGATGAACAGGGCGGCGGTCACCCCGACGGTGATGAGGTTGATGTTCGACACGCTGATCCCGCCCCACTGGTGCACGAAGTCGAAGAACTTGGGCGTCACCGAGCGGAAGCTGCGGGGCACGGGAGATATGACCATGACAAACACGTTCTCGATGAAGATGGACACGGCAAGGGAGGTGAGGAGCATGATGACGTCGGGCGATCCGCGGACGGGCCGGTAGGCGACCCTCTCCGTGAGCATGCCCAGGAACGCGGCGGCGAAGATCGTGATGACGATGAGCGGCATGAAGCTCATGCCCGTGCCGACGAGGAAGAACGCGACATAGCAGGCCACCATCATGAGGTCCCCGTGCGCGAAGTTGATGAGGCGCAGGATGCCGAAGACCATGGCCAACCCTATGGCAACGAGCGCGTAGATGCTGCCCAGGCTGAGCGCATTGATCGTTTGCTGCGCGAGGTACTGCAGTACTGACATCTCCTCACTACCCTCCCAGGTACGCCTTTTCAACGCCCTCGTCCGCCTTGAGGGCAGCCGCGGTGCCCTCAAGGATGATCTGTCCGGTCTCCAGCACGTACCCGCGGTCCGCCACTTCCAGCGCCTGACGCGCGTTCTGCTCCACGAGCAGGATCGTTCCGCCCTTCTCCCGCACCTTGCGCGTCACCTCGAAGATCGTCTCCACCATCAGCGGGGCCAGACCGAGGGAGGGCTCGTCGAGGAGCAGAAGCCGCGGATTGCTGAGCAAAGCCCGCCCCATTGCGAGCATCTGCTGCTCCCCGCCGCTCAACGTGCCCGCGGACTGCCCGAGGCGCTCGCGGAGCACGGGAAACAGGGAGAACACCCACTCCCTGTCACGCTCGATGCCCGCGCGGTCACGGCGCTGGCTCGCCCCGAGCATAAGGTTTTCAGCGACGCTGAGCCGGGCGAACACGTGCCGCCCTTCAGGAGACTGCGAGATGCCGCGGCGCACGATGTCGTTGGAGGGGAGGCGCGTGATGTCCTTCCCGTCATAGGTGATCCTCCCCGCCTGGGGGTGCATGACACCTGATATGGCGAGCAGGCACGTGCTCTTGCCCGCGCCGTTGGAACCGATCAGCGTCACGAGCTCGCCGTCGCGGACTTCCAGGTTGATGCCGCGCAGCGCACGGATGTTCCCGTAGGATACGCACACGTTCTCAAGCTTAAGCACCGGCCCTCCCCAGATACGCCTCGATGACCAACGGGTGATTGCGGATCTCCACGGGAGTGCCCTCAGCGATGAGCTTCCCGTGTCCCAGCACCTGGATGCGGTGGCAGAGGCCCATGACCAGCCGCAGGTCGTGCGCGACGAGCATGATGGACAGGTTGTAGGCTTCCCGCATGCGACGGATGAGCTCCAGGAGGTCCTGGCTTTCCCGCGGATTCATGCCGACGGTGGGCTCGTCCAGGAGGAGAAGCCGTGGCTGGGTTGCCAGGGCCCGTGCTATCTCCAGCCGACGCTGGTCCCCGTACGGGAGCATGCCCGCCTCCTGGTCGCGGTACTTCGAGAGCCCGAAGAAATCGAGCAGCTCGAGGGCGGAGCCCGTGAGCTCGCGCTCGCGCCGCAGGAAATAGGGGGCGCTCGCCAGGACGCTGAACGGGTCCCGCGGGGTGTGCAGCTGTGCCGCCACGCGCACGTTGTCGACGACGGACATCGAGGTGAAGAGGCGTATGTTCTGGAACGTGCGCGCGATGCCCCGCCGGGCGATGGTGTCGGGTCTCTGTCCGACGCAGCTTTTGCCGAGGAAGAGGATCGTGCCGTGCGTCGGGCGGATGAGCCCGGTGATGAGGTTGAACAGGGTGGTCTTGCCGGCGCCGTTTGGGCCTATCACTCCCAGGGTCTCCTCGGGACCGATGTACAGGGAATGATCGTCCACGGCGCGAAGACCGCGGAAGTCCTTTGTCAGCCCTTCAACCTCGAGCAGGTGCCCCGAACCGACCATACCGTTCTCACCTCACATGCACATGCACTCTATTAATAAATATACCTGTGTCAAGCGTGGCGGAGGCTTCCGTCGAACTACCGTTTGCTCCTCATGGCCTTCATTCCCGCGGCGATCTTCTCCAGGCCCTCGTTGATGAGCGGCAGGGACGTGGCGTAGGACAGCCTGAGGAACCCGGTGCCTGAGGCGCCGAACGCCGCACCGTCGAGGAGGGCGATCCCGCACTCGTTCAGGAGGTAGGAAGCGATCTCGGCGCTGGGGATCCCCGTGCCGCTGACGCTGGGGAAGACGTAGAACGCGCCATCGGGTTTCAGGCAATGCACGCCGGGGATCGCGTTCAAGCCGTCAACGATCACGTCGCGCCGACGGATGAACTCCTTCACCATCATCTCCGTCGAGTCCTGCGGGCCCTTGAGGGCGGCAAGCCCGGCGGTCTGGATGAAGGGCGGCGTACAGGAGCTCGAGTTGTTGAGAAGGAGTGTTTCCTTCTGTGCGAGCTCAGGCGGCATGATGCCGTATCCCAGCCGCCATCCCGTCATGCACCAGGTCTTGGAAAAACCGTCGAGGATCACCGTCCTGTCCTTCATGTCGGGGAGGGAGGCGATCGACGTCGGCGACCCCGCGAAGGAGATCCTGCTGTACACCTCGTCGGAGAGGACGAAGATGTTCGCCTTGATCACCGCTGCGGCGATCTCTCTCAGGTCGGCCTCGGTCAGAAGCCCGCCGGTGGGGTTCGACGGAGAGTTGATGATGAGCAGGCGCGTCTTCGGCGTGATCTTCGCCTTGAGCTCCTCCACCTGGAGCCGGAAGCCGTTCTTCTCCTCGAGCACGAGCGGGACGGGGACGCCGCCCGCGTACTTGATCACCGATTCGTACGTCGGGAAGCCGGGGTTGGGGTAGAGGACCTCGTCCCCGGGGTTCACCAGGGCGCAGATCGTGTAGAAGATGATCGGCTTGCCGCCGGGGGCGACGACTACCTCTTCGGGACGCGCCGTGATGCCCTTGTACTTCGCCGTGTACTCCACGATTGCTTCCCGCAGCACGGGCAGGCCCTGCGAGGGGCAGTACTTGGTCTGACCGTCGTCGAGGGCCTTCTTTCCCGCCTCCACGATATGCCGAGGCGTCGGGAAGTCCGGCTCTCCGATCTCGAAGTGGATGACCCTCTTGCCCTTCGCCTCGAGCTTGTTCGCCGCGGCGAGGACCTGGAATGCGTTCTCTCCGCTAAGAGCTTTCACTCTCTCAGACAGCACATGTGCGTACATGACGTGCCCCCCCCTGGTGGTCTGGTGTCTATTTCTTGTGCTGAGCCTTCATGGCCGCGGCGAATTTCGCCTCTTCCCCTTCGAGCATCCGGTAGCAATGCTGCTCCTCGGGGAACGCGCCCTTTCGCACGTCGTCACAGTAATCCTTCATGGCTTTCGTAACAAGCTCCGCGACGTTGCAGTACTTCTTCACGAACTTCGGCGTAAAGGCCTGGAACTGCCCGATGAGATCCGAGACGATGAGGAGCTGGCCGTCGCACGCTGGTCCGGCGCCGATGGAAAGTGCCGGGATCCTCAGGGTAGAGGCGACGTACTCTCCCACTTCGGGGGGGATGGCTTCCAGGAGGATCATGTGGGCACCGGCCTCCTGGACTGCCAGGGCATCCTGCACGACGACCTCTGCGAGCTCCGCGGTCCGCCCCTGCGCCTTGTGGCCCCCGAGCTGGCCCGAGCTCTGCGGGGTGAGGCCGATATGTCCCATGACGACGATGCCCGCGTCCACGATGGCGCGGATCACCGTCGTGATCCTCTTGCCCCCCTCGAGCTTGATCGCGTCGCATCCCGCTTCCTTGAGGAAGCGGCCGGCGTTCTCCACCGCCTTCACCAGGGAGCTCTGGTAGCTCATGAAGGGCATGTCGCCGATGACGAAGGTGTTCGGGGCGCCGCGCCGCACCGCCTGCGCGTGAAAAATCATCTGATCCATGACCACGGGCACGGTGCCCTCGTAGCCGTACACGCACATGCCCAGGGAGTCACCGACGAGCAGCATGTCGAGCCCGGCGCTTTCGGCGAACTGGGCGGTGGGGAAATCGTAGGAGGTGAGAAAGGTGATCTTCTTCCCCTCCTTCTTCATGAGCTGAAAGTCATTGAGGGTCTTCTTCTTGGCCATTATGTCCTCCTGAATTCCACTATATGGAAATAATTGCCTTTATTCGGAAAATAAGTATACCAGAGACCGAATATCTGTCAACTTCTTTCTTGCGTTCCCGGCCAAAAACACGCATGATGAGCACAAGGAGACGTCGATGGCGGTGAAAGGCGAATGGATCACCTACGGGGACCAGACCGGATATTTCGCGTTCCCTGAGCGCGCCACCCTTCCGCTTCCCGCGGTTGTCGTTATCCAGGAGGTGGGAGGCGTAGGCCGTCAGATCGAGGACGTCACCCGCAGGATCGCCGCCGCCGGGTACGCGGCGCTGGCGCCTGACCTTTTTGCCGTCAACGGGATTCGTCCTCCGGCTCTGGACAAGAGCCGCATCGCGCTGGCCCTCGATTTCATGAGCCGCCTCCCCGCGGCCGCCCGATCCGATCCGGCTGTCAGGGAAGCGGAGCTCGCGAAGCTCCCCGAAGCAGATCGGAATCGGGTCACTGAGACGTGGTCCGAGATGTTCTCGTACGCCGCCCCGGGCAGGATCGAACGTCTGGTCGGACCCCTGAGGGTCGCCGTACGCCACGTGCGGACGGATAGACCGGAGAGTCGCGGCCAGAAGGTGGCCTGCGTGGGGTTCTGCATGGGCGGGAGTTGTGCGGCCCTTCTGGCCTGCGAGGAGCCGGAGCTCTCCGGTGCGGCAATTTTCTACGGCAACTCGCCCAGCGCTGAAAAGATTCCCGCTATTCGCTGCCCCGTGATCGGCTTCTACGGCGCCGAGGACAAGCGCGTCAACGCCGGGCTCCCCGGGTTCGCCCAGGCCATGGAGAAGGAGAAGAAAGCGTTCGAGTACCACGTATACGAGGGGGCGCAACATGCCTTCTTCAATGACGACGGCGGCTCCTACAATGTGAAGGCTGCCCGTGATTCCTTTGCACGCCTGTTGACCTTCTTCGAGTCGACCCTCACCGGATAGCCGCATGCCGCGCCCCGACCTGCTCGTCATGGCCAAGCCAGCAGGTCCGCGATGCAATCTGCGCTGCGACTACTGCTACTATCGCGACAAAGATTCCCTGTTTCCCGACGGCGCCCAGCGGATGTCCGAAGAGTTGCTTCGGCTTTACATCGGCGAACGCCTCGCGGCGTCGCCGGGGCCGGTCACGCACTTCGAATGGCACGGCGGGGAACCCACGCTCATGGGGCTCGACTTTTTCGCTTCGGTGGTGCGCATCCAGCGCACCCTGCGCCCCCCGGGGAGGAAGATCACCAACGGCCTGCAGACGAACGGCCTGCTCATCGACGAAGAATGGGCCGACTTCCTCTCCCGTCAGGGCTTCACGGTGGGGCTCAGCCTCGACGGCCCTGCGGGGCTCCACGACCCCTTCCGCGCCGCTGCCGACGGGGGAGGTTCCCACGCGCAGGCCGTGCGGGCGTTCCGATTGCTCTCCAGCCGGCAGGTGGTGTGCAACGTGCTGTGCGTCATCCACGCCGCGAATGCTTTGGAGCCTGACTCTGTCTACGGCTTCTTCCGCGACCTGGGCGCCCGCTACGTGCAGTTCCTCCCGCTCGTTCCGTCCCATGGAAGCGCGGGGGCCGTGCAGGCCGCGTCGGTGGAATCCATCGGGTCGTTTCTCTGTCGGGTCTTCGATCTCTGGATCCGGGAGGGCGTCGGCAGGATCGTCGTTCAAAGCTTCGATGAAGCGCTGCGGCCGATCTTCGGTGCCCCCCACAGCCTGTGCATTCACAGGGAAACCTGCGGGGACGTCGTCGTTCTGGAACATGACGGGAGCCTCTACGTCTGCGACCACTTTGTGGACAAGGACCACTGTCTGGGTATCCTCGGGGAGCGAAGCATGGCCGAGGTGGGAGCGGACCCGCGGCTGACGGAGTTTGGCAACGCGAAACGCGACTCTCTCCCCTGCGCGTGCCGGCAGTGCGACGTGCTCCCGTCATGCAATGGGGGATGCCCGAAAGACAGGACTGCGGAGGGGCTCAACGTCCTCTGTCCCGCGTATAAACAGTTTTTCCTGCACGTCCGCCCTGATCTCTGCCGTCTATCGGCGCACATGAAAGCGGGGAAATCCCTGCAGAGCTTTTGCCGTGCATAGCGGTACGATCTCCGCTATCGTCTTGAAAAAAGCCCTTGTGATTGGAATGAAAATGTGCTAATTATTTAAAAATGATAAATTGGAGATAACGGAGCATCTCGGATTGGATCGGGAAGGTAACAGGGGAGGCGTTGTAGAATGAAAAACATCAGAATGAGCGTAAAGCTCGTCGGCATGGGGACCCTCATCATGATCGTCCCTCTGGCTCTCGTCGCGGTGCTTGCGGTCACCCGCTCGACGTCGGGTCTCTCGTCCGTTGAAAACGAGCAGCTCGCCGGCCGTGCGAACCTGCTCGCGCAGGTCATCGATCGGACGTTCAAGGAGGAGCTGAAGCTCGCGCAAGTCAACGCACAGGAAGGCGATTACCTCACCGTGTGCCAACAGGTCGCTGCGAAAGGGGCCGCAAAGTCCGGCAAGGCCGTCGATGCGGCCACGGCCTCGTTGCAACGCTTCATGGGCGCTCAGGGAGTCGGTGCGGACTACGTGGTCGCCTTCGTCGCAGGGGCTGACGGCATCGTCATCGCCACTTCGAACGTGGCCTATCTCGGGATCTCCATCGCCGATGAGCCGTACTTCAAGACTGCGCTTTCGGGTACGCCGAACACGGGCGCGGCCGCACGGGACATGCTCACGACGAACCCGTTCGTTCCCGTCGCCGTTCCCATCAAGTCGGAAACGAACGGCGTGGTCGGGGTATCCGTGCTCTTCCTCGGGATCACCTTCGTGAACGATCTGGTGAAAGAGGAGAAGATCGGCACGAGCGGGTACGCGATGGTCGTCGACAGCGCGGGGCTCGTCGTCGCCCATCCCAAGGACGAGAACATCCTCCGCCTCAACATCGGCCAGGTGAAGGGAATGGAAACGCTCTCCCGGAACATGATGGATCAGAAGAAAGGCGTGGACGAATACACCTTCCAGTACGTCGTCTCCACCGCCGGGTATGCCCCCGTCCCGACCACCGGGTGGAGCGTCGCCCTCACGCTGCCCAAGATCGAGTACCTTGCGACCGCCACCGACGTCCGCGACCTCGTGCTGATCGTCGGGGCCATCGCGATCATCCTCGGGTTTTTCGTGTACTGGCTCTTCTCCCGCACGATCACGAAGCCCCTGGTCAAAGGGGTCGTCTTCGCGCAGCTCGTCGCCTCCGGCGATTTCTCCCAGAGGCTGGACATCGGGCGCAAGGACGAGGTGGGCTCTCTTGCGGAGGCTTTAAACACCATGTCGGCGCAGCTGAGCGCAATGGTGGCCAAGATCAAGGGGAGCGCCGAGCAGGTGGCGCTCTCCAGTCAGGAAATCTCCGCCAGCGCTCAATCCCTTGCGGACGGCTCGCAGAGCCAGGCATCCACGCTGGAGGAAACCAGCGCCTCGGTGGAGCAGCTTACCGCCTCCGTCGATCAGGTTGCCGAGCATGCACGGGCGCAGGCTGAGGCCGTGGAGCAGGGCACGTCGTCCATGGCTCAAGTGCAGAAGTCGATCGACGAGATCTCCCACAGCATGAGCGAGATCTCCGGGCTCGCCGCCCAGTCGGTGGACAAGGCGGTGGAGGGCGCGCGCGCCGTCTCGCAGGTCGTCGAAGGGATCAACCTCATCTCCGACAGCTCGGAGAAGATCGCGGGGATCGTCAACGTCATCTCCGAGATCGCGGATCAGACCAACCTGCTCGCGCTGAACGCGTCGATCGAGGCCGCGCGTGCCGGGGAGCACGGCCGCGGGTTCGCCGTCGTCGCCGACGAGGTGAGCAAGCTCGCCGACCGCAGCTCCAGGTCCACGAAGGAGATCGGGGCTCTCATCAAGGAGAGCGTGAAGA
>PLNO01000147.1 GCA_003141795.1 Spirochaetaceae bacterium | reverse complement strand
CTCGCACTCACGGCCGGGGCAGTCGTTCCGGGCGTCGCCTTGTACGGGTCGTGGGCCCGTGAGGCCACGTACAACCTGCCGGATATCCAGGCTCGGTTCGCCAACGCGGTCCCCGACGGCGAGCGGGTTGGCGGCCGCGAATCCGCCCTCTATCTGATGCGATCCCACGCCATCACGCTCATCACCCAACCCGGCGGAGGCCCTGCCAACCACGGCGACCTGTACGCTCAAGGCGTGCGCTGGTACTTGCTGCCCGCCGACGATGCACCGCCTCCGGGCGTTTCCGATGCTCTCTGGGCTGCCAGGCAACGCGTCCTATGCGCCGACTATGGGGACGTCACGGAATGCCTCTTCCACGTGCCCTGAGTCCGTCGCGAGTCGGCGATCCTCCGCAGAGCGCGGCTCATGAGGATGGGCGCGCCGGGACGTGGCGCCTGCTGGGCCTTGAGTTCGACGCCCGCATCCTGCAAATAGTCGTCGTCGGCACGACGATCCTGCTGATCGCATTCAACAACCATTTCGTTCAGGACGAATACGATCACTTCTTCCTGGAGTTCCTGATCCCCCTGGCGATCATCGTTCTGGCCTGGCGCGAGGATCCTCGGCGATTTGGCTTGCGGGGCGGGAACTGGCGCTTGGGGCTGCCGGTCGTGATCGTCGCCATTCCGGTGATGACCGTCGCGATCTGGTACGTGAGTCGGCTGACCGACTTCCACGCGTACTACTCGCAAATGGCCGGGGGCCGCTCCGCAATGCGACTGGCCATCGACTCAGGCATCGACATGTTCGCCTGGGAGTTCTTCTTTCGCGGCTGGACCCTCTCGACCCTCGGACGCAAATACGGGACCGACGCGATCTGGCTTCAGGCCGTTCCTTTCGCTCTTATGCACCTCGGGAAGCCGGAGCTGGAACAATTGTCAACGGTGCTGGGCGGCCCGTTGTTGGGCATCCTGGCATGGCGCACGAATTCGTTTCTGTGGGGCTGGCTGCTCCATTGGTTCATGGTCGCGTGGGTGATCATGGTCGCCGCCGGCTACGCTTGAGGTGGCAACGCCTCAATTGGGAGACCGCGGTCGGGTCGTGTGTCTTGCATGACTATTCACTGACATGTATACTCCTGCGACCATGAGCGCCATCCAATCCAAGCCGGGTTTTGGGCCCGCGGCAGTCCGGTCTCGCGGCAGCTCGCCCACCGTGACCGTCGGAATCGTCGGCGCGGCCGGCTATGCGGGCGGCGAGCTGGTCCGGCTGCTCCTGGGACACCCGAACGTTCGTCTCGTGGGCCTCCACGGTCGGAACCGCGAGAACCAGCCGATCGCGCTCTCGCATCCCCACCTGTCGGCCAGCGGCCTCGTGATCGACCAGGCTATGCCGGAGGCGGATGCAATCTTCACCGCCCTGCCCCACGGCGTGGCCGCAGGAATGGCCGCGGATATCGTCTCCAAGGGTTCCGCCCTCATCGACATCGGGCCCGACTTCCGCCTCCACGATCCAGCGGACTATCCGCGCTGGTACAAGCTCGACCACCCCGCGCCCGAGCTGCTTGCGCAGGCTGTCTACGGCCTGCCGGAGTTGCATCGCGAGGAGATTCGCGAAGCCGCTCAGCGGCCCATCACGATCCTGGGCATGCCCGGCTGCTACCCCACGGCGACCCTCCTCCCGCTTCTCCCGCTCGCGCGCAAGGGGCTCCTGAAGGGGACCGCGATCGTGAATGCGATCTCGGGCATCTCGGGGGCAGGCCGCAAGGAAAGGATCGATCTCCTCTACTGTGAACGTTCTGAGAACGCCAACGCGTACAACCCGGGCACGAGCCACCGTCACGCACCCGAAATCGCGCAGGAGCTCGTCGGTGTCGACCGCTCCCTCTCCCTCCTCTTCACGCCCCACCTCGCACCGCTGCGCAGGGGCATGGCGGTGACGACGGTGGTGGAGCTCGCACGCGAGCCCGCCGAATCGGGCCCCGGGAGCGTGGAGGCCATCCTGTCCGAAGCCTACGCCGGCCGCCCTTTCGTCTGCCTCACCGGCAGCCGCATCCCCGAGACGCGCGACGTCTGGGGCTCCAACCGCTGCGACATCGGGTGGAAGCGGGAGGGCCGGCACCTCATGCTCTTCTCCGTCATCGACAACCTCGTCAAAGGCGCGTCGGGCCAGGCCGTGCAGAACATGAACCTCCGCTTCGGCATCCCCGAAACGGCGGGGCTCCGGCTGGGAGCGGAGATGTAGCATGTCCACGATCATGGTCAAGATCGGCGGCAAGGCCGCCGAGAACGAGGAGAGCCTCGGCGCCCTCTGCGACGAGATGCTCGAGCTCGGCAGGGAGAACCGTCTCATTCTGGTCCACGGGGGCGGGGCCGAGGTGTCGGCGTTCTCACGCCGGCTCGGGATCGAGCCTGTCTTCCAGCAGGGCATACGGCAGACCTCGGCTGAGGAGATGGACCTCGTCGACATGGTGCTCGCCGGGCGCGTGAACAAGCACCTCGTGCGGCTCCTGCGCACCCGGGGCATCGACGCGGTGGGGCTGAGCGGCTCCGACGGGGGGATCTTCACCGGCTCGGCCATGGGGGGCGATCCCCAGCGCACACGGAGCGGCGAAGTGGAGGACATCGACCCCCGCCTGCTGGAAGTCCTGCTTTCCGCGGGATTCCTCCCCGTGCTCTGCTCCACGTCGATGGACCGCCAGGGCAATGGTCTCAACATCAACGCCGATACGGCTGCATTCAAGCTTGCCATCCGATTCCGGGCGGACGCACTTGTCTTCTTCTCCGACATTCCCGGGGTCCTCTCCGACGGCAGCGTCGTGCAAACAATGTCGGCGGAGGAGGCGCATGCGCTCATTCAGCGCGGAGTGATAGCGGGCGGCATGGTGCCCAAGGTTTCCGCATCCCTGGAGGCTCTGGACCGGGGCGTGCAGAAAGTGATCATCGGCCAATACGACGGCGCGGGCTCCCTGGCACGGATGCTCGACGGAAAGCAGGGAACACGACTATGGAAATGACGAAGAAGAACCCGGCGGTGGAGACGAACCTCCCCTTCCCGCCCCAGTACGGCACCGAGCTCCTGGTGCTCGCGAAGGGAAAAGGCGTATGGCTCGAAGACATCGCCGGCAAGCGCTACATGGAATTCGCGGGGGGCATTGCCGTCAACGCACTGGGCTACGGAAGAGCGGACCTCGCGAAAACCGCGATGCGCCAGATGCGCAAGCTCAGCCACATCTCCAACCTTTTCGCGACGGAGCCCGGCCTCAGCCTCGCGCGCGCCATGACTTCGAAGGGCCCCTTTACCTTTTCCTCCGTGTTCTTCGGTAACAGCGGAACGGAGGCGAACGAGGCGGCCCTGAAGTACGCGCGGCTCTACGCCCTGCGCACGCGCGGGCCGGGGCACGAGAAGCTGCTCTGCTTCTCCAGCGCCTTCCACGGCCGCACGTTCGGATCGCTTTCCTGCACCCCGTCTCCGAAATACCAGGACCCCTACCAGCCCCTCGTGCCGGGGGTCGTGGTCGCTCCGTACGACGACGCTGAAGCGCTCCAGCGGACGCTCAACGACGGGTTCGCCGGCGTCATCGTGGAGGTGATCCAGGGAGAGGGTGGATTGCGCGCGATGTCCCCCGCGTTCGCGAGGGTGCTCAGTGCGGCGTGCAGGACGCACGACGTGATCCTCATCGCCGACGAGGTGCAGACCGGCATGGGCCGCACCGGCACGTTCTACGCTTCCGAGGGCATCGGCCTCGAGCCCGACATCATCACGCTTGCCAAGCCCCTGGGCGGCGGGCTCCCGCTTTCCGCGGTGCTCATTCCCGCGAAGGTCCACCAGGTCATCCACGCGGGCGACCATGGCACGACCTTCGGCGGCGGGCCCGTCACCACGGCCGTTGCCGGCAAGGTATGGGCCGCCCTCACGCGCCCCGAGGTCCTCCCGCACGTGCGGGAAATGGGGGACGTCCTCCGATCGGGCCTGGAGGGGCTGAAAGCCCGCCATCCGTCGATCGGGGAGCTGCGGGGACGCGGATTGCTGCAGGGCTTCGAATACACGGGCGGCGAGGTGAAGGACCTCCTGGCCCGGTTGCAGGAAAAAGGCTTGCTCGTCCTGCGCTCGGGGACGAACGTCGTGCGCATCGCGCCGCCGCTCGTCATCACGCGCGCGGACATACAGAAAGGAATCGCCATCATGGAGGAGGTACTGTCATGAGCGAAGGCACCGGGGTCCCGTCAGGGACCGTGAAGAAGAGCATCAAGAAGATCGTCCTTGCCTATTCCGGAGGGCTCGACACGTCGATCATCATCCCCTGGCTCAAGGAGAACTACCAGGGAGCCGAGGTTGTCGCGGTCTGCACGGACGTCGGGCAGAACGAGGACCTCTCGGGGCTCGAAGCCAAGGCGAAGGCTTCGGGTGCATCCAAGCTGTACCTGCTCGACCTCAGGGAACAGTTCGCAAGCGATTACCTGCTGCCCATGCTCCGCTCAGGGGCGATGTACGAAGGCAAGTATCTCCTCGGTACCTCCATTGCGCGTCCCCTGCAGGCCAAGGCGCAGGTGGAGATCGCCCTGAAGGAGGGCGCCGATGCCGTGGCGCATGGTTGCACGGGGAAGGGCAACGATCAGGTGCGCTTCGAGCTCGCCTACAAGGCGCTCGCCCCTCAGCTCACCGTCATCGCCCCGTGGCGCCTCTGGAACATCAAGTCCCGTGAAGAGGCCATCGACTATGCAAAGAGCCACGGCATCGACCTTGGCAGCATCTCCAAGAAGAACATCTACTCCCGCGACATGAACGCCTGGCACATGAGCCATGAGGGAGGAGACCTCGAGGATCCTTGGAACAGACCCCAGGAGCCGTTGTTCCAGCTCACCAAGTCCCTGAAGGACGCGCCGGACAAGGAAACCGAGGTCACGATCGACTTCGAGAAGGGTTTCCCCGTCGCGGTGAACGGGAAGAAGGCGGCGCCTTTCGCCATCCTCACGACGCTCAACGCGATGGGAGCGGCGAACGGGATCGGAAGGTCGGACGTCGTGGAGAACCGCAGGGTGGGGATGAAGAGCCGTGGAGTCTACGAGACTCCGGTCGGCACGATCCTGTACACGGCCGCCCGGGAGCTGGAGATGCTCACCCTGGACACCGACTGCCTCCATTTCAAGCAGAACGTCGCCCAGACCTATGCGGACCTCGTGTACGGCGGCAAGTGGTTCACGCCTCTGCGGGAATCCCTGGAGGCCTTCATGGAGAAGGTATCCGAGTTCACGACGGGAACGGTGCGGCTTGCACTCTACAAGGGGAACATCATCATCGCCGGACGCACCTCGCCCTACTCTCTCTACCTGAAGGACCTCGCGTCATTCGGGGCTTCCAGCTACGACCACGCGGATGCGACAGGCTTCATCAATCTCTACGGCCTGCCCGCAATGGTGGCATCTCTGGTACATGGCAAGAAATAGCGTATGACCCGGCCTCGGCGGGGTCACCCCTCGCCGAGGCAGATTGAAAAAAAAGCTTGCGCCTGGAAATAAAACCAGGTAAAATAACGCCGCTTTGGCCACGATTTTTGTTGCTTTTCGAACTGTACCCACCCCATCGTGCCCCGAGAATCCCCATTTCACGGAAAAGGAGTTTGTATGGCTGTGAATCTGTACGTAGGGAACCTTCCCTACCGGATTGACGAGGATTCCCTGCGTCAATTGTTCACCCCGTACGGGAATGTGGAGACGAGCAAGGTCATCAAAGACCGCCAGACCGGCCGATCCAAGGGCTTCGGCTTTATCGAGATGTCCTCGCAGGCCGAGGCGGAAGCGGCGATCAAGGCACTGAACGAAACCGCCGTGGATGGACGGAACTTGAAGGTGAACTTCGCGAAACCCAAAGAGCCCAACAGGGGCGGCTACGAGGACCAGTAAGACCAGGTCCTCGAGGGCTTAAAGGAGGCTGTCCGACCAGACGGACGGC
Source organism: Spirochaetaceae bacterium (assembly GCA_003141795.1). Next base: position 11,412 of record PLNO01000147.1, on the reverse strand, counting down.
CTCTTTTTTTTCGGCAGCAGATCCACGACGAGCACGGCAAGAAGCACGATGATCAGGACCCGGGGAAACCAGTCGCCGAACCTCGTGTACGGAGTAATGGTCTTTTCTCTATAGACGGGAACCTCCACAGTCCTGCTGGTGCGTTCGAACAGGGGGAGACGCTCCCTGATCTCACCCCAGGGTCCGACCACGGCTGAAAGGCCTCCGTTGGTCGACCTCACGAGCACCCGCCTGTTCTCGATGGCGCGAAACCGGGCGACGGCGAAGTGCTGGATCTCCGCGGACCACGTCTTGGACCACGAGTCATTGGTGATGTTGACGAGAAGATCGGCGCCCTTTGTGATGAAGGTCCTGCAGAGATCGGAGAAAGCGTCCTCGAAACAGATGGGCACGCCGAAGCTGAGGTTCCCGCCGGACCGCAGAGGCACGCGGAAAATCGTGTACCTGTTCGCGTCCGCCCAGGGAAGCTCGATTCCCACCACGTTCCTGAAGAACCGCCTCACACCCGGGACCTCGTAGAAGGGGATGTTTTCCGCAAAGGGTACGCGGTGGATCTTTCCGTACATGTCCTGCACGGTGCCGTCCGCGGAGGCGAGTATCGCGGCGTTCCAGTACATCTGCTTCGACATGTCGACGATGCCCACGCCGCCGAACAGAACGGGGACCCCGACCTCCCGGAGCGCCGGCACCAGGGGGTTGTTCCCGGGGTAGTAATGCCCGTTCAGGAAGACACCGATCGTGGACACCGAGCTTTCACTCCACACGGCGAGGTCGGGCTTCTGGCTCGTGGCAAGGGCGCCGGACCGGGTGAGGTCGGCATTGATGCGGATGCTGTCGTCCAGGCCCTTGCCCTCCTCCCAGGGGTCCTTGTTCTGCTGTACGAGGAGGAGCGATGCGGTGCCCACGGCGGGGATGGGAGTGGCGAGCCTGATCGTACCGTAGAGGAAAGCGCAGGCCACGAGCACAATGCCGAACGTCATCTGCCTGACGAAACGCGGTCTCCAGCCCGACAATGCGAGCTCCGCAATGAGCGTGTTGACGAGGGCCATGAGGAAGGACAGACCCCACACGCCCGTGATGTCGACGAACTGGACGAGCGGCAGGACGTCACCGACGGGATACGCGATGAGCCCCCAGGGATAGCCGAGGAAACCGACCGATTTGAAGTACTCATACACGGCCCAGACAGCGGCGAGGAGGAATGGTCGGTAATTGACGTTGATACGGGAGAACCCCCGTAGGAACGGGAACAGGAGTGCGTTCAGTCCCGCGTATCCGACGATCACCCCTCCGTATGTCCAGATGGAGTATCCCTGGAAGAACATGAGCCAGAAGTTGGAAAGCGCGGTAGAGACACCGCCGAACAGCACGCCGAGCAGTGACGCGAAGCCGAAGCTCGGTGCCAGGGAAACGGCGACGAACGCGGGAACCAGACAGACGAGCCCAAGCACGGCGTTTCCCCAGTAGAAAGACTCGCCGGGCGGGAGCCCGAGCAGGCGGATCGCGCCGCCGAAGAGCTCGTTGGGGAGCGCGAGCGGCAGCAGGACGGCGGACAGCAGAACGAGAAGGAGGAGCCACACCTTGCGGGTTGCGGTCATGTGAGAGAAGGTACCCGAGGGAACGGGGGGATACAAGACGGGAAGCGATCACCTCACCGACGGTGTCGGTGTCCGGCGGGCGCATCCGCGCAGCGCTGTCGGCGCCATCGACGCTGGAATGCCGCCCGAACCTGCGCCGACCACCGTCGGTCCCCCCGCGGGTANNGAACTGCTTCATAACGGTGCCACACTGAGAATTGCTGCGTTTCCCGCCCCCGTCTTGACAGCCCTCGCCGCCGATGGTAGTCTGCCGTCACAAAATCGGGCTGTAGCGCAGTTGGTTTAGCGTACTTGCTTGGGGTGCAAGGGGTCGGCGGTTCAAATCCGCCCAGCCCGATTTTTTTATACCTGCTACATGAACTTGCACGACAGGCACTTCCCGTCCTACCGCCTCCCGCAATCTACTGTCGCTGCCACCACGCCTGCAATGAAGGGCTGCCGGAAACCATCGAATTGAGAGAGGGTTTGAACGAAGGCCGATTACTGTCCCGCAGCGCGGTCGGCGTTCGAAGTTGAGGCCTTGAACGTCACAAGACCCGTGAGGCAGAACCGGGGTGCGCAAGGTTGGCGATCCGGCCCGATGGTAGCCTCGAAACCGTCCCGATCATGTCGGGCGGGAGTCACGGAAGCGTCGATGCTCTGCGCGGCAGATTGTCTTGATGGCGTCCCGGCCGCTCTTGGCAGACGGAGGCAGGCCGCCGCCTGGGAACAGCCACTGTCCGGCAAGGCGGAAGTTGGCCAGCCCCGGCAGCGTGGCGGGCAGTGCCATATCGGGCCTTTCGCCCATCATGAAACCCTCCTGTGCCCCTTGCCAGTTGCCTGTGTAACGGATATTCGTCAGTGGAGTTGCCACGTCGATAGCTTCAATCCGCGCCGCGAATCCGGGGATTTCCGCATCGATTGAGGCGGCCAAATCCCTGGCCAGCCGTTCCTTTTCTGCCCGGTAGGCGGTCTGATCTCTGGCGATGTCCTGCCACCAAGCCGTGTCACCCGCGAAAAGGAAGGTCACAGGAATACCATGAGCAGGTCCCATGGCCTGATCGAAGGCGTAGTGGTGCAGGCCCACCCGCATGACTGGCTTGCCTTCCAGGGTGAGCGGCCGATGGAGTGGCAAAGAGATGACTGAGGCACGTGAGGTGAGGTCGAAGCCGCAGAGGCCCGACCGGTTCTCATCCAGGCGCACTCCGTAACTCACCTGAACTGGACCGGGGAACGGCTTCAATTCAGCGAAGGCGCGATCCCATTCGGGGTCCCTGCAGCGCCCTCCCAGCAGCTCGTGGATGACGGTATGGGCGTCGGCAGCCGAAACAATCCATCTGGCCCGGATGACCGAGCCGTCGGCGCAGCGTACTCCCACGGCCCGGTCATGTTCCACCAGGATCTCCTGCACCCGAGCATTATAGGTAATGCTTCCGCCGAGGGCTCGGTAAGTGGCTTCCGCCCGTTTGGCCATCGGAAGAGAACCGCCACGGGGGTATCCAGCATTGTGAGCGTGAAGATTCCCGAGGGTGAAGAGCACTGCCATTAACGGAAACCCTTCCATCGCGAAAAAACCCGTGAATGCCTCCCGCAACACCGGTGTCGTTATCCGTCCGGCGAAGGACATCCAATCCCGGCCTTGAAACTCCCGCATGACCCGCAGTGCCGGCAGACTCTGGAACGTCGCCCGCAAGCCCCGGGGACTGAAATCCGGTTCCATGAGGATGAAAGTGCCCATCTTGCGAATCCACCTCGACAGCTCTGCAACCGCCTGCCTGTCCCCAGTGTTGTTGGCCAGACCCTCCAAGTGAGCCTGCAGGCGGCCGGCGTCGGTGTACCAGTGGACTTCGGTCCCATCGCTGCAGCGCCAGGTCTGGAATATCTCCGGGTCGATGATGATCGAGTCGTCGATCATCCCGAGGAAATCCCAAATCTTCCGAAATCCGTGCGCCTTGCCGGACCCGACCAGCCAGTGGATGCAGTAGTCGAACGTGTAGTCTTTGCGCTGCCATGCCGTACACAGCCCGCCGGGCTGGGAATGCATTTCCAAGATGAGACTAGAATAGCCGTTTGCCTGGGCATAGCACCCGGCGGACAGGCCGGCGACGCCCGCGCCGATGATCAGGATCTCGGGTTCATTCATTCTTTTTCGCTCCTTTCAGGGCTTCGATCCCCTTTTCGGTCAGCACGCAGCGCAGCACTTCTGCTATGGCCGGCAACGGCAGTCTATCGACGCTCTGGGCCTGAACAATTGCAAAACCCTGGATAAGCGCGAGTATCGTACCGACAACGCTCAGGGGATCTGCATCTCTGACCTCGCCGCAGGCTTGGCCTGCAACGATCAGTGGCAATAGCTTGGTGACATAGGAACCTCCAGAGGCCTCCAGTAGGGCCTGCACCTCCGATGGTATCCTGCGGAATGTCATGGCTTGGATCATGATAAGGAAGAAGAGAGGTCCGTCTCCCGCAAAGGCGTAGTGAAAGACGGTATCAAAAAGTACATACAGACCACGTGCCGGACCGCCCGGGGCGGAGACAGCAAGGTCGAAGGCACCGAGGGAGCTTGCCGTGGCCAGACGGACCAGCTCGGAGAACACCGCGTCCCTGTCGCGGAAGTAGTGATAGAGGAGCGCCGAGCTGGTACCGGCCTCGTTTGCGATATCCTGGATTCTTGTGGAACCATAGCCTTCGCGAGCAAAGACGCGGAGCGCTGAGAGAAGGATGGCTTGGCGTTTCTTGTCATGGGCTTGGTCATCCGTGGTTCTCGGTGACATCGATCTCCCCTGTTATTATTTGATTGAAAATTCAATCAAATAATAACAGGCAGCCGACAAGCTGTCAAGGCGGGTTTCGCTTTTCGGCATCCTGTGGCAGGGTCAGTACGCCTGTCTGAGCGTAGCGCACGGCGAGGCCCGTCACTGAGGCTGACAGGTGTTATGTGATTCGGGTGCAAGGGGTCGGCGGTCCACATCCGCCAAAGCCCGATTTTTTACTGATGACCCCCGGACTCATCGGACAGCAACCACGCCGCCCTGTCGTGCTCCAGGGGTCCGCACCACGGCACAAATCCTATCGAGCTATGCCTTGCTGATGCGTTCCATCTCTTTCACCATGGCCACCGCGCACTGCACCCCTGCCCGCGCATAGCGCTCAACGCGATCTTTGACCATGCCCACGGGAAATCCGGGGCCGATCAATTCCTTGACGACCGGCTTTTCGAACTCCACCGAGAGCGCATCCAGACGATCGATCGTGCCGTTGGCGATCGTCTCGTCCCAGACCGTGATCTCCTCTGTAGGAGAACCGCCGTCTTTGGTCTTATGGGGAACCGGCAGGATCACTCCAAGGGCCACTACCGCGTCCACGTCCTTGCGTTGGAGAATCTTCTTCACCGGCAGGGGCATATCGTAGCAGCCCGGCACTTCCGAGACAATGGACACTGTGGCGCCCTGTTTTGTTGCTTCGTCTTTCGCAGCATCCAACATCTGTTGAAAACCCGAATAGTAATTGGAGATGACAAGGCCCAAACGTACCTGTGAACGACTCATACTGGTTCCTTTCTCGCGGCACGACTGTGCGAATAAACTGAAGGAACTGTCAGCCCGGGGCTGACGGCGAGACTTCCCACGAATGCTCCAAGACTGGCGCCGGGTGCCCGCCGAAGCCCCATCGGCGATAGCTCTCAGTCGATTCTTGTCCGGCAACGCCAGACGAACAGATGTTTGTCGATGTCGTGACTGCTGTCAAGTCCGATGATGACGATCTATCCCGGGCTCCGTACCGCTTGTTAGGTCATGATAACGGCGAATATTCGATACAGAGCAAGGGGTCGGCGGTTGACGCCCGCCCAGCCCGATTTTCTTCTTCCCGCGCCCGCATTCCTATTGCACAACCAGAGACGTCATCATGAGAGACCCCGCCACCACCTCGTCGTTGAAATAATCGATCGATTCATCGGGGCTTTTGAGTGCAAGCGCGTACAGGAGAGGCAGATAGTGCTCGGGTGTCGGCACGGCGAGCTGCACGGCGCTGCCCAACGACGGAAAGTCGATGAGCGCGTCGTACGCGTCGGAGTCGATGAGCGACTTGAAAAGCGCGCTGGCCTCCAGCGCCCAGGGGAGCCCGAAGGGCGTGCTGGAGCAGCCGCTCTTCGGCACCGCTGCCAGGCCGAGATTGTGCACGATGTTGCCGCTTGCAACGATGAGAACGCCTCTGTTCCTGAGCGGCGAGAGCTCCACTGCGAGCTTGTAGTGAAAGCGCGCCGGCTTCGTCGTGTCGAGGCTGAGCTGGACCACCGGGATGTCGGCCTTCGGGTACATCTGCCGAAGCACGCTCCAGCACCCGTGATCGAAACCCCACTCGCGGTCGATCCCTATTGCGACTCTCTTCACCGCCGCGATCGTTTCCCGTGCGAGCCACGCGCTGCCGGGCGCGGGGTACTCGACCTCGAAAAGCTCCCGCGGGAAGCCGCTGAAGTCGTGGATCGTCGGGGGCGCATCCAGGCCGGTCACGAGCGAGCCCGGCGTCTCCCAGTGGGCGGAGATGCAGAGGATCGCCGAGGGCCGGGGGATCTCTCGGGCGATCTCTTTCCACCCACGGGAGAACTCGTTGTCTTCAATTGCGTTCATGGGGCTGCCGTGCCCCAGAAAGAGCACGGGCATCCGCTCGTTCGCCCCGGCGCTCAATCCCCAGCCTCCTCCTCTTTGCAGACACCGGTTCCCCTGGACCTGTAGACCTCGGTAAAAGTGCCCCTGTCCGTCGACGCCAGGTGGTAGAGCGAGCTGGACATGGATAAAGCCCCTTCCTTGCAGCTTGCCACGCACTGGGCGCAATAGATGCAGCGGTCGAGCCGGTAGCGGAACACGTATTCCCGCGCCGCCCTGTCGGCGATCTCGATCTCGATCGCTTTCGCCGGACAATCGCGCACGCAGAGCATGCAGCCCTTGCACTTCTCCTCCGCCCAGAGGAGCTTGCCGCGCAGACGTACGGGCGCGGGCTTCACCGCATAGGGGTACAGCTCGGTAAACGGCCGCTTGAACAGGGAGACGAACACGTCGTTCAACATCGAGGCGATCTTCATTTTCACAGGCGGACCCCCGCGATCCTGAGGACGATGAGGACGAGGAACTGAACGAGCGCGAGCACGGCGCCCACGCGCCACCACAGACCCACGGTCTGATCGATGCGTAGCCGCGCGAAGAGGGACTGGAGGGCCGCGGTCACGAAGAGCAAACCGAGCGTCTTCAGGATGAAGTGCAGCGGATTGCCCAACCCCCCGAGATAGAAGGCGGAGATGAGCGTGAGCCCGACGAGGAGCTCCACGTCACGACCCAGACGGAAGAACGCAAGGCCCCTTCCGCTGTACTCGGTGAGCGCGCCTGAGACGATCTCCGTTTCCGCCTCCGGCGCATCGAACGGCGGCAGCTCGAGCTTGCCCATCAAGCCGACCAGAGCCACGACGAACCCCAGAGGCTGCGTGACGATCATCCACAGGTGCTCGCGCGCGTAGCCGTTGACCTCCGAGATCCGCCAGGTACCCGCGGCGATGGAGGGGCCCAGGAGCGCGAGCAGGAATGGCGCCTCGTAGGAGAAGAGCTGCGTCAGCGCCCGCGTGGAGCCGATGAGGGAGAACCTGTCCTGGGTGTTGGCACCTGCAAGCCCGATGCACAGCGTCATCATCATAAGGAGATACACGGTCACCACGAGGTCCCCGCGGAAGCCCCACGACGGTGCGAGCCCGGCCATCGGCACGTAGAGGGCGGCCGTGAGCGCCGCGGCGAGCGCCGCGATGGGCAGACCGTTGAAGAGGCCGCGGTTGACTCCAACAGGGACGATTTCCTCCTTCACCAGGAGCTTCACGAGGTCGGCGAAGGGCTGGAACCATCGCGGCCCCACCCTGTTCTGAAACCGCGCCACCAGCTTCCTGTTCGCGTACTCGTAGACGAGACTGCCGAGGATCACGAAGAGCCCCCCGGGAAAAATGACGAGCGAGAGGAGCGCGAGGGCGACGCTCATACGCGGCCTGCCGCATAGTAGTCGATGCCATACTGCCGCAGGTCCTCCCACGACCACTGGTCGGTCGAAGTCCGTCCGCTTCCACGACGACGCACGGTGATCATGCGGTCAGAGCACGAGAAGCAGGGATCGATGCCCACCATGATCATGGGGATGTCGGCAAGCTTGTGCCCGACCGCGACGCTGAGGATCGCCGCCCAGTTGCAGAGGCTGGGCGTGCGCACCTTCACCCGGTCCGGTTTCACGCCGCCCGTGCTGCGCAGGTAGTAGAACAGCTCGCCGCGCGGAGCTTCCACCCTGCTGATGACCTCCCCTTCCGGCACCTTGCGGGGAGCGGCTGTCGCGAGGTCCCCCGCCGGCAGCCGGCCGAGGATTTCCCGCACCAGGCGGTACGATTCGAACAGCTCATTGATCCGCACGACGAAACGGGCTTCCAGGTCGCACCGCGTGTCCAGCACCGGCCTGACGGGAAAATCCGGGTACGAGAGGTAGGGAGCCTCGACGCGAAGGTCGCGCGATACTCCGGATGCGCGGGCGGTGGGACCGACAGTCCCGAGAAGGTCCGCCTGTTCCGCGGTGATCGCACCCACCCCGCGCGTGCGGCGGAGGAAGCTCTCATCGGAGGTCACGATCTTCAGGTAGTGCCTGGTGCGGCGCTCGAGGTAGTCGAGCCCGCGGCGCACCGAATCTGCGGCCGCGCCGTCGATGTCGTTCTTCACCCCGCCAAGGAGGTTCACCGAATAGTTCACCCTGTTGCCGGACATCTCCTCCAGCAGATCCATGATCGTCTCACGGTCCCTCCAGCTGTACATGAAGAGGGTCTCGAACCCGGCCTGGTGCGCGGCCACTCCCAGCCACAGCAGGTGGCTGTGGATCCTCTCCATCTCGCAAAACACCGTCCGAACGGCCTGGGCGCGCGGGGGAACAGCGACCCCGGCGAGGGATTCCACGCCCAGCACGTACGCGGTGGCATGGATGTGCGAGCAGATCCCGCAGATCCGTTCCATGAGGTAGATGTTGTGGACCCACGAGCGATCCTCCGCACCCTTCTCGATGCCCCTGTGCACGTAGCCCAGGCGGATGCTCGCGTGCGTGACGATCTCACCGTCCACGGCGAGTTCGAAGTGCCCGGGCTCCTTCAGTGCGGGGTGTTGAGGACCGATCGGGATGATGAAGGTGCCGGGAGGGTCGCTGCTTCCGACCAGAGGGGCAACGGGACCGGGCGCATCTGCCGATTCCATCGTGAAATCTTTCCGCAGCGGGTACACGTTCTCCGGCCAGTCGTCAGAGAGCCACTGCCTTCCCCTCTCCGGAAGCCCCGCTACCCTCACCCCCATCGTCTCCGCGAGCTCCCTTTCGTACAGGTAGGCAGGCGGCACGACCGCGCCGATGCTCGGCACCTCCGGAGAATCGCGCGGGATCTTTACACGCAGCGTCGCAACCGAAGCCCCCCTGCAGAAGTGGTAGAGGATTTCGATGTGCCCGTCGGAGGCCGGTCCTGAATCCAGCCCGGTGATGGCCGAGAGGTATCCCCACTTCAGCCCCGTCAGGGCGGTGACCGCGGGAACGAGACGATCGGCGCCTGTCTCCATATCGAGGCGGTTTCCGGCAGCCACCGGACTCCCGGAAACCCACGGGCGGACGCTCTCCAGAATGACGTCGAACGCTGATTCTGCGCTCATGGCTCGCCTCCCCCGCTCTCTGGCGCGGGCTGGCCATCCGGCTCGCGCGCCGGCCCGTGCGTACGAGCACGCGCAGGGGCAGAAGCTTTCAGCTTCGTCAGAAGCTGGACGACGCCGTCGATTATCGCTTCGGGCCGCGGTGGGCAGCCGGGCACGTAGACGTCCACGGGAATCACGTCGCCGATGTCTCCGACGATATTGTAGCAGCCGTGGAACGCGCCGCCCGTGATGCTGCACGACCCCACAGCGATCACGAACTTGGGAACGGGCATCTGCTCCCACGTCCGTAAAAGCCTGTCCCGTGCCAGACGGGTCACCGGTCCCGTGCAGATCAGGACGTCGGCGTGTCGGGGGGATCCTTCAAGCTTCACGCCGAAGCGCTCCAGGTCATAGCGGGGGGCGAGCGTGGCGAGGATCTCGATGTCGCAGCCGTTGCAGGAGCCGCTGTTGAAATGCACGAGCCAGGGGGAATTGATGCGCGACCACAGCGCCGTGGAATCGAGCATTTCCTGCAGTCGCCTCATGTGCGCGCCCCTTTCCGCTCAACCGAGCGCCAGAGCAACGAGAGAGAAGATGAGCCCCAGGATGTAGACGCCCGTGACCAGGGTGAATCCCCCGCTTCCCACGACCAGCACGCCGAGGTGAAGGATCGCGAAGAAGAAGGCCACCATGAAGAACGGGCGGTACCCGGGGGTCGCCATGCCCCCCTGGGCCTTCTCTCCGCTGCTGTAGGAGCTCGTCTTGCTGTCGTTCGGGGTGCCCCGCGCGGCGACAGCGGAAGAGGCCACGAACAGGATCACCACGAGCAGGGCGTACACCGCGAATGCAATCGGAGGCGAGAGGATATACGGCACCTCACAACCCTCCCTGCCGCGAAAATATCGCGAGCACCACATTGCCCGCCGGTACGGTAAGGCCGCTGGCAAGCGTAGGCCACACACCGAATGCCACTACCACCACGACGAGCAGTAGCAGGGGCACCGTCATGCCGAGGGGAACGCGTGCCCCCGCGATCACCGCCGGCGACGGCGTGCCACGGTACATCATGCTCACAAGCGGCGTGTAGTATGCCAGGGAGAGCAGACTGTTGAGCACCGCAAAAACGACGAGCGCCAGGGCGACGGGGCTTCCCGTCCGCGCGCCTGCGGCGAAGATCTGCCATTTCGACATGAACCCCCCGAGCGGGGGGAGGCCCCCGAGGCTGAGCAGCGCGACGCTCAGCGCGAAAGCGGTCACGGGATAGCGGCGCGCAGCGCCGGCAAGATCGGCAGCCTCCAGAGCCCCTGTATCGCCGCGGGCGAGCCGCAGCGCGAAGAGCAGGCTTCCTGCCGCGAGAAACGCGAGCCCCTTCATTGCCGCGTGCGTGAGGAGGTGGAATACGCTGCCCTGCGCCCCTTCGAGCTGACCCCAGGTGATGGCAAACCCCAGGCCGAGGAGCATGTACCCCACGTGCGTGATGCTGGAAAAGGCGAGGAGCCTCTTGACCTGCGTCTGACGCAGGGCGAGCAGGTTGCCCACGATCATGTTCACCGCGCCGAAGCCGAGAAGGATCGCGCCCCAGGCGGAGGTGATGCCCGCCACCGCCGACAGTGCGCGCAGAAGTGCCACCAGCCCCGTCTCGATGACGACACCGGAGAGCATCGCGCTGATCCCGCTGGGCGCCTGGGAATGCGCGTCGGGCAGCCACGTATGCATCGGGACCATGGCGATCTTCACGCCGAAGCCGATGAACGCGAACACGAAGGCCAGTTTGATGAGGCCGTGGTNNTCATGCCGGCCTCGAGGCTTGCCGGCCTGTCGGAATGGAACGCGACGAGCATGTAGGAGGCCACCGCCGCCGTCTCGAACCAGACCCACAGGTTGAACAGATCCGCCGCGCAGCCCAGGCCCAGCATGGCGCCGATCATGGCATTGAGCAGGGCGTGGAACTTCTCCTGCCCGCTCTCGTGCCCTATGTACGGGCCCGAAAAGAGAGAGACGAGTGACCCCAGCGCGAGAACCGCCGCGGACAGCAGCAGGCTGATACCGTCGAACTTCAGCGAGACGATCCCCACGGTGAGCTCGAGCGTGGCACCCGCCTCCATCTGGCCCCACGCGGCGGCAAAGGGCACGCATGAAGCGAGCATCACGAAGAGGCT
>PLNO01000011.1 GCA_003141795.1 Spirochaetaceae bacterium | reverse complement strand
CCGGCAGGTGCAGCCGCACGTGCGAGTTCGCGGTGCGCACGCGTGGACCCCGTGTCGTGGACGAGGCGGAGGTCCGCCGGATTTTCAAGGAGACGGAGCAGGGCGTATTCGCCCGCGATTGGATGCAGGAATGGGCGCTGGGCATGCCACAGCTCAACCGCATGCGCCGCACCGCCGCTGAGAGCGCGATGGAACGGACCGGCGTCGAGTGGCGGCGGGATTTCGGGAAATGAGGGAAGGCCCCGCGGCGGTCGATTCCCAGAGGCTCGCGCGCGACATCGAGGAAATCGCCGGATTCACGGAAGCCGACCCGAGCGTCGGCTACAGCCGTCCCACCTTTTCCCCCGCGTGGCGGAGGGCGCGCGACTACGTGATCGCGCAGGCGCAGGCCGCGGGGTGCGTGACCCGGGTCGACGCCGCGGGCAACGTGCATGCGCGCCACTCCGCCCTGGGGTGGCAGACCCCGGCGTGGCTCTGCGGCTCGCATATCGATTCGGTGCCCACAGGCGGGAAGTACGACGGAGTGGTGGGGGTCGTCGTCGCACTGGAGGTGCTGCGGGCCGTACCCGCTGCGCCGCTGGAACTCATCGTTTTCGCGGAGGAGGAAGGCACGACCTTCAACCTCGGCATGCTGGGCAGCAGGGCGTGGGCGGGCACGCTGAGCGCGGCTGATCTTTCCGGACTGAGGAACGGCCAGGGCGTGGATTTCCTTTCCGCCGGCGCGGAGCACGGCGTCGATCCCGGACGACTCGCCGCGGAAAGGGTCGAGCCGTCGTTCTACAGGGGCTTTATCGAAACCCACGTCGAGCAGGGTCCGGCGCTCTGGAACGCCGCGGAGCCGCTGGCCGTCGTGACGGCCATCCACGGCAGGCGACAGTACCTCTGCCGTTTGGACGGAACGGCGAACCACGCCGGATCGACGCGGATGCGGGACAGGCAGGACGCGCTGGCGGGGGCAGCAGAGGTGGTCGGGGTCCTGGAAGAGCTCGCGCGGGAGCTCGACGACGAGGTCGATCACACGGTGATCACCGTCGGCAGGCTCGCCGTGGAACCGAATGCACTGAACGTGATCCCCGGTCGCGTGACGTTCAGCGTCGACTTCCGTTCCCCTTCAGCGGAAACCCTCGTCGAGGGTGACGAGCGCGTGCGCTCGATGATCGCCGAGGTCTCGCAGCGGCGTGGATTGCAGTTCGAGCTTTCCTGCACGGAGAACCTGCCCGTCGTCCCCCTGGACCCGGGAGTGTGCGGAATGCTGCGGGCGGCGGCGGGGCGCCTCGATGCATCGCTCCCCGACGCGGCAAGTGGCGCGCTCCACGACACAGCGATCCTCGCCCCGTTCATCCCGTGCGCGATGCTCTTCGTGGCCAGCCGGGACGGGATCAGCCACAATCCGGCGGAGTTCAGCCGCATCGAGCACATCGCTCTGGCCGCACGGGTCGTCGCCGAGGCGATGCGGGAATGACTGAATTGAAGACGCAGCTCGGCGAGCTCAACGCACGCGATCAGGCCGGGTTCGTGGCAGTCTGCGGCCCGCTCTTCGAGCACTCCCCGTGGATCGCCGAGCGCACGTGGCTGCGCAGGCCGTTCGCTTCGCTCGAAAGCCTGCACCGTGAGCTCGTGGCGACGTTCGCGGCGGCAACGACGGCCGAACAGGTCGGGCTCATCGCCGCGCATCCCGATCTCGTCGGCCGTCTGGCCCGTGAAGGTGCCCTCAGCCGGCAATCAGCCGGAGAGCAGGCTGCCGCGGGGCTTGATTCGCTTTCACAGGAAGAGATCTCCCGATTCGAAGAGTACAACCGCTCCTACAGGGACAGGTTCGGCTTTCCGTTCGTGATCTGCGCGCGGGAGAACCGCAAGGAGGCGATCCTTGCGGCGTTTCCCCGCCGGCTCGCGCATTCGCGGGAGCGGGAGATCGCGGCGGCGCTGGAGGAGATCGCGAAGATCGCGCTCCTCAGGCTGCGCGACGCGGTAAGAGAGGGGTAGGGATGGCGCATCTTGCGGAGAACAGCTACGGGAAGAGCGACATTCGGCTCACGAAGGTCGTGCGAAACGGAGCGGAGCACAGCGTGTTCGAGCTCACCGTGTGCATCATGCTGGGCGGCGCGTTCCAGGCGGTATATACGGAGGGGGACAATGCGCCCTGCATCCCCACCGACACGATGAAGAACACCGTCTACGCCCTGGCGCGGGCGCACGATTTCGCCACGCCCGAGGCATTCGGAGTGATCCTCGCTTCCCATTTCCTGGAGAGCTTCCCCCACGTCGCATGGGCCGAGGTCTCCATCGAGCAGGCCTCCTGGGACCGCATCCCCGTCGGCGGCGCGCCGCATCCCCACGCTTTCATGAACGGGGGATCCGCACGACGCGTGTGCGGCGTCCGCGCCGACCGTACAGGGATGCCCCGCGTGTCCGGCGGGCTCACAGGACTGGACGTGATCAAGACGACCCGGTCGGGATTCTCGGGCTTCCTGCGGGACCGCTATACCACGCTCGCGGAAACCGAGGACCGTATCTTCGCCACGAGGGTCGATG
>PLNO01000102.1 GCA_003141795.1 Spirochaetaceae bacterium | reverse complement strand
CCCGTCGCCGCTTCGGTAGCACGGCCATCTGCACCAAGCGCAGTTAGACCGCACGCGACTCGGCGCTCTCCGACCCGGGTTTCACCTCGCGAAGCCGTTCACGTCGCCGTCGGATATCGCCCGCGCAACCGCTCGCCCGACGTCGCTCGTGTGAAACGCGGGCTCACCCGCCAGTGCCAGGTCGGGTGTCACGTATCCCGTCCCGAGAACGGTAGCCACTGCATCCTCCACACACGCAGCTTCTTCATTCATGCCGAGCGAAAGACGTAGCAACAGCGCCGCACTCAATATCGCGCCCACGGGATTCGCCACGTCACATTCAGCAATGCTCGGCGCAGATCCGTGAATCGGCTCGTACAGGCCCCGTTGTCTGCCATCCGCATCGGGATGACCAAGCGATGCGGACGGGAGCGTGCCGATAGATCCGGCGAGTACGGATGCTTCGTCGGTGAGAATGTCACCGAACATGTTCTCTGTAACAACGACGTCGAATGTCGATGGACGGAGAATTATGTCCATAGAGAATGAATCCACAAGACGATGCTCGAGTTGCACGTCCGGAAATTCATCCCGAATCACCGCCGTAGCCACGCGACGCCACAGGCGCGATGTCTCCAGCACGTTTGCTTTATCGACAGAAGTCACCATGCCGCGGCGCTTCTGAGCGATCCGGGCGGCAACGCGCACGATCGATGTGATCTCATCGGTTGTGTAGCTGGCCGAGTCACTCGCACGCTCGCCACCCTTCGTGCAGCCCGCGACCGGCTCCAGCTTCTTCTCGCCGAAATAGATCCCGCCTGTGAGCTCGCGAACGAAGACGATATCCGTTCCAGCCAGCACTTCGGGCTTGATCGGCGACGACGGCCAGGGAATCGCTGGCGCTTTCACCGGGCGAATGTTTGCGAACAATTTGAGACCGCGCCGGAGTGCCAGCAACCCCTGCTCCGGTCGCAGCGCAACCGGGATGTGCTCCCATTTCGGACCACCCACAGCGCCCAGCATGATAGCGTCGGCGCTCCGGCACAGGTCAAGTGTCGCATCAGGCAGCGGAACTCCAATAGAATCGATCGCGTCACCACCGATCGCTGCCTTGATGAACTGGAAATCATGACCATACTTCCGTGCGATTGCCTCGAGCGCGATCCTGGCCTGTTTCGTAACCTCGGGCCCCACGCCATCACCGGGCAACAATGCTATCATCGTCATGCTACGACCTCGCATGCGTTCTCGAATGCGTTGATCTCGTCGGATGCGGCGAGTAGAAAGTCCAGCTGATCGACACCATTGAGCAGGCAGTGTTTCTCGAATGCTCCCAGTGGAAAACCGACGCTGGTGATCGCATCGATTGTCAGAATCTGCGATGGAACATCGATTACCAACTGACCTGTACGTCCGCCGCCAGAAGCACCTTGCTGATCCCATGCATGCGTCAGCCGGTGCAGAATCTCAGGTGGCACCTGCACCGGGAGCAATCCATTCTTCAGCGCGTTGTTACGGAAGATGTCTGCGAACTCGCTGCTGATTACCGCGCGCACGCCAGCGCCGAGCAGCGCCCA
This sequence comes from Spirochaetaceae bacterium, assembly GCA_003141795.1. The sequence continues at coordinate 23,757 of PLNO01000102.1, read as the reverse complement.
TGGCGCATGCTCACGCGACGAGCCGCAGCCGAAATTGTGTCCGGCGACGAGTATCTCGGCGCCGGCGGCCGCGGGAGCATTGATTGGGAACGCGGCATCGGGTGATCCATCCGACTTGTAGCGCCGATCATGAAAGGCGAGAGCGCCAAGTCCCTCCTTGTCGGTGACCTTGAGAAACCGAGCGGGAATTATCTGGTCGGTGTCGACGTTGTCCGACGAGATCGCGAAGTAATGCGAAGTGATACTTGTGATTGGTTGCATTGTATGTCAGTTCGGCAGGAGAGTTCTTACATCGGTGATCGTTCCGGTGATCGCGGCTGCTACTGCCGTCAATGGACTTGCCAGCATCGTTCTACTGCCGGGCCCCTGGCGCCCTTCGAAGTTACGGTTGCTGGTGGACACTGCGAGCTGGCCTGGCGCGAGTTGATCGCCGTTCATCGCGATGCACATCGAGCAGCCTGCCTCGCGCCATTCTGCACCTGCTTCCCTGAAGACGTGGTCGAGTCCTTCCGATTCCGCGATCCGTTTCACCTCGCGCGAGCCCGGTACGACGAGCATGCGCACACCTTCCTTCACCTTGCGGCCGCGAAGCAATCCAGCGGCCTCGCGCAGGTCGGAGATGCGCGAGTTGGTGCAGCTTCCGATAAACACTACATCGACTGGTGTACCGATCAGACGCTGGCCTGGCTGCACTCCCATGTAGTGCAACGCATGCTCGAGCGTCGCGCGCTCGTTCTGATCGGAGATGCCCTGGGGATCCGGCACGCGCCCGTCGATCGCCATGGCCATTCCCGGATTGGTGCCGTACGTGATCATTGGCTTGAGCGTGCGTGCGTCGAGCGTAACACTTCTATCGTGAGCAGCGCCTGAATCCGAGCGTAATTCCCGCCACGCCGTCACGGCCTTATCCCATGCGGCTCCCGCGGGCGCGAACTCCCTGCCAGCGATGTATTCGACGGTGATGTCATCCGGCGCTATCATGCCGGCGCGCGCGCCGCCTTCGATCGACATGTTGCAGACCGTCATGCGCTCTTCCATCGACAGGGCGCGGATGGCGTCGCCGGTGTATTCGATGACGTGGCCCGTCCCGCCGCCGATCCCGATACGGGCGATCAGGGCCAGGATGATGTCCTTGGCGCCAACGCCCGGTTGGAGCCGCCCGTCGATCTGGACCCGGAACGTCTTGGGCTTGCGCTGGAGTAGCGTCTGCGTGGCCAGGACCATCTCGATCTCGCTCGTCCCGATGCCGAACGCCAGCGCGCCGAAGGCGCCGTGCGTGGCGGTGTGGGAGTCGCCGCAGACGATGGTCATGCCGGGCTGCGTGAGCCCGAGCTCGGGCCCGATGATATGCACGATCCCCTGGTGCTCGGTGGAAAGACCGAAGAATTGAATTCCGTGCGCTTTGGTGTTGCGCTCGATGGCCTGCATCATGGCCTCGGCGAGCGTGTCCGCGAACGGACGGCGCTGGTCGTCGGTGGGCACGATGTGGTCCACCGTCGCGAAGGTCCTCTCAGGGTACATGACCGAAAGGCCTCGGTCGGAAAGCGCCTGAAAAGCCTGGGGCGAGGTCACCTCGTGGATGAGGTGCAGCCCGATGAATATCTGGTCCTGCCCCGAGGGAAGAGTTCCCACCTTGTGCAGATCCCAGACCTTGTCAAGAAGACTCCGTCCCATTCTTAGGTAACCTCCCCACCGCGCGCGACGATGACCTTGCCCGTTCGCACCATCTCGATGACGCCGTAGCGGCCGAGCATCCGGTGCAGAGCATCCACCTTTTCGGTGTCCCCTGTCACCTGGATGGTCAGCGCCTCCTCCACGAGGTCGACCACCTGGCCCTTGAAGGTGTGCACGACGTCCAGCACCTCGGCGCGCTTTTCCGCGGAGCAGCGCACCTTGACCAGCGCGAGCTCCCTCTGGATCACGTCCTTGCCGGTATTGTCCGCAGCGTGCACGACATCGACCAGCTTGTTCAACTGCTTGATGATGTGGCCGATCGTCTTCTCGTCCCCGGTGGCCACGATGTTCATGTGGGAGAAGGCGGGATCGAACGCCTCGGAGACGATGAGGCTGTCGATGTTGAAGCCACGCCGCGCGAAGACGAGCGCGACCCTGTTGAGGACGCCGAACTTGTTGGAGACGTACAGGCTCACCAGATGTTTCTTCATCGTTGCGCTCACCACAGCGTTCACGGGGCTCATGTCCGCTCCTTCCGGGGTGGTCCGAGGATCATGTCCCTGATCGAGGCCCCCGCGGGGATCATGGGGAAGACGTTGTCCTCCTTCGCCACCTCCGCGTCGATGACCACGGGGCCTTCCGAATAGGCGAGGGCTTTTTCAAGGACGCTCTGCACGTCCCCGATCCTGCGGATGCGGAAGGCCCTGCACCCGTAGCTCTCCGCGAGCTTGACGAAGTCGGGGTTGCCCACGAGGTCCACGCCGGAGAGCCTGTTCTCATAGAAGAGGCTCTGCCACTGGCGCACCATGCCGAGAAAGCGGTTGTTGATGATGAGCACCTTCAACGGGAGCTTCAGATTCACGGCGGTGGCCAGCTCGGACATCGTCATCTGGAAGCCGCCGTCACCGACGATCGCGCAGACCAGGTCCTTCGGCCGTGCGAGCTGCGCGCCGATTGCTGCGGGGAAGCCGAAGCCCATGGTCCCCGCGCCGCCCGAGCTGATCCAATGGAAGCGCTCGTCGGTGCGGTAGAACTGCGCCGCCCACATCTGGTGCTGCCCCACGTCGGTGGTCACCACCGCGCGGCCGCCGGTCTGGCGGTACAGCTCGTCGATCACGTACTGCGCCTCGAAGGTGCCGCGGTGGTGGTAGTGCAGCGGATACATCCGCTTCCACTCGCCGACCTGCCCCAGCCATTCCTTCGTATCTCCGGGGGCAAGCTGCGTGTTCAGGGCGGACAGGACCGCCCGGGCGTCCCCCACGACGGAGCACTGCATCTGGTAGAGCTTGTTGATCTCCGCCGGGTCGATGTCGATGTGGATCTTCACGGCGTCGGGGCAGAAGGTCTCCGGGCTGCCGGTGATCCTGTCGTCCCAGCGGGAGCCCACCGACATGATGAGGTCGCAATCCGCCACCGCCTTGTTCGCGTAGGCGGTCCCGTGCATGCCGAGCATGCCGAGGGAAAGCTCGTGCGTCTCCGGAAACGCCCCCTTGCCCAGCAGCGTGTTCGTGACGGGGATGCGCATGGTCTCCGCAAGGACGCGCAGCTCCGCGCCGGCACCCGAGATCACCGCTCCGTGACCGACCAGGAGCACGGGCCGGCGCGCGGCGTGAAGATAGGCGGCGATGCAGGCCACCTGCTCGGGATTGCCTTCCTTGGGAACGCGGTAGCCGGGGAGATGGAACTCCTCGTCCTCAATGACCTCGAGCGTCGTGTTGGAGACGTCTTTGGGGATGTCGATGAGAACGGGTCCGGGTCTGCCCGACCGGGCGATGTAGAACGCTTCACGGATGATGCGGGGAATGTCCGCGGCATCCTTGACGAGGTAGGAGTGCTTCACGATCGGGAGGGAAATACCAGAAACGTCCGCCTCCTGGAACGCGTCCAGCCCGAGGCTCGAGACGTTCGACTGGCCGGTGATCACCACCATCGGCACGGAATCCATCGATGCCGTGAGGATCCCCGTGATGGTATTCGTGGCCCCGGGACCCGAGGTGACGAGGACGACGCCGGGCTCGCCGGAAGCCCTCGCGTATCCGTCCGCCATATGTGTGGCGCCCTGTTCGTGCCGGGTCAGCACGAGCTTGATCGTGGAATCCACGAGTGCGTCGAACAGGGGGATCGCGGCCCCGCCGGGGAGGCCGAAGACGTACTTCACGCCTTGTTTCTCGAGCATGTGCACCACGGCCTGGGCGCCGGTGCATCGTCGTCCGTGTTTTCTCTCTTCCATGGTACCGTCTGCGCTCTAAAGTACTCTCCAATCCATGACCGGGCTACCAGAATTTGGCCCCTTAACCCGCCAAGCTTGACTCCGGAATGCCAAAGGTTTATGACGATGCCAGCTATGACTCACAAGGAATGGCCGTTCGTCGAGGCGCAGCGCATCATCGACCGCCTCGAGCGGCTGGGAAAAAAAACAGTGACGGCGGAGACGGGCTACGGCCCGTCGGGCCTCCCCCACATCGGCACCTTCGGAGAAGTGGCGCGCACCTCCTTCGTGCTGCAGGCACTGGCCACCCTCCGGCCCGACATCGAATCGAAGATCATCGCGTTTTCCGACGACATGGACGGCCTGCGCGACGTCCCCAAGAACCTCCCCAACGCCGCAATGCTCCAGGGCCACCTGGGCAAGTCTCTCACCGCGATCCCCGACCCCTTCGGGGAGGAAAAGTCCTTCGCGCACTACATGAACCACAAGCTGCGCGATTTCCTCGATTCCTACGGCTTCCGCTACACCTTCGCCTCGTCGACGGAGAGCTACGCTTCAGGGGTCTTCGACGAGGGGCTGCGGCGGATCATGGCCAACTACGACGCCATCAGCGACCTCTTCAAAGCCACCATCGCCCCGGAGAAGCGCGCGGCGTGGAGCCCGTTCTTTCCGATCTGTGAAAACTGCGGCCGCGTGTACTCCACGCGCGTGACGGAGCTCGACAGGAAGGCCTTCACGGTGAGCTACGTCTGCGATGCCCCGCTTGCCGGCAAGTACGGCTCCTGCGGCCACGCCGGCACGGCGAGCATCCTCGGCGGCAAATGCAAGGTGGGGTGGAAGGTCGACTGGGCGCTGCGCTGGTTCAGCCTCGGCATCGACTACGAGATGCACGGCGAGGACCTCCTTGACTCCGCACGCCTGTCCTCCAAGATCGTGAAGGTCCTCGGCGGGGAGCCGCCGGAGCTCTTCAAGTACGAGCTCTTCCTCGACGAAAAAGGGAAGAAGATCTCCAAGAAGATCGGCAACGGCATCTCCCTGGAACAGTGGCTTCGCTTCGCGCCGGTGGATTCGCTCCTCTATATCATGTACGTGAAGCCGCAGATCGCGAAAAAGATGGGGCTCCCGCTGCTCCCCGAGATCGTCGACCAGTACCTGGACCTCGTTGCCCACTACGACGGCGCGGAGGATTCCCCCGTTCCTTTCATCTCCCGCCTGTCCAGGGGCGCCCACGCCGGAACGCTTTCGGGCCAGGAGACCGTCACCTATTCCCTGATATGCGAGCTCATCGTCGCGCTGAACGAGGACGATCCCCGCGTGGTGCGGGACTACCTCGTGAAATACCAGCCCGGCATCGCCTTCAATGTGGGCTACTACGAGCAGCTCATCGAGGACGCGCTGGCCTACTACCGTGAGGTCCTCCTCCCCGCCCGCGTCGCCGAGCAGCCCGACCACTCACTCGATTCCACCATCACCGTGCTCCGCGATGATCTGGTGCGCATGAGGGACGCGGGGACCCCGCTCGACGCCGACGCACTTCAGACGAGGGTGTTCCAGATATCCAAGGAGCGGGACATCAAGAGCAAGGACTGGTTTCGCACGCTGTACCGCATCCTCATCGGCAAGTCGCAGGGGCCGCGCATCGGCAGCTTCATCGCGCTGCTCGGGTACGACGCGTGCATCGATCGCCTGGGAGCGCACCTCGCGAAAGGAACGTAGGTCATGACCGAGAGCAACGGCGATCAGTCGACACTCCACCAGGCGCAGGACACGCTCTCCGGCACCGGGAAAAAGGGCGGGCTGCGCCGTCTGCTCCCCTTCCTCGGCCCGGCCTTCATCGCGAGCGTTGCCTACATGGATCCGGGCAACTTCGCCACCAATATCCAGGGCGGCGCGCAGTTCGGCTTCATGCTGCTCTGGGTCATCACGGCATCCAACCTCATCGCCATGCTCGTACAGACCCTATCAGCGAAGCTCGGCATCGCCTCGGGGAAGAACCTCGCAGAGCACTGCAGGGAGCAGTTCCGCAGACCGGTGGTCGTCGGCATGTGGGTCCTCGCGGAGCTCGTGGCCATGGCCACGGATCTCGCCGAGTTCCTCGGAGCCGCGCTCGGGTTCGCGCTGCTCTTCGGGATCCCGCTCTGGATAGGAGGGATTCTCACCGCTATCGCCACCGTCCTCATCCTCAGTCTGGAGAGGTTCGGCTTCCGCCCGCTGGAAGCGGTGATCACCGCGCTGGTCGGTGTGATCGCGGTGAGCTACTTGGTGGAGACGATCCTCGACAGGCCTCCGATGGGCGACGTTCTCTTCCACGCGGTCGTGCCGCAGCTCGCAGGGTCGCAGAGCATCCTCCTGGCGGCGGGCATCCTCGGTGCCACGGTGATGCCCCACGCCATCTACCTCCACTCCTCCCTCACGCAGAGCAGGATCGTCGTGCGGGAGCCGGACAAGCTGCGGCGCCTGTTCCGATTCGAGATCGTCGACGTGCTCATCGCGCTGGGTATCGCCGGCCTCATCAACATGGCCATGCTCATCATGGCTGCCACGACCTTCCATACCCAGGGGCTCACGTCGGTAGGGACCATCGAAGAGGCGCACAAGACCCTCGAGCCTCTTCTCGGCAGGGCGGCGAGCTGGATCTTCGCCGTATCGCTCCTTGCCTCCGGACTCTCCTCAGCGTCGGTGGGAACCATGGCGGGCCAGGTGATCATGCAGGGTTTCTTGCAGAAGCGCATCTCTCCGTGGATCCGCCGGCTCGTGACGATGGTGCCCTCGATCATTGTCATCGCTCTCGGCCTCGACCCTACACGCACACTCGTGGTGAGCCAGGTCCTTCTCAGCTTCGGGCTGCCCTTTGCGGTGGTGCCCCTGGTCATGTTCACGCGGAGGAAGGACCTCATGGGCGTCCTGGTGAACAGACGGCTCACGACCGTTGCCGCTGGCCTGGTGGCCCTGCTGGTCATCGTGTTGAACCTCTACCTCATCTATCAGACCTTTGCCGGAGGGTAATGCAGTGTTCAAGCACCTCCTCGTCCCTTTGGATGGTTCCCGCATGGCGGAATCGGCTCTCCCCACCGCGGCACGGCTTGCCGCGCGTACGGGGGCGACGCTGACCCTCGTGCACGTGATAGAGAAGAACGCGCCGTCGGAGGTGCACAGCGAACGCCACCTCGTCTCTCCACAGGAGGCCGGCGACTACCTCTCCGAGGTAGCTTCCCGCAAGGTGCTGGCCGGGCTCTCCGTGCATACCCACGTGCACGAGGCGGAGGTGAGGAACGTCGCTCGCAGCATCACGGAGCACACCACGGAGCTCGCGCCCGACCTCGTGGTCATGACCGCCCACGGCCGTGGCGGGGCGCGGCGCATGCTCTCCGGGTCGATCGCCCAGCAGGTCATCGGCCTGGGCACGACCCCCGTGCTCCTGCTCTGGCCGTCTCCCGACGCGGCGGCCACCATCCTGCGGGAAGACTGGCGCGTGATCCTCGCGCCCATCGACGGCGACCCCTCTCACGAGAAGGGACTGCAACTGGCGGCGGATATGACCGCCTCCTTCGGGTGCAAGCTCCATCTCCTCATGGTCACCCCCACGCCGCGCGACCTCGGAGGGTCGCAGGCCGCTGCCGGCATCCTCCTGCCCATCGCGACCCGGATCAAGCTGGAGATGGACAATGCGGGGGCTCGGGAGTATCTGGCCGCGCGCGCCGCGGAGCTGGAAGGGATGGGCGTCCATGCGGGCACGGAAGCCTCACGCGGCGACCCCGCGCGCGCGATCGTCCGCACGGCCAAGCGTGTCGCCGCCGACGTGGTGGTCATGGGGACTCACGGCAGGGCGGGGGCCGACGCATTCTGGGAAGGGAGCGTTGCGGCGCGCGTGGTCGCGCGCGCCCGGATTCCACTGTTGCTCGTGCCCCTCAGGGCGTAGAGGCGTCCTGAGCGGTGAGCCCCATCTCCGCGTCCGCCTTGCGCTCGGCGATGGTATTCGCGGCGTTCAGGGCGTTCGTCAGGGTGTCCTCGAGGTTCACGGCAGACTCGGTGCGGATGAGCCCCGTGAGGCTGAAAAGCCCCGTCGTGTCGTGCACGACTCCGGGCCACGTGCTGCGTGCGCTCGTGAATCCCGCTTCTTTCACGAAACCGACCACTTTCTCGTTGTACTGTCCGAACGGGTAGGCGAACGACGTCACGGGCTTCCCGGTGTGCTGCTCGATCGTCTGCTTCGCCGTATCGATCTGCCATCGCAGCTCGGCGTCGCCGGTGACTTTCGTGAGGTAGGGGTGCGTCATCGTATGGCACCCGATCTGCATGCCGGCATCGGCAAGCTCCTTCACCTCGTCCCAGCTCATGTGATGCGTCCTGCCCACGACGACGACCCAGGTGTAGAAGGTCGCCGTGAAACCGTACTTCTTCAACAGGGGAAAAGCGTAGGTGTACTGGCCCTCCCAGTTGTCGTCGAAAGAGATGATCACGGGTCGGGGCGGGAGCTTCGTACCGGTGGTCAGGGAGCGCTCCAGATCGTCGAACGTGACAGAGGTGAACCCCCCGTCCTTGAGATAGGCGAGCTCCTTCTCCAGGGTCTCAGGGGTCGCGATGTAGCGCCGCACCCCTGCCGTGTCGGTGGGGATATACGCCCTTATGGCATGATAGATGAGGATGGGCACGATGACCGTCTGCGGTCCCTCGCCGTCCCTCGGAAGCGGCGGTACCTGCCCCACGCTCTTTCCCATTGGTTGCATCGATTGGGAGAAAGCGACGGCAGCACAGAACAGCGCCGCAAACACAATAATCCGTCGTCGCATTGCATGTTACATGCCACAGAGAGGGGGCAAGGGTCAAGGGGAGGGCTCACGGTGAATCCTCGGCACTTGAACCTGCACCGCCGCCGATCTATTCTTCCGCCATGCAGGAAGGCGATTATCTGCCGCTCATAGAGTTCGCCTTGCGCGAGGACCTCGGCGAGCTCGGTGACATCACCTCGCAAGCCACCGTACCCGACGGGGAGAGCTCGGCGACGCTGTGGAGCAAGGCCGAGGGCATCCTCGCCGGTGAAGAGGTCTTCCGCGCCGTATTCCACGCCGTCGATCCGGGCGTCACCGTCGCCTTTGCAGCGCACGACGGAGCCTCTCTTTCCCGCAACGAGCGCGTCGCGAGCGTACGGGGAAGGACGATCTCCCTGCTCTCGGGGGAGAGAACGGCGCTCAACTTCCTCTCCTTCCTCTCCGGCATTGCATCGGAGACACGGAAGCTCGTGGACCTCGCCCGGACTTCAGGCCACGCGGTGATCCTCGATACACGCAAGACCCTGCCCGGCTTTCGGGCCCTCTCCAAGTACGCGGTTGCCACGGGCGGCGGGAGGAACCACCGCCAGGGCCTCTACGACATGGTTCTCATCAAGGACAACCACATCGACAGCGCGGGCTCGGCGACCGCGGCGGTGCAGCGCGTGCGCGCCCTGTGGGGGAAGCGCTTCCGCGTCGAGGTGGAATGCCGCACGGAGGCCGAGGTTGCGGAAGCGCTTGCCACGGACGCGGACATGATCATGCTGGACAACATGGACGCCGCTGCCATGCGCGCATGCGTCGAACGGATCGGCGGTCGCGTGGAAGTGGAGGCGTCGGGTACCATGGGACCGTCCACCATACCGCCGGCAAGCGCGGCTGGGGTCGACTACATCTCCGTCGGGGCGCTCACCCATTCGGTGCGCGCTTTCGATTTCTCCCTGAAGATCGGGCAGGGAAAGGACGCACGGTGACGGCTGCATCTGACTTCGAGTTCGACCTCATCATTCTCGGCTCGGGCATCGCGGGGCTCACGGCGGCGCTCGCCGCCGCGGATGCGGGACGGTCCGTAGCGGTGATCTCCAAGGAGCCCGTGCTGCTGGAGTGCAACACGCGCTACGCCCAGGGGGGGATCGTCGCCACGGGGGAATCCGACTCCCCCGAGCTGCTTGCCAAAGACATCATGGTGGCCGGGGACCAGATCAACTCCCGCGAGGCGGTCGACCTTCTCGCCGCCGAAGGTCCGGCACTCGTGGAGTCACTCCTCGTGGACAGGCTCCACGTTCCCTTCACGACGGATTCCCACGGTCGTCCGGCACGCACCCAGGAGGCGGCGCATTCCGTGCGGCGCATCTATTTCTCCAAGGACACGACGGGTCGGGCGATAGAGACGTCTCTCCTGGCCGCCGTGGAGGGCCACCCGCGGATCCGCACCTTCGCCTCCCACGTCGCCGTGGAGCTCATCACCAACACGCACAACTCGATCGACCCGCAGGAGCGCTACAGGAAAACGCGCGTGATCGGCGCTTACCTCTGGGACATGGAGGCCGGCGCTGTGAAGGCGTTCTTCGCCCCTGCGGTCGTTCTTGCCACGGGAGGGGTCGGCAATCTCTTTCTCCATACCTCCAATCCTCCGGGGGCCACGGGGGACGGCCTGGCCATGGCAAGCAGGGTCGGCGCGGAAATCATCAATGCGGAATACATACAGTTCCACCCCACGGTCCTCTTCCACCGGGACGTGAAGCGCTTCCTCATCTCCGAAGCCCTGCGGGGCGAGGGGGCGCGTCTGGTCAACCATGCGGGGGAGAAGTTCATGCCGCGCTACGATGCGGAGCGCGCCGACCTCGCCCCCCGCGACGAGGTGGCCCGTGCCATGTACAGGGAGATGCAGAGCGAGGGAACAGACTACCTGTTCCTCGACGCGCGCTCCGTGGCGGACTCTCCGCTGGAGGAGCGTTTCCCGGACATCTTCGCCCAGTGCATGAAGATCGGGCTGGACATCCGCCGCGAGCCGATACCGGTGGTCCCGGCTGCGCACTACTTCTGCGGCGGGGTGAAGGTAGGGCTCACCGGGCGCACCTCGGTGCCGGGGCTGTACGCGGCGGGGGAGGCGTCGTGCACGGGCGTACACGGCGCCAATCGCCTGGCCTCGGTGTCCCTCCTGGAAGGGCTGTACTACGGGACCGCGGCGGGGAGGGACATCGTCGCGCATCCGGCATCGGTCTCCCCGGCGCTCAGGCGGAGCATCCCCGACTGGGTGCATCCGGCTCCCACGGAGGAGTTCGATCCCATCCTCATCCAGCAGGACATGCTGAGCCTGCAATCGACGATGTGGAACTATGCCGGCATCATCCGCACGCGCAAGCGCCTGGAACGCGCGCTTGCCGACCTCAACTACCTCAGCCACAGGATCGAGCAGTTCTACCGCCAGGCCGCTCTCACCCGGCCCCTCATCGAGTTGCGCAACGCGCTGCTCGCCTCCCGTGTGATCGTCTCCGCGGCGTATTCCAACGGCAAGTCCGTGGGGTGCCACTTCGTCGAGCAGTGACCCCTCACCTCCCGGAGGCGGCCATCTGCTCCAGGACCTCGTTGGCATTGGGCACGGTGTCCTCGGGTTTCACCTTGTACCACGCCCGCACCACGCTGCCCTTCTCGTCGATGAGGAATGACGAGCGGATGATCCCCATGGAGGTCTTTCCATAGCTCGTCTTTTCGCCCCAGGCCCCCCAGGCTTCCGCTGCGGCGTGGTCCGTGTCGGCAAGAAGCGGGAAGCCCAGACCGTACTTCACGTCGAACTTCTTCTGATCCTCGGGCTCATCGGGGCTGATGCCGACGACGTCGACATTGAGCTTCTTCATGTCCTGGCGGGCGTCGCGCACCGCGCAGGACTGCGTCGTACACCCCGGGGTGTCGGCGCGGGGGTAGAAATAGACCAGGACCTTCTTCCCCTTGTAATCGGACAGTTTCACCGCCTTCCCGTTCTGATCCCTCAGGGAAAACATCGGGGCCTTCTGGCCTTCTGAAAGGGACACGCTCATTGTCGTCCTCCTGGAAGAAAGGTACGACCCGAGCCGGAATCGGTCAAATCACGGGGAGTCCCAAGGGATGCCACTCAACGGGAAAACTGGTATATTAGATATGACATCCGTCCCACCCACAGCATACACTCACCGGCAGAGACGAAAGGGGGAGATCATCTCGTACTCTGTTCCTAACGACGTTCGGTGCGCATCCGTTCTCGAGCATGCTTTCACTTCGGTCCCTTTCTACAGGGGCTGGAAATCGAAAGACCCCGGTCCTGGGGTCCCCATCGCGCTGCGATTCGCCGCGTTACCCACCCTCGGCAAGCGCGACGTGCGCGCGAACGTTCCGCGGGGATTCATGGACGACGAGCACGCCCGAAAGTCCGGCTTTGCCTCGGGAGAGATCGAGATCGTCACGACGAGCGGCACCTCCGAGGACCGTGTGTCCGTCGTATGGCATCAGGCCTGGTGGGACAGGTCCGAGCGGGAAGCAGCACGGATCAACCCCGTGCTGGCGAGGATCTTCTCCCACACCCATCGCGAGGCGGTCCTCACGTCGCCGCTGTGCGCCGGAAACATCTGCCACGTGGGCGATGCGCCGATGAAGGACCGTATCGTCGATTCCCTCCTCTTCCTCAACCAGAGCCCTGACCCCACCTCCTGGGACGCGCAGAACGTGCGCCGCATGGCCGAGGAGCTTCGTCTATTTCAGCCGGAGATACTGGAGTCGGATCCCGCGTACCTCGCGATCCTCAGTCGCGCGTGTGCCGATGCGGGCATCGAGCTGTACCGTCCCGCCTGCATCGTCCTCACCTACGAGTTTCCCTCCCGCATGCACCTGCGGGCGATCCGCTCGGGGTTTCCCGGCGTTCCCGTGGTGAGCTCCTACGGGTCCACGGAGACGGGGCACGTCTTCACGCAGTGCGAGGCGGGCGCCTTCCACCAGAACACGGCCACCTGCCACGTCGACATCCAGCCCTTCCGTCAGGAGATCGGCGACCCCCACGTCGGGCGGATCCTCGTGAGCACGCTGGACAACCCGTGGTTCACGCTCCTGCGTTTCGACGTGGGGGATCTCGCGCGGATCGCCCCCGCCCCCTGCCCGTGCGGCAGAACGGACGGCCTCACCGTGGCGTCGATCGAGGGGAGAAGCCGGGACGTGACGTTCACGACGGAGGGCCGCACGGTGACCGCGAAGGCGCTGGACGACGCCTTGGCCGAGGCGACCGAGCTCACCGGGTACCTCGTGGAGCAGGTCGGACACGGCCGCTACGTTGCGCGCTACCAGAGCGAGCGCGGTGCCGAGGAACGGACGCGCGAGGCGGTGCAGGAGAGCCTGCGCTCCGTGTACGGGCGCGGGGCGGCCGTGGAGACGCGCCTCGACGCAGCACTCGCCCCCGAGCAGTCGGGCAAGTTCCGCCTCGCCCACGCGGCGCCGTTGCCCAGCGTCGAGGCGCTCTACGCATGAGCGATCCCCTCTCCTACACCCGGGCGGAGTTCCCCCTGCTGCGCAGGACGATCGACGATCGCCCCATCACGTACCTGGACAGCGCATCCACCTCCCCGAAGCCGCAATGCGTCATCGACGCCGTGACGGCCGTGTACACCGGCGCGACGGCCAATGTGCACCGGGGCGTGCACACCCTCGCCGACGAAGTCACGGACTCCTATGAGGAGGCGCGGCGCGCGATCGCCTCCTTCATCAACGCGTCCCCCTCGGAGATCGTCTTCACGCGCAATTCGACGGAGAGCATCAACCTCGTCGCCTCCGGCATGGGGCTTTCCCCCGAGGACGAGGTGGTGATCACGGCGCTCGAGCATCACTCCAACTACCTGCCCTGGCGCGTGCGCGCGACCACCGTTCCCCTCGGCCTCACCGAGGACGGCCTGCCGCTGTACGACGATGTGGAGAAGGCAATCTCTCCGCGCACCCGGATGCTCGCGCTCGCGCACGTCTCCAACACGGCGGGCGTGATCGCCCCGGTCCGCGCGTGGGCGGACGCCGCGCATCGCCACGGCCTGCCGCTCCTCGTCGACGCCTCGCAGAGCGCGGGCCACCTGCCCATCGACGTGCGCGCCATGGACTGTGATTTTCTGGCCTTTTCCGGGCACAAGCTCCTGGGCCCGTCCGGCATCGGGGTGTTGTACGGCAAACGAGACCGTCTTGCGGAGCTCGCCCTTTACCAGACCGGCGGCGGCATGGTCCGCTATCACGGGGAGGACAGGTTCGAGGTGCACGAGGTGCCCCAGCGCTTCGAGGCGGGCACGCCGAACATCGAGGGCGCGATCGGTTTGGGGGCGGCCGTCACGTGGCTGCGCGGGATCGGCATGGACAGGGTCCTCGAGCACTCGCAGTCACTCGGGGCGCACCTCGTCGACTGCCTACGGACCCTCCCGGGCATAGTCATCGTCGCCGGCTCTGCCCCCGCCGCGCAGCGAATCGGTCTTGCCACCTTCAGCGTCCGTGCTCCGGGTTTCACGCAGGAGTCTCTTGCACGGATGCTCTGCGACAGGTATCAGATCCTCGTGAGCGGCGGCTATCACTGCGCGCACGTGCTCCATCACCGTCTCCGCCTCGAGGGCACGGTGCGCGCCTCGACGCACGTGTTCAACACCCACGAAGAGATCGACAGGCTCATCGGGGCCCTTCGGGAGATCCTCGCCGCGTAGCGGGCGCCGTGGAGCGGGCGGCGCACAGCCGGCGGTCTCTGCTTGCCCCAGCGAGAGAGGGCGGACTATACTCCCGCACCATGCAGGGGAGGCACTCCAACGCGCAACTCCTGCGCTCAGGGGTTGCCGAGCAGACAGTACGGGGTCAGGGAGGGTCGGGATGATTCATCGCATCGGCGGGAAAGCGCCGCGGACCGGGGCCGCGGCATTCATCGCGTGGAACGCCGAGGTTGCGGGCGACGTGGCTTTGGAGCCGCGCACGAGCGTGTGGTTCAGCGCCACCATCCGCGCCGACCTCGCCCCGATCTCCATCGGCGAGGGGACGAACATCCAGGACGGGGCGACGCTCCACGTGGACACGGGCCTCCCGCTCACGCTGGGACGCGGCGTGACGGTGGGTCACAATGCCGTTCTGCACGGCTGCACGGTAGGGGACGACTGCCTCGTCGGCATGGGCGCCGTGGTACTGAGCGGCGCGGTGATCGGGAAGGAAAGCATCGTCGGTGCCGGCGCGCTGGTCACGGAGGGAAAGACGTTCCCCCCGCGATCGCTCATCATCGGCAGCCCTGCAAGGGCGCTGCGAACGGTGGACGACGCCACGCTGGAAAGAATCCGGGAAAACGCAAGTGAATATGTCCGGCTTGCCGAGGAAGCGGCAGCGGATTATTTGGAGGAACCCGGTCCCTCGTCCAGGAGGCCGGGGTAGAGCTTCCGCGCGCAATCCGGGCAGATACCGTGGCTGAACTGCGCCTCGGAGTGCGCGGTGATGTACTGTTCCAGCTGCTGCCAGTACCCCGAGTCGTCGCGGATCTTCTTGCACGAGGCGCAGATCGGCAGGAGACCGCTCAAGGTCTGGATGTCGGCAAGCGCTTCCCCCAGGTCGTCTATCAGCATCTCCCGGTCCCGCTCCACCTTCTTTCGGTCCGTCAGATCACGGACAACGAGAAGCCAGCAGTAGGCGGCGCCCGTATTGTCGCGGAGCGTGGTGAGCTGCAGGTCGTACCATCTCTCGGGGTCGAAAAGGTGGGCCGCCTCGACATGCCCGTCCCCCGCGGCGCGCAGGCGCAGAACCTTCTCGTACCACGCCCCCAGGGCCACGTCGGCGGACGTCCCGATCGACGAAACCCCCTCACCCAGCAGCGCCACCGCCACGGGATTGATGTCCACGATGCGCGCGGCGATGTCGAACACGACGAGGCCGTCGGTCATCTTCTCGATGATCGCGTTCCGCGCGACAGGCACGACGTCCATGAGCCGGAAGTTCCGCATGCCGGCCAGAAGCACGAGCCCCATGCAGGAGAATCCGATGCCTATAGGATCGATCGCGGAATGCGGAAAGATCGGTACCAGAGCGAGCACTCCGCCAAGAATCGGGAGCACGAAGCCGGTGATGAGCACGACGGTCTGGCGCATGTAAAAGGACTGGGTGCCTCCGCGGGGCTGCGCGATGATGACGCAGCCCAACAGCGTGTAGCCCAGGGAGTAGCCGAAAAGGGTCTGCCTCCACCGCCTGCCGTTCACGAAGAAAAGCGACTGATGCTGGCCGTGAAAACGGAGATCGGAGGCCATCCAGAGAGCGTGGAGCAGCTCGTTCGTAAACATGAGCGTGAGGATGACAAGGGGAATGGCCCAGATCATCAGGAACTGCCACCAGTGTGCGGCCCTCTCCCGGCTGCGGTACCAGAGGCTGAACTGCACGAGGAGCGGGGCCACGGCCACCATGCCGATGTCTCCGAGGACGGAGAAGAGCCGCTTGTCAGTCTGGCTCACGGCGGCATCGGCGAGCCCTGAGAAAAGCATCCATTCGAGCACCGCGCACATCATGAGGGTGAAGGTGAGCCCTCCGGGGATGCCCTTGTGCAGACGGCCGAGCACCGCCACCACGGCGGCAAGGGCCGCGGCGGTGACAGGAACCAGGGTCGTCCACGTGGGATTGAAAGTCACCGCACGCCTTTCCTGTGCAGGAGCAGCAGGGGCCACTCGCGCTCGAACAGCGGGGTGAGAATGCCGGTTCCAACGGCGGTGTTCACCTCGTCCATCGTGAAGAACCGCCCCTCTTCGATCTCGACGGGATCGGGATGGATCTCCCCCGGCCACACGAGAG
Organism: Spirochaetaceae bacterium; assembly: GCA_003141795.1. The sequence continues at coordinate 7,308 of PLNO01000102.1, read as the reverse complement.
AATAGCAACGCGCATATTCGCTCTCGAAATCACCTTCGTTCAGCATCGCGTAGAGGAAGACCGCGACTGTCGCGTCGATGTCCAGCTCTTCGCGCGCCTCGCGCAAAAGCGCCCGTTCCACCGGCTCACCGGCGGTGACGTGCCCACCGACCGACGTATCCCAGAGCCCGGGGTTCGTGTCCTTGGTCAGCGATCGTTTCTGGAGGTACAACCGCCCCTCCCGATCGAAGACGTGGAGATGCACGACGAGGTGGAGGAGGCTCGGGTTGCCGTGGCATTCCTCCCGCGTGGCCTGGCCAGTGGGAATGCCATTCCTGTCGACAAGCTGGAACATTTCCATGTGCGGCTATTGTACGCGGCGGCGGCGTCAAAGGCAAGAATCCGCCGGTGCCTCCCCATCGCCTCAGGGCTCTGCCTGGCACACCCCGCGCTTCACGCAGTAGGAGACGAACGTGTCGAGCGACGTGATCGCCGACTGGATGTCGTGGTACACGGCAAGGCCGCCCTCCTCCAGCGCCGCGACGAAGTCGGAGTAGTGCCTGCCGGCATTCACCGAAACGACCATCGGCTTCTCGTGTCGGCGGGAGATGTCCACGAGACGACGGGCGAGCCCGTCGGGGTCCCGACAGGTTTCCGGGACCGTCTTCAGGGACACCGCGTGCGGCACAATGGCGACGAACACACAGTCGACACCGGGGTCCTCGATCACCGCCTCCACGAACCGCGCGTACATCGCGTCGTCGGCCATGGGGGTGATGTCGAGGAACGGGGAGGATGTGTCGACCAGCCCGTGCTGGTTGATCTGGTTCAGCCGCTCCACCGTGGTGGGGGAGAGCTTGGCCTGCGTGAGGCCCTTGAGCTCGTCGGCGCCCACGGTGGACTCGAAGCCCGCGTTGACGACCCCCGCGACCCTGTTGCAGCGCGGCGGCCGATTGGCGAGCAGGGAGAAGACGCGCGTGAGGTCGTAGAACTCCTCGATGGTCTGGGTGAGCACGACCCCGGCCTGCTCGCAGGCGGCGCGGAACACCTCGTAGCTGCCGGACATCGCGGCGGTATGGGACGCGGCGGAGCGCGCGCCGGCCTCGGTGCGGCCGCCCTTGTACGCGATGATGGGGATGGACGAGCCGCAGGCCTGGTCGAAGAAGGCGCGTCCCTCCCCCGCGTCGAGCCCTTCGAGATAGACGCTGATGACGCGCACGGCGGGGTCCCGTCCGAAATGGGCCAGGAGGTCTCCCACCTTCACGTCGTACTTGTTCCCGAAGCTGACGATCGACCTGAGCGGCTTGCAGTTGCGCAGCTTGTCGATCACCGTGACGGACAGCGCCCCGCTCTGCGTGAGGAGCACCGCGTTGGCCGTGTCCGATGAGCGGACCTCCAGCCTCTTTTCGTTGATGAAAAGCGTGTTGACCGCCGGCGTCCCGCCCGTTGCCGCATGGTAGACGCCCATGCAGTTCGGGCCGATCACGCGGATGCCGGCAGGCGTAGCCTCCCTGAGCTGGCGCGCGAAATCGGCGTAGGGAATGGCCGAGGGGACGCCGGGGATCAGGATCACCGCGCGCACCCGGCTGCCGGCAAGGGAGCGTAGAAAATCCGGGGCGTTGCGGGCGGGCGCTGCGTAGACGGCGAGCTCTACGCGGCGGGGAATGGCGGCAAGGCTCGGGTGCAACTCGTACTGGTGAGCGCCGAAGCGTACGGTACCCCCGTGGGGATTGACCAGGAAAAGATCCTCGTGGCGCAGCTCGGAGAGGAGCTCCGCGATGTCCCGTGCCATGCTGTACTTGCCCGTGTCCGCGGAGACGCCCACGACCGCCACGCCGTCGGGCTGGAAGAACGCGTCGAGATTGTCGATCTTCACCCGCGGGCTCCACTCCTCCGCGGGGGGCGTGCGGGCGAACTCGCCCAGACCGTCGAGTGCGACGAACCGCCCGTCGGAGGAGATGGCGAAGGGGTTCACCTCCAGGGACTTCAGGACGAACTTGGGCGCCTGGGTGAGCGGTGAATAGTGCAGGGCCAGGATGCTGAACTCCACCATCGCCCGGGCCATGAGGTCGAGGTATTCGGGATGGCCGATCTGTTCGAACTTGTGCCGGATGTGCAGGGACCGCGTGAAGGCGAGCGCTTCGGCATACTCCATGGGGGGAAGGAAAAGGTTGGCGGGGTCGAAGTGCTGGGCGAAGAACTCCGCGTCATCCCCTCCCTTGCTCACCGTCAGCACGGGCCCGAACGCGGAGTCCTCCCGCAGCCCGATCAGCACCTCGTAGCCCAGCGACTGCGTATGGGAGACGAACTCCACGATGAGAAAGCCCGTGATGGAGGGTTTCGCGTCGGCAGGGAAGGCGGCTGTGACCTCCTCCCTCATCCGGGAGAGCACGTACTGCACGTACAGGGGGTCGGCGGCGGCAACCTTGCGCACGCCGCCCAGCTTCTGCTTGTGCGGTATGCCCGGCGACACGATTTTGCAGATCAGAGTGTGACCGAAACCCCGCAGCATCTGCTCGGTCACGTCGCTGACGTCACGGACGAAAACGAAACGCGGAACCGTCAGCCCGAGGCTTTCGAGGATCCCGTAGACCTCGTGCTCGTAGAGCGATTTCCGGCCGTCCCGTTCGGCTTCCAGCAGAATCGAGTCGATGCGCTTCGAGGCCTCGGGTCCCATCTCCTGCATACGTGCTCCTTGGTGATTCAGGATAGCATGGCGCGCTGCGGCACGATACCGCTGTTCAGCCCCGACTTGGCTTTCAGCCCCGACTTGGCTTTTAGCCCCGACTCTCGCGGAGCCTGCGTATCATGTCCGACGAGGACCAGCCCTCCAGGTGGGGGATGAGCAGGACCTCTCCGCCCCAGCGCCGCACCATGCCGTTCCCGACCACCTCGGAGAGCTCGTACTCGGAGCCCTTCACGAGGACATCGGGATGCACGGCGCGCAGGAGCTCGCGGGGGTCGTCCTGGTCGAATATCGCGCAGAAATCGACGAACCGCGATCCGGCGACGACCTCGGCACGCGCGAACTGCGGGACGACGGGCCGTGCGCGGCCCTTGAGCCTCCGCGCCGAAGAATCGCCGTTGATCCCCACGACCAGCGCATCTCCGGCTGCACGCGCCGAGCGCAGCAGCTGCAGATGCCCGACGTGGAACAGATCGAACACACCGTTGGTGAACACCACACGCTTGCCCGATGCGCGAAACGCGGCACACCGGCGCGCCACCGCTCTGAAATCCACGAGCACGCGCGAGCGGGATGCCTCCGCGTCCAGGCGTCCGATGATCCGCGCAAGCTCCCTGTCTGAGGCCCCTTCCCGGCATCCGTGGAAGGCGCCGCGGACGGGGGCGGGTATGGGATCGGCGCCTTCCCGCTGAACGAGCCAGGAGGCGGCAAGCTCCACTCCGAGCCCCGCCGCCCTTTCCTTCCATCCGGAGAGCGACGTGCGCGGGCCCCGGGATGACGGCAGGACGATGAGGGAGAACTCGCGCGGAGCCGCCGCGGTGCCTGCGCTTTCCCAACCGGAGAGGAATATCGCGCGATTCATTGCGCCCTCCGCGCGTCCATGATCGAGTCCAGGAGGAAGGTCCGCTCCTCATTGCGCAGCAGGCAGAACGCCACGACGCCGATCCTTCCCCCTGTCGCATCGAAGGACAACGGGCGGATCCGCCTCTCCGTGAGCTCTCCGCGGGAGCTTCGGTAGGTGATCTGGGCCTCGCCCTGGACCGCCATCACCTCCCTGAGGAGTGCCGCGATCCGGGGCATGCGCGGGGAATTGTCCGCGAAGTCGAGCGGCGCGCCGTTCAGCGCGACGAGCTCCGCGAGGGAGGGCTCGGTGCCCGGGAACAGGACGCTCAGGCAGCGATGGAAGAGACGCCGGCAGGCCTGCGCGTCGGCCATCGCCCTGTGCGCGCCGTCGGTTTCAAGCGCGAGGTCCCGCGAGAGGTTGACGAGGCTGTAGCTCGTCCTGCGCGGGAACGCCCGCCGCGCGAGTGACCGTGTGTCGAGGACCTGACCCGCAGGCGGGGGCAGGCCCCGTGATGCGATGCCGACTGAAACGAAGGCGACGTCGAACATGGCGTTGTGCGCCACCGGGGTGCCGCCCGAAAGGAAGGAGAGGAAGCCGGGGAGCGTCTCCGCAATGGCGGGCGCGCCCCTCACCATGCCGTCGGTGATTCCGTTGATCGCGGTGGCCGTTGCCGGTATCGGGATACCGGGATCCACGAGCGTGGCAAAAGTGTCCAGCGCCCGCTCCCCCTGGAAGGAGACGGCGGCCAGCTCGATGATACTGTCGACTCCGGCGACGAGGCCCGTGGTCTCCACGTCGAAGGCGACGAAGACGGGGCTACTGCTCACCCTTGAGCTTTTCCGGGGTCGCTTCTCCGAGGAGGAGCTTGCAGATGTTCTTGTATCCGACCTTGCGGTGCTTGCGGAGCAACGCACTGAAAGCCTCGTAGGCTTCCGGGTGCGCCGCTTTCAGGTCCGTGAGACCGGCAAGCACCTGGTTCAGATCCTCGAGCGATGCCAGAGCGGGCATGGGAACCTCCCTTCAGAGAGCAGTGAAAGACTCAGCCACCTTCCCGTCGAGGCGTTTCACCACCTCGAGGACGAGCGTTACAGCGTTGTCGATGTCGTCCAGGTTCAGCATGCCGACGTGGGAGTGGATGTGCCGCGTTGGCACGGTGATCACGACGCTGGGACAGCCCGCGTTGGCCATATGCACGGCGCCTCCGTCGGTGCCCCCGCCCTTCATCTGCGAGAGCTGGAAGGGGATGCGGCATTCCTCCGCCGTCTGGATCACGAACTCCTTCAGGCCCTGATTCGGGATCATCGACGCGTCATAGGTCATTATTGCGGGCCCGAAGCCCAGCTTGGTGGGGGCCTCATGGGGCTCGATGCCGGGCACGTCCCCCGCGATGTCCACTTCCAGCGTGAGGCAGACGTCGGGCTGAACGACGTACGCCGATGTCCGCGCGCCGCGGATGCCGACCTCTTCCTGCACTGTCGCTGCTCCCACCACGGTGTTGGGGTGGGCGATGCGCTCAACTTTGAGCCTCCGCACGACCTCCGCGGCGATGAAGGCGCCCGCGCGGTCGTCCAGCGCCTTTCCGCAGGCCTGCACCGTCCTCCCGACGGCTTTCTCCTCCCCGCCGGATTCCGGCTTCCTGAACACCGTCTTTTCTATTGTAAAGAACGGGGAATCCGGCATGACGGGGTCTCCGATGCGCACGCCCATCTCCCGTGCCTCTCTCTCATTGGAGCATCCGATGTCGATGAACATCTTGTCCCGTGTGACCACCTTGGCCCGCTCCTCGGGAGGCAGGATGTGCGGCGGCTTTGCGGCAATGATCCCCGTGAGAAGCCCCTTGGAGGTACGCACCTTCACCTTCTGTCCTAGAAGGACCTGGTCGAACCACCCGCCGATTGCATTGAAGGTGAGAAAGCCGTGGCCGTTCACACCGGACACGATGAAGCCGACCTCGTCCACGTGACCGGGGAGGAGGATCACCGGATGCGCGGCCGATCCCCTGGCGGTGAAGTGAAGGGAACCGAGCTTGTCGGCCCCGATCTCGTCGGAAAACGGCCCGACGTAGCTCTTCACGAGGGCCGTCGGGTCCCGCTCGAACCCCGAGGGACCGAAGCTTTCGGAAAGATTCTTCAAGAACTCGAGTGCTCGTGCTTCCATGAGGTGTGCGACTCCTGGCCAGACAATAGGGTCCTGCCCGGAGCCTTGTCAAGGAGATCGATTGACGGTATTCCGTAGCAGTGACCGACAAACTGTACTACGAAGACTCCGGGATGCTGGAGTTCGATTCCCGCACCGTGGACGTGACGGAGCGGGAGGGCACGTTCGAAGTGGAGCTGGAAGGTACCTGTTTCTATCCCGGCGGCGGTGGCCAGCCCTGCGATCGGGGAACCATCGGCGGCGCGCGCGTGCTGGAAGTCCTCACGCGTGACGAGCGGATCGTGCACGTGCTGGAGTCCCCCCTAGCGGCGGGGACGGTGCATGGCGTCGTGGACGCCGCGCGCAGACACGACTTCATGGCCCAGCACACCGGCCAGCACATCTTCTCCCAGGCCCTCATCCGCGCGGCGGGGCTGGAAACCGTTTCGGTGCATCTGGGCGACGACGATGCAACGATCGAGCTGAACACCGGCGCCGTGGACGGCCGCGCGCTGCGGGCGGCGGAAGATATCGCCAACGGGATCATCAAGGAGAACAGGCCGGTCCTCCTGCACGAGATCGACCGATCGGAGGTCGCGCGCTTTCCTCTACGCCGCACCCCGCCGGATGCGCAGAGGCTCAGGATCGTCGAGGTGCAATCCTACGACTGGGCGGCCTGTGCCGGGGTCCATGTCTCATCCACGGGCGAGGTGTTCCTCGTCAAGGCGTCCTGGCAGGAGAAGATACGCGGGCATGCGAGGATCCACCTGATGATAGGGCGGCGCGCCTTCGATGATTACGGCCGCAAGATCGCACTCGTGCGGGACCTCTGCGGTTCGCTCACGTGCGGAGAGACGTCCCTCGCCGCACGGATCCAGGAGATCCTGAAAAGGGAAAAGGAATCTTCGCGGGAGTTGCGCAGGCTGCAGCTGGCACAGGCCATCGCGGACGCGGATGATTCGGTATCCGCCGCGAAGACCCTCAACGGCGCCGTCTGCATCCGACGGGTATTCAACGAGGCGGGCGGGGACTACCTCAAGGCGTTCGTCGAACGCGCCATCGCCGTTCCCGGCAGGGTCGTGATCGCCGTCGACAGGGGCGCCGACGGCTTTCAATGGATGGCCGCGCACTCCCTCGGCCCGCAGCTCTCGCTGACGGAGATCCTCCCCGACGTGCTCTCCGTGGCCGACGCAAAAGGCGGAGGAAAGCCCGACCGCGTGCAAGGGGTCGGCTCCCGCAATGACTCCATTGCCCAGTTCGTCGATGCATTCGAGGGAAGAGTTTTGCGGAAGCTCGGATAGGAGACGGCATGAAGCTTCGTATCCGCTACAACTCACCGGTGATCCTGACGTACGCCCTGCTCTGCGCCATCGTGCTCCTCATCGACCACGATCAGCTTCAGATTGGCGAAGGGCAGGAAGAGCGCCGAGCGCGCGCCGACCACGATGCGGCAGCGACCCTCCGCGACCGCCTCCCAGACCCGCCGGCGCGCCGGCGGCTGGATCGCCGAGTGCCATTCGGCGGGCGCTGCGCCGAACCGCACTTCGAACCGGTCGATGACCGCCTGGGTGAGCGCGATCTCCGGCAGCAGCACCAGGATCTGCGCCGTCGGATCGGCCTGCAGCGTCGCCGCCACGGCTTCCAGATAGACCTCGGTCTTGCC
>PLNO01000143.1 GCA_003141795.1 Spirochaetaceae bacterium | reverse complement strand
CTGCTGGAGGCGGAGGGAAGTCTCGGTCAGCGCATCTCCTTCGAGGAAGCAGAGGTCGGCAGGATCCTGAGCGAAGAGATCACCCCTGAGGATTGGGCCCGTCTGATCTGGGGCATCGATGAGCGCCTGCGCAAGGGCAGCGCCGCCGGCCTCGTCGTGACGCACGGGACCGACACGCTTGCCTACACGGCCTCCCTCGTGTACTGGCTCTTCCCGCGTCCGCCCGTCCCGATCGTCATCGCAGCGTCGCTTCAGCCTGCGGGCAAGCCGGGCTCGGATGCCATCCCCACGCTCCGCAAGGCGATCCAGACCGCCGCGGAGAAGGAGCCGGGCGTCTACGTCGTGTTCGGCGGAAGGACCCTCTCACCGGTGAACCTCAAGTTCGAGCGGGTCGCAGCGGACGGGTTTCGCAACTGGAACATGGGCACCCCCTGCCATACGGGTACACCGCTCTTCGACGAGCTTGCCATGACCGGTGGCCGGGAGGGCTTGAAGGCGCGCATCGAGGCCGCGATCAACGCCACGCTGATCCTCCGCGTGTACCCCGGCATGCGCGGGGACCATCTCGTGGAGCTGATGGATCGCGGCGTGAAGAACTTCGTGCTCGAGCTCTACGACACGGGCACGGCCAATCTGCGCGATTCCCCCTACTCCCTGCGGCGGGTCTTCCTTGCCGCGCGGGAAAAAGGGGTGCACATCTTCTGTACCTCCCAGCAAGAGGGGATCGTCGATTTCTCCCGCTACGCCACCTCTCACGAGCTGTGGCGGGAAGGGGCTATTCCGATGGGGCCCCTCACGACCGAGTCCGCGTGGACGAAGCTCGTGGTCTGCTCCGCCTTCTCGGATTCCGAGGAGGAGATGCTTGCAAGGATGGAACAGGGAAATGCGAACGCTTGTCTCTGAGGTGTCGTCGAAGGTCGGGGAAAAGGTCACCGTCTGCGGGTGGGTCCACAGGATCCGGGACCTGGGCGGCGTGTCGTTCGTTCTCCTGCGGGACAGGAGCGGCAGTGCGCAGATGGTCTTCACGGCCAAGCCCGAGGTGACCCTCGAGTCGGTCGTTCAGATCGAGGGCACGGTGGCCGCCAACGAAAAGGCACCCGGCGGCATCGAGGTGCGCGCGGAGAAGCTCACGGTGCTCTCCCCCGCCGCGGTCGACCTTCCCTTCCCCGTCAACCAGGACCCGACGAAGACCTCGCTGGAGTCGATTCTCGACAATCGCATGATCTCCCTGCGGGCCCCCGCGATCCTTTCGATCTTTCGCGTGCAATCGACGATTCTGCGCTGTTTCGCCGAGTACCTGCGCGGCGAGGGCTTCACCGAGATCAAGACCTCGAAGCTCATCGGGACGGGAACCGAGGGGGGGGCGGGGCTTTTCTCCGTGGACTATTTCGATACCAAAGTCTATCTGTCGCAATCTCCCCAGACCTACAAGCAGGCCATGGTCGCGGCGGGTCTCGAGCGCGTTTTTGAGATCGGTCCGGCGTATCGCGCGGAGAAGCACGACACCCCGCGCCATATCAACGAGTTCGTGTCCCTCGACGTGGAGATCGCATTCATCGAGAGCGAGCAGGATCTGATGGACCTCGAGACCCGGATCCTCGCGGCGATCTTCGAGGGCGTCCGCAAGGACAATGCGCGCGACGTTGAAGCGTGGAAGGCCACCGTGCCGGACCCGGCGCTGTGCGCGCGCATCCCCCGCATCTCGCACGACGAGGCGAAAGAGATCGTTGGCAAGGAAACGGGCAAGAAGGTCTACGAGATCGCCCCAGAGGGTGAACGGGTGCTCTGCGACTGGGCGGCGAACACCGCCGGGATCGAGGCGGTCTTTGTCTATGCGTACCCGCGCAAATCGCGGCCGTACTATACGTACCCTGCCGACAACAACAAGACGAAGTCGTTCGATCTGCTCTTCCGTGGGCTGGAGATCACCTCCGGCAGCGTCCGTATCAACACCTACGACATGCTCTTGGAGAATTTGAAGGCGTTCGATCTGAATCCCGAGGGTTTCAGCGACTACCTCTCCGTTTTCAAGTACGGCTGTCCTCCTCATGGAGGATTCGCCATCGGGATGGAGAGGATCACGCAGAAGCTCCTCGGCCTCACGAGCGTGAAGGAAGCGACCCTGTTCCCGCGGGACAGGAAGAGGATCAGGCCCTAGCCATGGAGGCCGACCCTATCGCGGTACTCCGCGCGAAAGGGCGGCAGCCGCGCGGAGCACGGCGGGAGCCCCTAGACAGGGATGCACGGAAGGCACACCCTATCGCGGTATTCCGCGCTTGAGACGGTGCACGAAGGCGGTGTATAAGTATGCAAGAATCGACGCAAGTCCGTGCATTCCAGAGCACGCACGGAACGTCGGAAAAGGAGATGAACATGCGGAGACTGAGTCTTCTCGTCCTGCTCGTGCTGATGGTTGCGGTGGGAACCGCCGCCTTCGGCCAGAGCGCGCCGCCCGCGGCAGGCAAGAACCTGACCATCGGCCTCGTGATGGTGGGGCCCTACAATGACCAGGGGTGGAGCCAGGCCAACTACGACGCCGTCCAGTACGTCACCAGCAAGGTTCCGGGCACCAAGATGGTCTACATCGACAAGGCCAATTCAGCGGACAGGCCGGGAACCACGGTATCCCAGCTCGGCGAGAGCCTCGTGTCCCAGGGCGCGAAGCTCGTCATCTTCAGCTCTGACGATATGAGCGATGAAGCGGTGAAGTTCGCCCAGGCGCACTCGGACATCTTCGTCATCATGTCCTCGGGCAGCCAGGTGTGGAAGAGCGGCAAGACCTACATGGAGCTGCCGAACATGGTCAATATCATGGGCCGCATGGAGTTCGGCAAGATGATCGGCGGCGTCGCAGCCGCGCTCACCACGCAGACCGGCAAGATCGGCTACCTCGGGCCCCTCATCAACGACGAAACCCGCCGTCTGGCCTCCTCCGTGTACCTCGGCGCCCGCTACGCGTGGGTCAACTATCTGAAGAAGGATCCCGCCAAGCTGCAGTTCAAGGTCACCTGGATCGGATTCTGGTTCAACATCCCCGGCGTCACCTCCGACCCGTCGCAGGTCGCGGATGACTTCTTCAACAGCGGCTATGACGTCGTCGTTTCCGGCATCGATACGACGGAAGCGGTCACCGAAGCGGTGAAGTACGCGGCCAAGGGCCAGAAGGTGTGGGCAGTCGCGTACGACTACGCAAAAGCCTATACGCAGGCGCCGAACGTCAACCTCGGCGTGCCCTACTTCAACTGGGGCCCCGCTTATGCAACGGCGGTGAAGGCCGCAATGGCGGGAACCTATGCCTCGCATTTCGAGTGGAACGGTCCGGATTGGAAGAACATCAACAATCCTGACACGACTGCGGTCGGATTCAACAAGGGCAAGGCGCTCTCCGCCTCCGCTTCTGCGGGCGTGGACAGGTTCATCAAGGAGCTCGCAGGCGGCCTGAGCCTGTGGAAGGGCCCCCTCTCCCTCCAGGACGGGACCGAGTACCTGGCCAGCGGAACCGCGGCCACCGATCAGCAGATCTGGTACCTGCCGCAGCTTCTCAGCGGCATGCAGGGACAGAGCGTTTCGAAGTAATCTTTTCACGGGGGATTCGAATCCGGGGCGAGAGATTTATCTCGCCCCTCTAAGGGCGCGCAGGTTTGGCCATCGTGCTATGCCGGGCGCCCCGACTTTTTTAGGGCGGCACATGCACATCGAGCTGCGCGGCATCCATAAGAGCTTCGGCGAGGTTCACGCGAACGCGGGCATCTCGCTGTCGGTTCCTCCCTCCTTCATCCAGGGTATCCTGGGTGAGAACGGTGCTGGGAAAAGCACGCTCATGAAGATCCTCTCGGGATTCCTCATCCCCGATGCAGGACAGATCCTCCTGGACGGAAGCGCTGTGGCGATCCGGTCCCCCGCCGATGCCATCCATCACGGGATCGGCATGCTCCACCAGGATCCCCTCGATTTCCCGCCCATGAAAGTGCTGGACAGCTTCATCCTCGGCCGTGAGGGGGGGCTTTTGCCCGAACGCCGCCGCGCGTCGCGGGAGATGAGGGCACTGTGCGAGCAGTTCGGATTCTCGATCGACCCTGACGCCTACATCGACACGCTCACCGTGGGGGAGCGCCAGCAGCTGGAGATCATGCGCCTCCTCTGGCTGGGCGCGAAGGTCCTCATCCTCGACGAGCCGACGACGGGCATCAGTCAGCCGCAGAAGGTGAAGCTCTTCGCCACGCTCCAGAAGCTCGCCGCCCAGGGGATGACGATCCTGTTCGTGTCGCACAAGCTGGAAGACGTCGAGTTCCTCTGCTCCCGTGTCGCCGTGCTCCGCCAGGGGGAGCTCGTGGGCGAATCGCACCCCCCCTATGTAACGCGCGAGCTCGTCCGCATGATGTTCGGGAAAGAGGTGAGCTTCGGCGGGCGAACCACCCTGCCCACCGGAGGGCCCGTTGTTTCCCTGAACGGCGTGTGCCTGGAAGGGGGCCGGCCCCAGGTGAACGACATTACATTGTGCGCCCGAGCCGGGGAGGTCATCGGACTTGCCGGCATGGAGGGGTCGGGCCAGTCCCTCCTCCTCTCTGCGTGCGCCGGCCTGCATCGCCCTGTCGCGGGCCGCATCGCCCTGGGGGAGCGCAACGTCACGGGAAGCTCGTACCTCGCCTTTAGGCGCCAGGGCGTGGCGTACCTGCCGGCTGCCCGGCTGGAGAAAGGCCTCGTTTCGGGCCTCAGCATCGCCGAGCATTTCATCCTTGCCGAAGGCGGCAAGGGGATGATGATCGACAGGCGGGCAGCGGGGAGCCTCGCCTCCGAGCGCATCGCGACCTACAACATCAAGGGCGTACCGTCCCTCGGCGTGGAAGACCTCTCGGGAGGAAACCAGCAGCGGATGCTCCTGGCGCTCCTGCATGCATCCCTCTCCCTCATCCTCCTGGAACAGCCCACGCGCGGCCTGGACATCGAGTCGACGTTGTACATCTGGGAGAAGCTCAAGGAACGCTGCCGCCAGGGGGCGGCGATCATCTTCGCCTCGGCCGACCTGGACGAGGTGTTGCAGTACAGCGACCGCGTGCTCGTCTTCTTCGCGGGGCGCGTCTCCCCTCCTCTTTCCGCCGAACAGCTGTCGGTCGAAACGCTGGGCGAGCTCATCGGGGGGAAGGGCTGGGAACGTCTTCCCGCGGAGACCGTCCATGCGTAAGCCGAGGGTCTCCCGTGCGCTCTTCCAGGTCATGGCCATCCTCTGCGCGGTCCTCCTCACCACGCTCGTGTTGTTGGCCGCCAAGGCTCCCCCCATTGCCGCCTACCTCAACATCGTGCTGGGCGCTGCCGGCTCGTGGGACGTGGCGGCGAACGTTCTGGTCTCCTGGGTGCCGCTGCTCCTCTCCACGGCCGGGCTTCTCGTCACCTTCACCGCGGGGCTCTGGAACATCGGCATCGAGGGCCAGATCACCTTCGGGGCGATCTTCGCGACATGGCTTTTGCGCCTCCTGCAGACAAGCGGTCTTCCTCCGTCGGTCATACTCACCGCGGCCATTCTCGCCGGCATGCTGGGCGGCGCGCTCTGGGCGCTCCTGGCAGGGGCGCTCAAGACTTTCGGCGGCGTGAACGAGATCTTCGGCGGGCTGGGGCTGAACTTCGTCGCCTCAGCGGTCAACCTCTGGCTCATCTTCGGGCCGTGGAAGCGCCCGGGTGTGGCCTCGATGTCCGGCACGGTCCCCTTCCCCCCGGCGCTGTGGCTTCCCACGCTCTCCGCTCAATCGCGGCTCAGCCCTTCGGCCCTGGTGATCGCGATTCTCGGGATCGCGCTGATCTACGTCCTGCTCCAGGGGACGCATTTCGGGCTTCGATTGAAGGCCGTGGGCCGCAACCCCCAGGCCGCGCATCTGCTGGGCGTGCGGCCGTGGCAGCACATGATGGGAGCCTTCGCGCTCTGTGGTGTCTTTGCCGGTATCGCGGGCGGACTGCAGGTCGTCTCCGTCTACCACCGGCTCATCCCCTCGATCTCGAGCGGCTACGGGTACCTCGGGCTCATGGTGGGCATGCTCTCCAACTTCAACGCGCTCATTGCCGCGCCGGTGGCGCTGTTCTTCGCCGCGCTCAACGTCGGGAGCATCCGTCTGCCCATCGTCCTGCAGCAGGACTCTTCCCTCGCACAGGTGCTCCAGGGCACGCTGGTGCTCTTCGTGCTCCTGGGGCAGGGTATCCGTCAGCGCCTGACGAGGAAGGGATAGATGAGCTTCCAGATGATCCTCATCGGTCTTGCCGGCGTTCTCACCTCCGCGGCCCCGCTCGTCTTCGGTGCAATCGGTGAAACCATCACCGAGCGCGCCGGCGTGACGAACCTCTCCATGAACGGGAAGATCCTCCTCAGCGCGATGGGAGGGTTCGCCGTCGCCCTCGCAACGAACAGCATCGTCCTGGGCTTTGTCGCGGGAGCGGTGATCGGCGGTCTGGTTGCCCTCGTGCTGGCCTTTGCCAGCATCACCCTCCGCCAGTCGCAGGTGGCCGTGGGCTTCGTGCTGACCCTGCTCTGCCGCGACCTCTCGTACTTCCTCGGCAATCCCGTCATGGGGGCCACGGGACCGCGGCTGTCCGGGTACTCCCTCCCCCTGCTGCGCGATATCCCCGTGCTGGGAACGCTCTTCTTCCAGCAGGACGTCATGACGTATCTGAGCTTCCTGCTGATCTTCGCAGCCTGGTTCTTCATATTCCACACCCGTCCGGGGCTGCTCCTGCGCGGCATCGGCGAGCGCCCGGCGGCAGCCTACGCGCGCGGGGCGAACGTGAACCGCCTGCGCTACGTGTATACCGTCGTCGGCGGGGCGATCGCCGGGCTCGCCGGTCCCATCTACTCCCTCTCCGTGAAGGCCGGGTGGAAGGGAACGATCTCGGGCCTCGACGGGATGGGCTGGATAGTCCTTGCCATCACGATCTTCGGGGGGTGGAACCCGTTCCGCGTGGCTTTCGGCGCGTACCTCTTTTCTCTCCTCCAGTGGCTGGGGCTCGTCCTGCAGCCCGCCCTCCCCGGCGTGCCGTCGCAGGTGCTGCAAGTGGCGCCCTTCCCGCTCATGATCCTCACCCTGCTCTTCGTGAACATCGGCAACGCCGAATGGGTGGAGCGGTCCCTCGCCCGTCTCCCCGATCCCGTCAGGCACAGGGTGGCAAAGATCCTGCGCGCGATGAATGCGACCCCTCCCTCCGCGCTGGGAACACCTTTCGAGAAGGAATGATCGCCACTGTTTGACCACAACACTTCTCATTTTGCACCATGGCTTTGCCGGAAAGCGACTCATCAGTGCCAGATGAAGGCATTTCCACGGGGCAAAATGAGAAGTGTGCATGAGGTATCACATACTGAGAATCACTGCGTTTGACCCGAAGCCGTGCCGTTTGTAGCTTCTTCTGATACGGAGGCGCGGGATGCAGTACGTGCGGCTGGGTACGACGGGGCTCAAGGTTTCGAGGATCTGCCTCGGCACCATGACCTACGGTTCTTCGGGGTGGCGGGACTGGGTTCTGAACGAGCCTGAATCGCGCCCCTTCTTCAAGCGGGCCCTCGAGCTCGGCGTCACCTTCTTCGACACGGCGGACATATACTCGCTGGGCGCGAGCGAAGAGGTCACGGGCCGGGCATTGCGCGATTTCGCCAGGCGGGATGAGGTGGTCATCGCCACCAAGGTCTTCAACCCCATGGGACCGGGGCCGAACCAGCGCGGGCTCTCACGCAAGCACATCATGACCGGCATCGACGCCTCCCTGAAGCGCCTGGGCACCGACTACGTCGATCTCTACCAGATCCACCGCTGGGATGCAGAAACACCCATCGAGGAAACCCTGGAAGCGCTGAACGACGTCGTGCGGTCCGGTAAGGCGCGTTACATCGGCGCATCCAGCATGTACGCGTGGCAGTTCATGAAGGCACTCTCCCTGTCGAAGGAGCACGGCTGGGCGCGGTTCGTCACCATGCAGGACCACTACAACCTCGTGTATCGGGAGGAAGAGCGGGAGATGATTCCCCTCTGCGCCGACCAGGGCATCGGGATCATCCCGTGGAGCCCACTGGCCCGTGGCTTTCTTGCCGGCAACAGGACCGCGGACAAGGCCGGGGCGACGACACGGAGCAAGTCCGATGAATACGCGCACTCGATGTACTACCAGACCGACGATTTCAAAGTGGTCGATCAGGTGAAGAGCGTTGCCGGGCAGATCGGAAAGAGCATGCCGCAGGTCGCCCTGGCGTGGATGCTGTCGAAGCCGTACATTGCAGCACCCATCGTGGGGGCGAGCACAATGACCCACCTCGAGCAGGCCGTGGAGGCACTGTCCATCAGCTTGAGCGCTCCGCAGATTGCCGCGCTGGAATCGCCGTACAAGCCGCACCCCGTGGAGGGGCACACGTAGGGGCGCGCGCGTCGCCCTTGCGCGCAACGGCCGCGGTACGGTCCCCGGCTATCGCTCGTCGATCACTGGAATAGGCGCAAACTTTTCCACATCGATCAGACCCTTGTCGGAGATGCGAAGCTGCGGAATGACCACGAGGCCCAGGAGGCTGAGCTGCATGTTGGGGTTGTGTAGCCGGCATCCGCATGCGCTGAAGCCGTCAAGCACCGAGGCCGCTCCCTGCGCCACGACCTCTGCAGGCTGATCCGACATCAGCCCCGCAATGGGAAGCTTGACCAGCCCGATGACCGCACCGTCCTTCACGACCACCTGCCCGCCATTGCAATCGGCAAGGGCGTTCGCGGCCAGGGCCATCTGGATCTCGTCGGTGCCGACCACGATCATCTGATGGCAATCGTGGGCAACGGTTGTCGCCACGGCGCATCGTCCTGTAAAGCCGAAGCCGGTCACCAGACCGACGCGCACGATGCCCGAGGAATGATGGCGGTCCACGAGGGCGATCTTCGCCATGTCACGGGAAGGGTCGGCAGCCACCTGTCCGCCGCGCACGTCGACCGTGAAGGTGAGGTGCCGTGTGGGGGCCTGGTTTTCGATGATGCCGATCACGTGCGCCGTGGCCTCTCCGTCCTTGCCGTGAGCGTCGATGCGGAAACTGTCCGCCGTCAGGGGTCGTGCGAGGTGGACGGTTTCCAGAGACCAGTCGGGGTAGCGTAGCGTGGGCCGCGGTGCAATCAGCGTTCCCCCTTCTGCCGCCACTGCGCCGCGAGCGATCACGAGATCCGCCCGCATGTCGGTGAGGTCCTTCACGAGGAGGATGTCGGCGTAGCGGCCCGGGGCTATCTGGCCGATGTCCCGGCTCACCCCGAAATACTCGGCCGTGTTGATCGTCGACATCTGCAACGCGGCCATGGGGGAAAGTCCCTGGCTGACGGCGTGCCGTATGACCCTGTCCATGTGACCTTCGGTCACGAGTGTCTGCGAATGGCTGTCATCCGTGCAGAGGATGAAATGCCGCGGGTCCAGGCCCAGCGTCAGGATCGCCGGCACCTGAGCGGCGACGTCGTGCCACGCAGACCCGTAGCGGAGCATCACCCTCTGGCCCTGGCGCACCCGCGCAACGGCATCCTCGAGGCGCGTTCCCTCGTGGTCGTCCTGAGCACCACCTGCCATGTAGCCGTGGAAGGGCAGCCCGAGGTCAGGCGATGCATAGTGTCCGCCAATCACCTTGCCCGCCCGCCGGGTTGCCGACATCTCGGCGTGCACCTTGTCGTTGCCGTCGATGACACCGGGGAAGCTCATCATCTCCCCCAGCCCGATGATGCCCGGCCACGTGAGCGCCTCCTCGACGTCGGCGGGACCTATGACCGCGCCGGGCGTTTCCAGCCCCGGCGCAGAGGGGACACAGCTGGGGACCTGAATGAAGACGTGGATGGGCTGCAGCGCGGCTTCGTCCACCATGAGGCGCACACCGCGCAGGCCGAGCACGTTGGCGATCTCGTGCGGGTCAGCGAAAAGCCCGGTCGTTCCATGGGGGAGAACGGCGCGCACGAACTCGGTGACGGTGAGCATCCCGGACTCGACGTGCATGTGGCCGTCCAGGAGCCCCGGCACGAGGTAGCGCCCTCCTGCTTCCACCACGTGCGTGGCGGGACCGATGCAGTGGCGGGCGCCCGTCCCGACGTAGGCGATCCGCTGGCCCGAGACCGCGACATCGGTGTGCTCCACGAGCTCCCCTGACTGCACGCATACCCATGTTCCGTCGAGGATCACGAGATCAGCCGGCAACCTGCCCATGGCGACATCCACGAGGCTCCGCGCGTCCCCCAGGGAGAAGCCTTCCGCTCCCATCAGTGGTCTCCCGACAGGAGAAGCCCGGATCGGGCGATCTTTTCGTGCGCT
The DNA here is from genome assembly GCA_003141795.1 of Spirochaetaceae bacterium. The sequence continues at coordinate 7,841 of PLNO01000143.1, read as the reverse complement.
GCAATGTCCTGAGCGTCCCACGGGTAGCAGATCCAGCGGTCATCGAGCTCTTCTCCGGCGAAATAGCGACGAACCTCCGACGGGATCTTCCCCTTTTTCTCTTTCCGCTTGTTATGGAGGACCGCGATGGCTATTTCCGCCGGGTGGTGCAGGAGCAGCTCGCGCAGGCAGTATTCGAGGGTGACCCGCGTATCGTCGACCTCGTCGACGAGCAGCACCTTGCGCCCGGAAAGCTTCTCTTCGACCTCATCGATCCACTGGATTGTATGGGGGTGGTCTTCGGGCTTGTTATCCGGACCGTAGTAGGAGATGCCGACCGTGAGGATGGGCCTCTTGATATAGGTCTTCAGGATGCGCGCCGGGATGAAGCCGCCCGACCCGATCGCGACGATGAGGTCGGGATCGAAGCCTGCCTCCGTTATGCGCTCGGCAAGCGCACGGACGCTGATGTGGACGTGCTCGTAGGAGAGGAAGTACTTGCCCTGGATTTCCGCGTGCGTCATTGCCCTCAAACCATAGAAAGAAACGAGCCGTCGCGCAAGCCGAGATCAGCAGGAAATCTCAGTAGCGTCTCACTGATCCGCGTTTCTCATTTTGTCCGAAGAAAAGGGCCCCCTTTGGCAGTGCGGCCGCTCTTTCGCAAGCTCCGAAGGTACAAAATGAGAAACGCTGCGAGATCAGGCTCCCCCCTATCGGTCCTCCAGCTTGTAGGTTTCGCGGATCGTGGTGAAAAGCATGCCCAGAAGCGGGTTGTCCGGCGAGCCGATGAACGCATCGGCGAGGATGTCCCTGCGCTCCTTGACCAGCACGGTGAAGAGATGCTGCAGCGCCTCTGTGCGTGTCTCCGCCGCATAGCAGATCCGCACGAGCCGCCGCATCTCCTCCGGGGCGAGGATCTTGCGCGTCCTGCCGATGACGAGGAAGATCGCCTTGCCGTCGGCGGATTTCTCGATACGGACGCCCTCGGGCTCGGCGGGAGACGCCTGCGCAGGCTCTTCCGTCGTCTCATTGATGCGGTCGACATGGGCGTTATAGATGAGGACCTGGGCCTGACGCAGCAGGAAGAGCAACCCCTGCTCGTCGAGCCCCTCTTCCGCCGTTCGCAGCTCCTTCAGAAGCCTGTCCCGACCGGGCTCGGCGGGCGCTTTCTTTTTTTTTGCCTTCACGAAAAGCAGTATACACCTTGACAGAAGCTTCCCTGGGTCGCTACCATTTTCATTGTAGACTCAAGAAAGGGAACACCCATGGCAGCCACCTCACCGGGGTACGACTCCGACCTCCTCCGCGGAAATACCGATTCGCTTCTTCTCTTTTTGATCAACGAGCACGGCCAGACTTACGGCTATCGACTGATCAAGGAGATCGAGGAGCGCAGCGACGGGTATTTCCGTTTCAAGGAAGGCACAGTTTATCCCGCGCTTCGAAAACTGGAAAACGAAGGCTTGATCCTGGGGGAGTGGAAGAAGCTCCCCAATGGCCAGGAGCGGCGCTATTACGGCATGACGGACAAGGGCCGCGATCTCCTGCAGCAGAAGCTCGTGATGTGGCAGAGCTTTGCAAGCGCCATGGCGCTGGTCATGAAGCCCACAGAGACATAAGGGGCACTTTCGATGCAAGCTGGCATCAGCAGCTACCTCGACGAGGTCAGAATCCATCTGCATCTGGATCCGAGGACGGAGCAGCGCGTCATCAACGAGCTGTACTCCCATTTCCAGGAGAAGGTGGCGGACCTCGAAGAGGAAGGCATGCAGGAGGAGGAAGCCGCCCGGGCGGCGCTCGCCTCCTTCGGAGACGCACGGTTCATCGCCCGGCTCATGTACGAGGCCTACAGCGGGGGGAGCTGGACGGAGGCGCTCATCAGCTGCCAGCCCCACCTCATCGTCTCCGCGCTCTTTGCCACCCACATCTGGCGCTCGCCGGTGCTGCTGGGCGCCGTATTCGCCACCATCGCCGTCATTGCCATCCTGGGCTGGCGCAATGGCAGCCCGAACTGGCTGTACTCGTGGATGAGCTACGCGGTACTGCCCCTGCTCATCCTGAGCTATTACTCGCTGGACCCTGTCGCCAGCACAGTCGCGTACTTCTTCAACGGGCGCGGCACGCCCGCCTCATTCTGGCATCTGGCAGCCCTTGCGCTCCTCTTCGCTTTCACCCTCTGGTTGATCGCATCCATGGCTGTCGTTGTGGCCCGACGGGACTGGATCCTTCTTTCCCTCATGCTCCTTCCCATCCCCGTGCTCGTCCTCTGGATAATGACCGAGACCCAGTTCGCCGGGTTCCTGCCCAAGGCGCTCATCAGCCTTGAGTCGGGGTTCAGCAGGTGGGACGGGGCGATGGCGGTCTTCTTTTTGCTGCTGGGAATCGCTTCGGCGGCGTTCGTGCGCGTCCGCGTTCGCGCCATCAAGGTTACTGCCGTCATTCTCGTAGGCATCATCGGGAGCGCGATCGTCGCCCGCAGCCTGTGGGGATCGATCGGTTTCGTCCATCTCCTCGGCATTTCGATCGGACTCTTCCTCTTCCTCACCATTCCCCTCCTCCTGAGGGCGGTTCTTGGACACGACCAGAGCTCCAAGCAGGTGCTTCCCTCATAGGCTCCTCCGCGACGTTGACATTCCAAACGGCTCGCGCTACATTTTACATAGACAGCCTATGTAAGACTGCGACGGGGGGAGTCCGACAATGGTTTCCCACTATTTCTACAAAGCTCTCCGAAGACTCTTCTTCAATGCCCGCCTTCACGGCACGGCGAATCTCACGGGGGATGAACCGGTGATCATGGTGGCCAACCATGTCGGCTCGTTCGGGCCGGTGTCGGTGATCACCTCCCTGCCGACCCCGATGTACCCATGGGTCTCCCACGAGGTCACCGATGCGTCCACGGCCGCACGACGCATCCAGACGGAGTTCCTCGAGCAGGAGCTGCACTTCAAGCCTCCCCTCAGCGCCTGGCTGGGGAGGGTCATCGGTCGCATCTGCGCAGCGCTCATGAAGGACATCGGCGCCATACCGGTGTACAACCAGAGCAAGAGGATACTCGCAACGATCCGTCAGAGCCTCACGCTGCTCGAGCAGGGGAAAAACATCCTCGTCTTCGCCGAAGATTCGACGAAGAAGGTGAACGACGTGCTGTGCGAGTTCTGCACCGGCTTCATCCATGTCGCGAAGCTCTACTATGAAGAGACGCGCAGGGCGGTGAAGTTCCTGCCGATCGCCGTCAACAAGAGCGTCGGTGCGATCCTCATCGGGAAACCGATCAGTTTCGACGCCAGCGCGCCCTTCCCGACGGAGAAGATGAGGCTGAAGAACGAGCTGGAAGCGAGCGTATACAGCCTGTACAGGGAGCTGGAGAAGGGATCGGAGCGCACCAGGAAGCGTTCCGCGTGAAGGGTGCCCCCGCCGGTCAGTAGAGGATGTCGACTTCTTCCTGTTCGACCCGTCCGGTGATTTTCAGAGAGAAGGCGTGCGTCGCTGTATCGAATGCCCAACCGTCGGAATACTTGAAATACGTGGGATCCGTGTGCCACGGGATGCCGTGCAGGCGTACCTGGGAGAAATCCTTGATCCCCTGAATCACCGTGTTGCAGGCGATTCCGACCGGGAATCCCAGCACGATGCGGAGGCCTGAGGCCGTGGAATCCACGCTCACCACGCGCGCAGCCGTCCCCATCCACGCCCCTGGTGCGATCTGCCGGGACAGAGGCGTCTCTCGGGGGATATAGCGGTCGACGGGGAGAATGGCGTAGACTGCCTCGGCGGCGACCTTTCCGTCACGCGGTACCGCGCGGCCCGAAGCCACACTCAGAGTGGAAGGGAGCGTTCCCGACTCGTCGGCCAGCGCCAGGGATGAGGCGACCAGTCCCCGGCCGACCGCCGCAGCGAGCGAAGAATCGAGCACTGCGCCCGCTCGGATGAGCAGCGCGCCGCAGCGCACGCTGTCGGGCACGACGGCGGTATCCTTGCCGGAATCGAAGAACACCCCTTTGTCGGTCGAACGCACGTTGGGGAGGATGCTCTTCTCCACGACAGTCTTCAACTCCCGGGTGAGCGCCTCGTTCGCCGCGCCGGCATCAGCGTAGTCGAGGAGGCCTTCCAGGAGCCCCACGGCGGATGCAGGATCAAGCGCGGCAACGTCCCGTGACAACAGGAACGATGCGGTGGACTGCAGCAGATCAGCGGAGCCATGAGCTTCCACGATGGGGACGAGCCGGGGAACGGCAAGCAGTGCGTTGTCCGAGGAGGCGACGAGCGCACTGACCTTCCCGATTTCCGCCTGAGCGCTGGCCGTGCGCAGACGGGCGAAGTCGCGGATGCCACCGACGTACGTGCTGCTCTCCAACGTCAGGGGAGCCTGTGGGGAGCGTTGCTGCGCCGCCGCCAGGGCATCCGACCACAACGGGAAGAAGCGCTGCCATGTGCCGCGGGCGATGGATTCCGCCAGGAGGCCGATCCCGAGCGGCTCAGAGAAGCCCGTCGTCCCGTCCGGCATCGTCCACTGCTGCCCTGAGATGCGCGACCCCGACCACCCCGCATAGGCCTTGTCCGCGAACAGCGCGACGGCCGCTTTCAGCTGCTCCGCGGACGGCATCGATTTCTCATCCGGAATGCGCGATGCGGACTGTGCCGGCGCACGCGCAGGGGCCGCGCGCACGGCCATCGCAGTCGCCGAAACGCCCGCGGGGGCGAGGGTGGCCTGCAGATTGGAACCGGCGGGGAGCGAGAGGGTCCGCGCCTGGGTATCGAGTGTCGCGCCGGAAGGGAGGGTAAGGAGGAAAGTCCTTCCTGCCCGCTGCCAGGCAAGCGCGGAACCGGCCGGCGTCTCCTGGAGCATCCCGGTGACGGAATAGGGAATGACGAGCGCGCTTCCCGAAGGCCCCGCCATGGCGGAGAGGAAGAGGGACCCGCCGGAGTCGCTGCCGGCAACGAGGCGCAGCCGCGTGTCGCCGTCGAACAGGAGGTCGGCGGCGGCGCCGACGGATTCGAAGCCGCGCAGTGCGGGGGTCGTGGAGGCGGAGAAGCGCAGCGCGATCCCGTTCCAGGAGACCGTGACCTGCTGGGGGGCACGCGAGGAAAAGAGGGGGAACATCGTGTAACGGCCGGCCACACGCGCGTCACCCACGTTCTGCGAGAACCCGCGGGCGAAGACGGCGAGGACGACGAGAAGAACAATCACTCCGCCGTAGACGACGGGGACGAGCCGGGAGCGTGCCGGGGATTTCTGCATCGCCAAGGATTTTATCAGGGGGGCTTGAAAGATTCAACGTGGAGCTGTATGCATACCGGGTTCCATGCGTCGTCGATTGCGCGCGACAGCCCTCGCGGCGGCCGCCCTTGCAACGCTTCTCATCGCAGCCACGCTCACTGCGTGTCTCGCCCCTTCGCATTCGGCCGAAAAGTCTCCGCAGGCGACATCCGATGTTCCCTACCAGAGCATGAGCGCCGCAATCGCCACGGGCAGGCCCGAGGAAGCTCTCAAAAGCTACGAGCAGTCACTCGCGGAGCATCCGCAGAGCTCGGCCACGCGCGTTCTGCACGCGCGCCTTCTGATGATCGCCGGCAGGCTCGTGGAGGCGCGGGAGGAGTTCAACCTCGTGATCGCCGCCGAGCCGCGCAACACCGAAGCGCTCTATAACCTCTCACTCGTGGAGGGATTGGAAGGCCATGTCGATGCGCAGGAGGCGCTCCTGCGTGATGTTGTCGGCATCGACCCTGCCCATGCCGATGCCTTCGCGGCGCTCGGTGACCTCGCGCTGGCTCGCGGGAATCCCACCGCTGCGGCACCCCTCTTCGCGAAATCACTCGAGCTTTCCCCGACCAATCTCACCGCTCTCCTGGGCCAGGGGGCGATCCGAGCCGCTGCCGCGGACTGGCACACGGCAGAGGACCTGTACACCAGAGCGATCGCCGTGCAGCCGGACTACCCTTTCGCCTACATCGACAGGGCGCGCACACGCCGCAGCCTCTCGGATTCTCAGGGCGCACTGGAAGACCTCACGGAGGCAATTCGTCTCGACCCCCAGTATGCGTGGTCGTACATCGACAGGGGAAGGATCTACCTCCAGAAGGCTCGGCGCGAAGAGGCTGTGGCCGATTTCTCCATGGCGATCAGGCTCGATCCCGATCAGTTCGAGACCTACGCCCTGCGCGCCCAGGTGCTGGACTCGACGGGTGACGCGCAGGCCGCCCTTGCTGATTGGGACCGGGTCGTGGCGCTGAAGCCCGACTACGGCTACGCGTATGCGCCCGTGGCCGCACTGGCATGGCAGGCGGGCGACTGGGACAAGGCCAGGGGGGCTTTCCTCAAAGCGTACGCGTTCGACGATGAACAGCCGTCGTATGCGCTGTGCGCCGCTCTCTGCGCACAGAGAGCGGGCCGGCAGACTCTCGTCCCCGCCCTCCTCGAGCCGGTGCTCTCCCGGACGCCCCCCGATTCATGGCAGCGTGATGTCGCACGGTTTCTCACCGACCGCTCGAACGAGGGCAGCCTCCTGTCGCGGATCGACAGGGAGCGCAATGACCAGGTGAAGGCGGCGATGCTCTTCTATGTTGCCGTGAGTTATCTCAGCACCGGTATGGACAGGACAGGGATCACCTACCTGACGCAGATCCAGGGCAAAGGCTCGCCGCAGGGCATCGAGACCCGTCTGTCCCGGATGGAGCTCGAGCGGCATAGCGCGAACTGATCGGCGCTTCGGTTTCCTACCGGCGTCGCGCTTCCATTGCAACAGAGAACAGCGCCTCGACATTGGGCCATGGGAAACCGGGGTCGATCTCGATGTACAGCCATGAACCGCCGTGCGCGGTATCGAAGACGTCCAGGAGCCGCCGGACGGAGTCGCGCACCCGCGACGGGGTCCCGCGCTGCATGAGTTCCCCCCGATCGGGGTGGATCTGAACGGCGATGCCCAGGTCCCGGCAACGGCGGGCGAGCTCCTTCAGATCGTACAGGGGGAGCTGCGGCCAGAGCGCGTCGGCGCCCACCTCGCGCAGGTCCTGCAGCACCACGCTGACCTGACCGCACGAGTGGAAGAAAACGCGCCTGCCCGCCCGCACGGCGGGTGAGAAAAGCTCAGCGTAGCGCGGCTTGAAGAAACGCCGAAACGCATCGGGTGAGATCATGAGCGCGTTCTGCGTGCCGAGGTCATCCCCGAAGGCCACCGCGTCCGCGCCGAGGTGCAACGCGTGGGTCACGAGCGACGCGTTATACCCGTTGATGACGTCGGCGATCCTGTTCACCTCGGGCGTATCGTCCTCGATATCCATCAGGATGAGCTCGAACCTTCGCACCCACCGGAGAGTCTCGAAGAGGGCGCCGACATCAGCGACCTGGTACCAGGTCTTCCTCTGCAGGCATGCCGCGGCCTTCTCCTGCTCGAAGGCAGGACCCGATTCCTCCGGCGCACTCGGCGCGTGCCAGGTGGAAAGCGCGGCAAGGTCGTTCAGCGGCCACTCAATGGGATGCCCCCACACGCCGTAGATCCGATGCTCCCAGGTGGTGCCCCACGCGTCGGTGCGGATGGCGTGGTAGCGTCCGTCGGCGTCGAACTCCTCTGCAGCGGGGGGCTGCGGCATGGTGAACAGCGCAGCGTCCCCGAAGTCGTGGTCGCAGGAGCGCATGAGATCGAGCAACTTCTGGCCATGGTCGTGGAGACCTGCCGGCGAGGGGTGCACCTGCAGCGCTATGCGGTCAGGGGTCCGGTAGGAAAGTGCGGCTTCGACGCGTTCTCTGGGGAGCATGCGCCCACAGTAGCCATCTCCGCGGTCCGGCGCAAGTCCGCTCTGAGACGTGCTCGTGGCCCTGGCGCGTATGCGCGCCCCCTCTTGGCGCGTATGCGCGCCCCCTC